>DATJOB010000341.1:0-10030 GCA_035507475.1 Allostellaceae bacterium | reverse complement strand
GCCAGCGCGCGGCGATCTCGGCGAGGCCCGGATTCGCGAGGTCCGGCCAATAGAACCCGGCCCGCAACAGTGCGGCCGGCTCGGCCCAGGCGCTGTCGCAGCCGAGCAGCGCCGCGCCGTAGCAAAGGAAATTGTCGGCGTTGGCGGCGCCGCCCTCGGCGAGGTAGCGCCACAGCCGGCGGCAGGCTTCGGCCGGCAGGGTCGAGCGCTCGGCGAGGTCCGGGTCGGGCCGGTCGTCGCCCGGCAGCAGGGCGAGCGGGATGCCGTGCCGCGCGCAGGTCTCGACCAGGCGCTCGACGCCGTAGGGCCAGTAGCCGGCGCCGCCGAGCAGCCGGGCGACCACCAGCCGCGCCTGCGCCACGGTCTCCATGTAGAGATCGACCGAGAGGTTGTGGCCGAGCCGCATCACCGGCGCGAGGCGCAGCGTCGGCGCGGCCGGGTCCGCCGCGCGGCGGCGGGCCTGCGCCCCGGCGAGCAGCGCGACCTCGGTGTCGGCGCTCGCCAGCACGACGATGTCGCCGGGGGTCTGCGCGAGGTCGACCGCCGCCGACCCGTCGGCGATGCTGCCCGGCTCGGTGGCGAGCAGGTGCATCAGCCGGTCAGCGCCGCCGCGATCGCGGCGCGGTCGAGGCCTTTCTTGCCGATCACGACAAGCCGCGTGGCGCGCGCTTCGCCGGGCTCCCAGGCCCGGTCGAAATAGCGCTGCACGCGATCGCCCACCGCCTGGACCACTTGGCGCCGGTCGCGTCCCGGCAGATCGACGAAGCCCTTGACGCGCAGGATGTCGTGCGCGCGGATCGTGTCGGTCAGCCGCCGGTGCAGGCCGTCGCCGTCGTCGATCCGGTCGAGGGTCACGACGAAGCTGTCGAAATCGTCGTGGTCGTGCTCGCCTTCGAGCTCGTGCACCGAGGGCCGCGCGGCGAGATCGTTCTCGGCGGCGGCGGCGAGGCCGAGCGCGACATGCGGCGCGAGCCGGCCGTCGCGCGTCTCGACGACGCGCACGCCGGGCCGCAGCCGGGCCGCGAGCTCGGCGCGCAGCCGCGCCAGCGCGGCGGGCGCGACGAGGTCGGTCTTGTTGAGGATCACCAGGTCGGCGCAGGCGAGCTGGTCGCCGAACACCTCTTCGAGCGGGTTGTCGTGATCGAGCGAGGGGTCGGCGGCCTTCTGCGCCGCGACGGCCTCGGGATCGTCGGCGAAGCGGCCGGCGGCAAGCGCGGCGGCGTCGATCACCGTCAAGACGCCGTCGACCGTCGTGGCGGCGCTGACCTCCGGCCAGGCGAAGGCCTGCACCAGCGGCTTCGGCAGCGCCAGGCCCGAGGTCTCGATCACGATATGGTCGGGTGGCGCCGGGCGCTCGACGAGCTTGGTCAGGGTCGGCAGAAAATCGTCGGCGACGGTGCAGCAGATGCAGCCATTGGCGAGCTCGACGATGTCGCCGGCCTCGCAAGCCGCGTCGCCGCAGCCGAGCAACAGCTCGCGGTCGATGCCCAATTCGCCGAACTCGTTGACGATGATCGCCAGCCGGACGTTTGCGGCGCTCTCGATCAGGTGGCGCACCAGGCTCGTCTTGCCGGCGCCGAGGAAGCCGGTGACGATCGTCGCGGGGATGCGGCGCATCAGCGCTCTCCCTTGAGCACCAGCGGCAGCCCGGCGGCGACGAACACCACCCGGTCGGCCTGCGCCGCAACCGATTGGTTGAGCCGGCCGGCGGCGTCGCGGAACGCGCGGCCGAGCGGCGTCTCGGGGACAAGCCCCATCCCCACCTCGTTCGCCACCAGCACCACCGGCCCCTGCGCCTCGCGCAGCGCCGCACCGAGCGCCTCGGCCTCGTGCTCGACGCCGCGGCCCGCCCCCATCAGGTTGGCGAGCCACAGGGTCAGGCAATCGACCAGCACCGGCCGCTCCGCCTCCGTCGTGCTGCGGATCGCGCCCGCCAGGTCGAGCGGCGCTTCGAGCGTGCGCCAGAAGGCGCCGCCGCCATGCTCCTGCCGCCGGGCGCGGTGCGCGGCGATGCGCGCCGCCATCTCGGCGTCACCCGGCTCGGCGGTGGCGATGTAGGTGGCGGACCCGGCCGCACCGGCGACGAGCGCCTCGGCGTAACGGCTCTTGCCCGAACGCGCGCCGCCGAGAACGAGGGTTGCGGCGGGCAACGCGCCCGCAAGCGATGACGACAAAGGCTCCTCCTCCGCCCGAGGAATCGTGCCGACTGCGGCGATGCGGAGGTCTCCTGGCTCGGGGTCGTCGCCCGCGGCGCCTTCCCGGCCCCTCCCAGCCGGTCGGGAGGGGGCCAGTGGCGGTTTGCCGCGAACTCGCCGCTAACAGTTGCGGGGGCAGCGCCGGTCTTGCACCGGACTTCCCTGTCGCATCGCGCCGGCCACGCTAGCACCGGCGGCGTGGGAAAGCTACTTCGGCCGCCGGTTGACGGCGACGACCCGCCAGTTGTGCCCCATCCCCGGCCCCTCGATGTGGTCGATCCGGGTCAGCGAGCAGTTTTCCATCGTGAAGGCAAGGCAGTGCTCGGGCCCGAGTTCGAGCGCCAGCCCGAGCGCGGCACGGATCGTCCCGCCGTGGACGACGCCGATGATGTCGCGCCCGCGATGCGCCTCGACGAGCTGCATGACCGCCCAGCCGACCCGTGCCATCACATCGACGAAGCTCTCGCCGCCCGGCACGCGCTGATGCGCCGGGGCGTGCCAGAAGCGGTGGAACGCGCCGCCGCGCGACTCGCGCAGCTCGTCGTAGGTGAGGCCCTGCCAGTCGCCGAAGCTCTGCTCGGCGAGCTCGGGGATCGCGCGCGCCTCGGGGCCGGGAATGTCGCGCGGGCCGGGCAGTCCGGCGCGCACGATCGCCTGCGCGGTCTCGTGCGTGCGGCGCAGGTTGCTGACCACCCACACCGCCTGCCGGGGCAGCTGGCGGGCGAGGCCGGCGAATACCCCGGCGTCGCTGCAGTCGCACGGCATGTCCTTCTGGCCGTAGATGCGGCCCTCATGCGCGACGGGGGCGTGGCGCACCCACCAGAAGCGGGTCGTCACCGCGCCGTCGCCGGCGCCGCCGGCACCGATCTGGCCGGGGTTGAAGGGCGACGGGGCGGTCGGGGCCGGGTCGCTCATTTGGCGGCCGCGACGAGCAGCATCACGATCTCTCCGACTTGCTGGAAGGCGCCGAGGACATCGCCGGTGTAGCCGCCGATCTGGCGCTGCGCAAGCCGCGCCGCGCCCGCCACCGCCAGCGCCGAGAGGGCGAGCGCGACGAGGCCGCGCAGCGGCCCGAGCGCGGCGAGGGCGAGCACCGCGCCGATCGCCGCCGCGACCGAAGCGGCGGCCGCCGGCGGGCGTCCGGCGCCGGCGCCGAGCCCGTCGGCGCGCGCCGCGTCGAGCCAGCGCATCGCCACCGGCAGCCAAGCGCGCGAGGCGGCGTGCGCGGCGATCAGCGCGAGCGCGCCGGCAAGCGGCTCGATCGAGGCGAGCGCCGCGGCGCGCAGCCCGATGCTCAGCACCAGCGCGAGGACGCCGTAGGCGCCCTGCCGGCTGTCGCGCATGATCGCGAGCTTGTCGTCGCGGCTGCGGCCGCCGCCGAACCCGTCGACCGTGTCGGCGAGCCCGTCCTCGTGCAGCGCGCCGGTGACGAGCCCGGCGGCGACCAGCGCCAGGAGGCCGGCCGGCGCGGCGCCGAGCCCGAGGAGCGCGGCGCCGATCATCACCGCCCCGGCGATGCCGCCGATCCCGGCGCCGACCGCCGGGAAGGCCCAGCTCGCCGCGCCGATCGCGCCGTTTTGCGGCGGCGTCGCGGCAACCGGCAGCCGGGTGAGGACCGCGGTCGCCAGCAGGAACTGGTCGAAGATGCCGGGGCGACGCGCCATGCCGGCGACCATAACGGGTTTTGCTGTTAGATGTAGCGCCGCACGAAGGGGGAGAACGCGATGCCGGAGCTGCCGGCGACGCTCGCCGAGATCCGCGCGCTGTTCGCGCATCTGCCCGGCCCCGATCTCGAGGCTGGCACCGCGGCGATGCTGCGCGAGAAGCAGCTGACCAAGCCGGCCGGCGCGCTCGGCCGGCTCGAGGAGCTGGCGCATTGGCTCGCCACCTGGCAGGGCCGCCACCCACCGCGGCTCGACCACCCGCGCACCAGCGTCTTTGCCGGCAACCACGGGGTCGCGGCGCGCGGCGTCTCGGCCTATCCCGCCGCGGTGACGGCGCAGATGGTGCAGAATTTCGTCGCCGGCGGCGCCGCGGTGAACCAACTGTGCAAGACGGTCGACGCCGACCTTCGGGTCTACGAGATGAACCTCGACGAGCCGACCGCCGACATCGTCGACGCGCCCGCGCTCAGCGAGGACGCGTGCGCCCGCGCCATGGCCTACGGGATGATGGCGGTCGAGCCGGGGCTCGACGCCATCGCGCTCGGCGAGATGGGGATCGCCAACACGACCGCAGCGGCGGCGCTCTGCCTCGCGCTCTTCGGCGGCAGCGCGCAGGACTGGACCGGCCCCGGCACCGGCGTCCTCGGCGCGGCGCTCGAAAACAAGCGCGAAATCGTCGCCGCCGCGGCCGAGCGGCACGGCGCGGCGAGCGCCGATCCGCTCGACCTCTTGCGCCGGCTCGGCGGCCACGAGCTGGCGGCGATCGCCGGCGCGGTGCTCGCCGCGCGGATGGGGCGCGTGCCGGTGGTGCTCGACGGCTTCACCTGCACCGCGGCGGCGGCCGCGCTCCATGCGCTCGACCCGCATGCGCTCGACCACTGCATCGTCGCGCATGTCTCGGCCGAGCCGGGGCACCGGCGCCTGCTCGAGCGGATCGGCCAGCGCGCGCTCTTCGATTTCGGGATGCGCCTCGGCGAAGCGTCGGGGGCGACGCTGGCGCTCGGCGTCCTCAAGGCCGCGGTCGCCTGCCATAACGGCATGGCGACCTTTGCCGATGCCGGGGTGAGCGGGCCGGCGTAGATTTGCGCCGCGCGATCTGGGGGGGCGCGCGCCCGATCCGACGGGGCAGTGTTTTTTTCCCAGGCCGCGCGACGGGCGGCGGAACGCTCGCCCCCCGCTAGGCGGGCTTGCCGTCGATATGCGGCTTGAGCGCGGCGTAGAGCAGGCTGCAGGTCGGCGTGGCGATGCCGTGCTTCTTGCCGAGCTCGACGACCTTGCCGGCGAACCACGGCAGCTCGATGCGGTTGCCGCGCAGCAGGTCGTTGCACATCGAGGTCATGTGGTAGGGCGGCATCGAGCGCAGCTGCGCCACCACCCGGTCGAACGCATCGGCCGGCAGCGCGACGCCCTCGGCGTGCCCGACGGCGATCGTCTCGCGCAGGCTGCCCTCGCACAGCCGCCACAATTCGGCGTCCTCGCGGTAGATCCCGAGCGGCGCGCGGGTCAGCGAATTGACGCTCGACAGCGGGACGATGCTGAGGAACTTCTCCCACACCGGCACCAGCACGTCGGGCCGGAAATCGCCCTCGAACCCGGCGGCGGCGCAGAGTTCGGCGAGGCGCTGCCCGCGCCCGCTCAGGCTGCCGTCGAGCTCGCCGAAGATGAGCCGCTGGTAGGTGCCGGTCTGCCGGATCACGCCGGGCGCGGCGATCGTGCCGGTCACCCAGGCGGTGCCGGCCATCACCGCCTCGCGGCCGAGCACCGGAATGAGCCGCTGGTGCGCGTCGACCCCGTTCTGCTGCGGGATGACGGCGGTGCCGGGCCCGACCAGCGGCTTGATCGCCGCAGCGGCGCTTTCGACGTCCCACAGCTTGACGCAGAAGATCGCGTAATCGACCGGGCCGATGGTGGCGGGGTTGTCGGTCGCCTGCACCTTGTCGAGCACGGTTTCGCCGCGATCCCCTTCGATCCTGAGCC
Organism: Allostellaceae bacterium; assembly: GCA_035507475.1. GTDB lineage: Bacteria > Pseudomonadota > Alphaproteobacteria > ATCC43930 > CGMCC-115725 > DATARH01. The sequence goes on along the minus strand of DATJOB010000341.1, from coordinate 4,194 downwards.
CGTTCGCCTGCATCGCCGCGAGATGCGCGCCGCGCGCGACGAAGCTCACCTCGGCCCCGGCTCGGGCGAGTGCGGCGCCGTAGATGCAGCCGATCGCCCCGGCTCCGACAATCGCAATGCGCATGAATCCTGCTCCCGGTTTCGCGTGCCCCAAGACTTACCCTAGGCTCGGCGCTTCACCAATGGGAGGAGGACATCATGGCGCGGACCACCACATCGCCGGCGCGCGAGCGCATCCGCGGCACCGTGCCCAAGCTCGCCGAGATCGCCGACACGCTGATCTACGGCGAGGTGTGGGAGCGGCCGCAGCTCTCGAAGCGCGACCGCAGTCTCATCACCTGCGCCGCGCTGATGGCGATGGGCCGCTACGAGCAGCTGCGCGGGCATCTCGAACGCGCGCTCGGCAACGGGGTGACGCGCGAGGAGATCGCCGAACTGATCACGCATCTTGCGTTCTATTCCGGCTGGCCGACGGCGATGAGCGCGGCGAGCCTGGCGAAGGAGGTGTTCGAGGCGGGCTGAGCGGGCGGCGCGGCGCTTGCCGGGCGCGCCGGTCACACCGGCGCGGCGAATTTCGGATGCGCGAAGGTCGGGATGGCGATGCCGAACGGCGCCAGCCGTTCGCGGATGCTCCTGACCGAGGCGACGAAGACCGGCTTCTCCAGCTCCTCGACCGTGGCGCCGAGCCCGGCTTCCCAGGTCAGCCGGTCGGCCTCGACCTCGTCGCGCGCGGCGGCGCTCTCCGGCGCCAGCCAGGCGCTGTGGTAGCCGTTCATCTCGACGTCGCGGATCATCGTGATGACCGCTCGCTCGCACACCGCGATCTCGGCGCGCGTCATCTGCGGGATGCGGTGCTCGAGATAGGCCCAGCCGAAGCCGCAATGCCGCACCTCGTCGCGCATGATGTTGCGCAGCACCTGGTTGGCCGCCTTGTTGGGGGTGATCTCGACGAGGTGGCGGAAGACGTCGAAGGCGACCTCCTCGGCGGCGCAGACCAGCGCCGCGATGATCGCCTCGAGCGGCGTCTCGGGATCGAGCGCCATCTTGCGCACGCCGTGCGTCGCCACCGACTTCTCGAAATCGTGCAGCGCCGGCTGCTGGATGTAGCCGCCGAGGCGCTCGGCCATCAGGTAGCAGGCCTCGGCGTGGCGCGACTCCTCCTGGGTGCGGATCGTGAAGAAATAGCGCAGGTCGGGCTCGCGGCGTTCCTGGCAGAAGCGGATGAGCAGCGCCGGGCTCTCCGAGATCGCGCCGTATTCCGACCACGCGCGCCGGCTCCAGTACATCCGCGCCGCGGTGCGGTGCGCGTCGTCGAGGTCGAGCCCGTCGAGCGCCGACCAGTCGATGTCGGTCTTGGGGTCCCACTGGTTGCGGGTCGCCGCGCGGAACAGGTCGCGGATCTTGCGGATTTCGACGCCGAGGCGGAGCGGGAAGCGCTCCTCCGGCTGGTCGAGGAGGCTCCGCTGGCGCGGCGGCGGCGCGGCGGCCAAAGGTCCGGTGGGCGACATCGATATCTCCCGGCGCGGGATCGGAAGCGGCTATGTTAAGGGTCTCGCCATGCCCGGCCAACAGGAACCCCCGATGATCCCCGCCAAAGACCAGCTCAAGATCTGCTTCGCCCACGTCGCCTATCGCCTCGACGACCGCTTTCGCGCGCTCGGCACCGGCATCGCGAGTTTTGCCGCGACCGACGCCGACACGCTCGCCGCGCGGATCGGCGAGGCCGACGTGCTGGTGATCTCCGGGCTGTGGCGCAATGCGCTGCTCGACGGCGCGACGCGGCTCAAATACATCCAGTCGATTGGCGCCGGCACCGACCAGTTCCCCAAGGACGAGCTGGCGCGCCGCGGCATCCGTCTGGCGAGCGCGCGCGGCGTCAACTACCGCGCGGTCAGCGAGCACGCGATGGCGCTGATCCTGGCGCTCGCCCGCCGCCTGCCCGAGGCGCGCGACAACCAGGCGAAACGCGTCTGGCGCGGGATGATCGGCGACCTCTCGGGGCGCGAGGACGAGCTCGGCGGCAAGACGCTGCTCGTCGTCGGGCTCGGCCAGATCGGCGGTCGGCTGGCCGAGCTCGCCCGCGCCTTCGAGATGCGCGTCGTCGGGCTGCGCCGCGATCCGGCGGCGGGCGGCCCGGCCGACGAGGTGCGCGCGATGAGCGAGCTGCACGCGCTGCTGCCCGAGGCCGATTTCGTCGCGCTGACCTGCCCGCTGACCCCCGAGACCGAGAAGCTGATCGACGCGCGTGCGCTCGGCCTGATGAAGCCGTCCGCCTTTCTCGTCAACGCCGCGCGCGGCCGCGTCGCCGACGAGGCGGCGCTGACCGCGGCGCTCGCCGAGCGGCGCATCGCGGGGGCCGCGCTCGACGTCACGGTCGAGGAGCCGCTCGCGGCGGATTCGCCGCTCTGGGCGATGGACCACGTGCTGATCACCCCGCACACCGCCGGCGAGACCCGCAAATACGAGGACAACGTCATCGCCATCCTGCAGGACAACCTGGCCCGGCTGTGGGACGGCAAGAGCGAGCTGCGCAACCAGGTAGTATAGGCCGCCGCGCGGCGGCCAGCCTCCGCGGCCAGCGCCCGCGATCAGTGTCTGCGGTCAGTGCGCGTCGGCGGGCGGCGGTGCTTTCGCCGCTGCCGGCCGCCGCAGCAGCGGCACGAGCAGCGTCGCGACGACGAAGGCGACGAGGATCGCGCGGAACGCGTCGGCAAAGGCCAGCGTCGAGGCCTCGCGGTAGGCGAGCTGCCAGAGCTGCTTCAGCGCGGCGGCGTGGCCGGCATCGAGGCTGCCGGGCAGCGCCCCGTAGCGGCCCGCGACGCCGGCGACGAAGCGCTCCATCGGCTGGTTCGCCGGCGTCAGGTGGTAGGCGATCGCGTCGAAATGGAAATTGGTGCGCGCGTTGAGGATCGCGCCGCAGACCGCGATGCCGACCGCGCCGCCGAGGTTGCGCATCATGTTGAAGAGGCCGCTGGCGTATTTGAGCCGCTCGGGCGGCAGGCTGCCGAGCCCCAGCGTCACCGCCGGCGCCACCGCGAAGACCTGGGGGAAGCCGCGCAGCACCTGCGGCACGAGCAGCTCGGCGCCGCCCCAGTCATGGGTGATGAAGCTGAAGCTCCACATCGCCAGCGCGAACGAGGCGAGTCCGAACATCATCAGCCAGCGCGTGTCGAACTTGCGCGCCAGATAGATGTAGACCGGCACCCCGGCGAGCGAGGCGGCGCCGGTCGAAAAGATCGCGACGCCGGTCTGCCAGGCGCTGAAGCCGCGCACATAGCCGAGGAACAGGGGCGTCAGGTAGATCGTCGAGAAGATGCCGATGCCGGTGACGAATGAGAGAAAGCAGCCGACCGCGAAGCTGCGGTTGCCGAGCGCGCGGAGATCGACGACCGGGCGCGCAAAGCTCAGGCTGCGGATCACGAAGAGGAGGCCGCTGGCGGCGGCGAGCCAGGCGCAGAGGCGGATCGTCCCGTCGTCGAACCAGTTCCACCGCGAGCCCTCCTCGAGCACGTATTCGAGTGTGCCGAGGCCGATCGCGAGCAGCGCGATGCCGGGATAGTCGGCCTCCTTCAAGAGGCCGATATCGGGCTCGTCGATCCGCACCAGCACCGCCGCCAGGATGGTCACTGCGATGCCGGGCAGCAGGTTGACGTAGAACAGCCAGTGCCAGTTCCAGTTGTCGGTGATCCAGCCGCCGATCACCGGCCCCAGCGTCGGCGCGATCGAGGCGATGGTGCCGACCACCGCGGCCGAATAAACGCGGCGCGGCCCCTGGAAGAAATGAAACGACGAGGTGAACATCGTCGGGATCATCGAGGCGCCGAGGAGGCCCTGCAGCGCGCGGAACGCGATCATCGTCTCGATGTTCCAGGCGAGCCCGCATAACAGGCTGGTGACGGTGAAACCCGCGGCCGAGGCGGCGAACAGCCAGCGCGTCGAGAACACCCGCGTCAGCCATCCCGACAGCGGGATGACGATGATCTCGGCGATCAGATAGGCGGTCTGCACCCAGCTGATCTCGTCCTGCGCGGCCGACAGCCCGCCGCCGATCTCCTGCAATGACGAGGCGACGATCTGAATGTCGAGGAGCGCCATAAACCCGCCGAAACACATCACCACGAACGGCAGCAGGCTTTTGAGCCAGGTGACCGAGGCGGGCATCGCCGTCATCTCCCGGCCGCAGCGGCCGGATGC
>DATJOB010000340.1:0-3711 GCA_035507475.1 Allostellaceae bacterium | reverse complement strand
GATCCGCGTCTCCTGGTCGGACGCGGCAAAGCCGGAGACGTAGCGGAAGACGCCGCGCGCCACCTGCACGGCCTTGTGGCTGGTGCTTTCCTCGGGGTTGAAGACAAAGGAGTCGATGCGGATCGAAGCGTCGGGGCCGATCTCGAAGGTCGAGCCGTCGCGGAACTCGATCACCGCCTTCGCCGCGTCGCCGGTGCTGATGTCCTCGGCGAAGACGATGTCGTCATCGACCACGAGACGCTTGGGTGCCGCCTCGCCGAGCTGCCCGTTGACCTCGTTGGCGATAAAGATCGAGCGCCCGATCTGCGATGCCGCCGCGTCGGCCGCCGGCGGCGCCGCGGCATCCTCGGCGCGCCCCGGCGGCGCGAGGCAGAGCGACAGGCAGCAGCAGAGGCCGGCGACCCGGAGGGCGTGCCGGCGCGCAAGGTGCGGCCGCATCACAGGGTCAGCTGCGATCGATCAGCGTCTCGATCAGGTCGGCGGGCCACACTAGGCTGGTCGGCGCACTCTGCAGCGCCGCGCCGAGCGACGGATCGATCCCATCGGCCGGCAGGTCGATCGCCATGTGGTGGCTGAAATGCGCCAGGACCCCGGCCAAATAAAGGCCGGCCACCCATTTCCAGGCATCCTGGCGCTCGCGGGTCGTGCGCGGTCCGCCGGTGGCGAACGAAAACACGCGACGTCCAAATTTCGGCAGTCCCGGCGGACCGATCATGATCGCACCCCGACGGCAAGGGACCCGGCTACGATAGCAAGTTTCGCCGCGTCCATGATAGACGCAATATCTTGCCTTGCAGTGAACGCGACGCGCGATTCCGCGGCCGTTTTCCCATTGTCTGGTTGACCCTGTTACGGCCGTCCCGACCGCCCGGTTCCCGGGCTAGCCGAGCGCCTGCGCCAGGGTCCAGGCCTGTTCGCCGAACGGCCGTGCGAGGGCGCCGATCGCCGGCGCCGCGCCGCTCGCGGCGGTACCGTCGATCGCCCGCTTGGCGATCCCCTGACAGATCGCGGCGAAGCGGAAGAGGCTGTACACGAGGTAGAATTCCCAGCCGGCGATCGCGCCGCGGCCGGTATTCCTGCAATAGGCCGCGATATAGGCGGGCTCGTCCGGGATGCCGAGCGCGGCGACATCGACCCCGGCGAGCCCCTGATAGACATTCGGGTCGATCCGCCAGCTCATCGCGTGGTAGGCGAAATCGGCGAGCGGGTCGCCGATCGTCGACAGCTCCCAGTCGAGCACCCCGATCACCCGCGGCTCGCGCTTGTGAAAGACGAGGTTGTCCATCCGGTAGTCGCCGTGGACGAGCGCCGGCGGCCCTTCCGGCGGCAGGTGCGCCGGGAGCCAGTCGATCAGCGCGTCCATCGCCGGCTGCGGCACCGTCTCGGAGGCGCGGTACTGCCGGCTCCAGCGCGCGATCTGGCGCGCCATGTAATTGCCCGGCCGGCCGAAATCGGCGAGCCCCAGCGCGGCGTAGTCGACCGAATGCAAGGCGGCGACGACGCGGTTCATCGAGGCGAACATCGCCGCCCGCTCGTCGGGCGCGATGCCGGGCAGCCGCTGGTCCCAGAAGATGCGGCCGTCGAGATGCTCCATGACATAGAACGCGCTGCCGATGACCGCGGGGTCCTCGCACAGCGCATGGACCTGCGGCACCGGCACCGCGGTGGCGGCGAGCGCGCGCATCACGCGGAACTCGCGGTCGACCGCGTGCGCGCTCGGCAGCAGCGGCCCCGGCGGCTTGCGGCGCAGCACATACTCGCCCGACGCGGCGACGAGCCGGTAGGTCGGGTTCGATTGGCCGCCGGCGAAGCGCTCGGCGCGCAGCGGCCCGCGAAAGCCGGCAACCTGTGCCGCCAGGAAGCGCTCGACCCGGTCGAGCGCGAGATCGTGCCCGCCTGCCATGTGCCCGCCTGCCACCTGCCCGCCTGCCATGCCGCTCCCGCCGCCTTGGCGCGCCCCCGTCGCCGCCATGTCCGCCCGCTGCTATGATAGCCGGCGGCGATGATAGGTGGCGACGGCGCCGACGGCGACTCGCGATGGAGGCGGCAGATGGCGAACCCTCGGATCGTCCGCGCGCTGGCCCTGGCGTCGTGCCTGGCGGCCGGCCTGCTGGGGCTCGCCGCGGTCGAGCCGGTGCCGCCCGCGCCCGAGGCGCCGGGCGCCGGCAGCGCGCCGCCCGCCGATCCGCCGGCCGGCGACCTGTTGATCGCCTCGGCGCAGATCCAGGACCCGCGCTTCTATCACACGGTGATCCTCCTCCTGCGGCACAACGCCGACGGCGCGTTCGGCATCGTCGTCAACCACCCGCTGGCGCGCGAGACCGTCGCCCATCTGCTCGCCGCGACCGGCGAGGAGGACAAGTCGGTCGAGGGCGATGTCCCGGTGTTCTCGGGCGGCCCGGTCCAGCCGGAGCTCGGCTTTCTCGTGCACAGCGCCGAGTATCGCCGCGCCGGGACGCTGGCGGTCGACGGCAAGGTCGCGATGACCGCGAGCCGCGACGCGCTCAAGGATATCGGCCACCACCAGGGGCCGAAGCAGTTCTTCTTCGCGTTCGGTTATGCCGGCTGGGGGCCGGGCCAGCTCGAAGGCGAGATCGCGCACAACGACTGGTTCGTCACCGCCGACGACCCGGCCCTGGTCTTCGCCGAGGACAGCGGCTCGGTATGGGACCGCGCGCTCGCCCGCCGCGGCCAGGATTTGTAAAGCCCGGATTTGAACGGCAGGAGAGGCCGATGAACGCATTTCGCCGACTGCTCGCCGGCGCCGAGCCGGTATTCGCGCCGCTGGTCTTCAACCCGCTCTCGGCGATGCTCGCCGAGGCCGCCGGCTTCAAGGCGCTCTATCTCGGCGGCGGCGCGATGGGCTACGTCAAATGCGGCACCGAGGCGCAGCTCTCGCTGACCGAGATGGCGCAGGCGGCGCTCGACATCCGAACCGTCTGCGCGCTGCCGCTGATCCTCGACGGCGCCTGCGGCTGGGGCGATCCGATGCATGTCGAGCGCACCGTGCGGGCGAGCGAGGCCGCCGGCTTCTGCGCGATCGAGATCGAGGACCAGATCCTGCCGAAGCGCGCGCACCACCATATCGGCATCGAGCACATGATCCCCGCCGAGCAGATGACGGCGAAGATCGCGGCCGCGGTCGCGGCGCGCAGCGATCCCGATTTCGTCATCATCGGCCGCACCAATGCGCTGCGCAGCACCGGCCTCGACGACGCGCTGCGCCGCGCCGAGGCCTACCGCGAGGCCGGCGCCGACATGCTCTACGTCACCGGCCGCAAGCCGGAGGACGTGCGCGCGCTCGGCGAGCGCCTGGCGCCGCCGCTGATGTACATGACCGGGGCGGGCGGCCTGTCGGCCAGCGGGTTCGCCGCGGCCGACCTCTACCGGCTCGGTTTCCGGCTGATCGTCGATCCGACGACGCCGCTGCTCGCGGCGCACAAGGCGATGCGCCAGAGCTACGCGGCGCTCGCCAGGGGCGAGCCCGACCCGCTGCTCGGCAGCGAGCCGGGCGCCGAGCAGCAGGCGATCCACCGGACGATCGACCTCGACCATATGCTCGAGGTCGAGCGCCGCACGGTCGAGAAATAACCCGGCCGAGAAATAACCCGGCCGGGAAATGCCGCGGCGCCGGCCCGACCGGATTGCGGCCTAGAGGTCCTTCAGCATCGTCTCGGCGTCGGACACCTCGAACTTGCCCGGCGCCTCGAT
>DATJOB010000339.1:0-4393 GCA_035507475.1 Allostellaceae bacterium | reverse complement strand
ATCGGCCAGTATCAGCTGCACGAGCCGCTGCTGCTCGCGTGCCATCGCCGGAAAGGAAATCGCGCCCGGGGCCTGTGAGATGCCCTGAATGATGCCGGTGTCCTGGACCGGAAAGAATCCCTTCGGGATGAGGAAGTACAGCAGACCCGTGAGCGCCAGTGTAGCGACCGCCACCAGCAGCGTGACGGTCTGATGTTCGAGCACCACCTCGAGCGTGCGGGCGTAGAAGCTGTTCACGGCCTGAAGGCCCCGCTCCGACCAGCGCAGTACGCGGTTGCCCGTTTCCGCGGGCTGGTGGCGCAGCAGGCGCGCGCACATCATCGGCGTGAGCGTCAGCGACACGACGGCGGAGATCGCGATGGTCACGGCGAGCGTGATCGCGAACTCGCGGAACAGCCGGCCGACGACATCGGCCATGAACAAGAGCGGGATCAGCACCGCGATCAGCGAGATCGTCAGGCTGATGATGGTGAAGCCGATCTGCTCGGACCCCTTGAGCGCGGCCTGCAGCGGCGTGTCGCCCATCTCGATGTAGCGCGAGACGTTCTCGATCATCACGATCGCGTCGTCGACGACGAACCCGGTCGAGATCGTCAGCGCCATCAGCGACAGGTTGTCGAGGCTGAAGCCGCACAGGTACATGACGGCGAGCGTGCCGACTAGCGAGAGCGGCACCGAGAGGCTGGGGATCAGCGTCGCCGAGGCGCTGCGCAGAAAGACGAAGATCACCGCGACGACGAGCATGACCGCGAGCGCCAGCTCGAATTCGACGTCGGCGACCGAGGCGCGGATCGTGTTGGTGCGGTCGGTCAGCACGGTGATGTCGACCGCCTGCGGAAACGTGGCGCGCAGTGCGGGCAGCAGCGTCGTGATGCGGTCCACCACCGAGATGACGTTGGCGCCGGGCTGGCGCTGGACGTTGACGATGATCGCCGGCGTCGTGTTCATCCAGCCGGCGAGCTTGCTGTTCTCCTCGGCGTTGAGCGCGGTGGCGACGTCGGAGAGGCGGACCGGGGAGCCGTTCTTGTAGGCGATGACCAGGTCGTTGTAGCTGTCGGCGCTCTGGATCTGGTCGTTGGCGTTGATCGTGTAGGACCGGCTCGGGCCGTCGAAGCTGCCCTTCGGCTGGTTGACGTTGGCGTTGCCGATCGTCGTGCGCAGATCGTCGATGTTGAGGCCGAGCGCGGCGAGCTTGCGCGGGTCCGCCTGGACCCGCACGGCGGGCTTGTGGCCGCCGCTGATGGTGACGAGGCCAACGCCGGCGAGCTGCGAGATCTTCATCGCCAGGCGGGTGTCGGCGAGATCCTCCACCTTAGTCATCGGCAGCGTCTTCGAGGTCAGCGCCAGGGCCAGCACCGGCGCGTCGGCCGGGTTCACCTTGGCGTAGATCGGCGGCGCCGGCAGGTCCGAGGGCAGCAGGTTGCCGGCCGCGTTGATCGCCGCCTGCACCTCCTGCTCGGCGACGTCAAGGCTGAGCGTCAGGGCGAACTGCAGCGTGATCACCGAGGATCCGGCGGAGCTCACCGACGACATCTGGTTGAGGCCCGGCATCTGGCCGAGCTGCACCTCGAGCGGCGCGGTCACCGAGCCGGTCATCACGTCGGGGCTGGCGCCCGGATAGAGCGTCACCACCTGGATCGTCGGGTAGTCGACCTCGGGCAGCGCCGAGAGCGGCAGAAAGCGGTAGGCGACGATGCCGACCAGCATGATCGCGGCCATCAGCAGCGAGGTCGCCACCGGCCGCAGAATGAAGACCCGCGACGGGCTCACGCCGGATTCCTAGGCCGCGGACGGGCGTCGCGCCTCACCCACCGCCGCTCCCGCTATTCTGCCCGCGGCCTTCGCCATGCCCGTGATCACCATGGCCGGACGTGTCGCCTTCCGGCTGCGCCGGGGTCGCGCCCTGCGCCGGGCTCGCGCCCTGCGCCGGGGCCGCCGGTTGCGCGGGATTGCTGCCGTTTTCGGTGATCGTGACCTTGGCGCCGTCCTTGAGCCGGTCGGCGCCGTCGGTGACCACCTGCTGCCCCGGGGCGAGACCTTTGAGGATGGCGACCTTATCGGCCGCCGAGGGACCGACCGTCACCGGCTGCGCCGTCACCGTCGAGTCCGGCTTGACCAGATAGACGAAGGTGCCCGGCGCGCCGCGCTGGATCGCCGCGCTCGGCACCAGGTCGACATTCTTCATCGTGTCGACCTGCAGCCTGATGTTGACGAACTGGTTGGGGAACAGGTTGAGCGAGGTGTTGGCGAAGCCGGCGCGCAGCTTCACCGTGCCGGTGGTCGGATCGATCTGGTTGTCGATCGTCGAGAGCTGGCCGACGTCGAGCTGCGTCGTGTCCGTGCGGTCGAACGCGACGGCCTGCAGCGTCTGCCCGGCATGGACCTGCTTCAGCACCGCCGGCAGGCTGTCCTCGGGCAGCGTGAAGATCACCGAGATCGGCTGCAGCTGGGTGATGACGACGATGCCGGTCGTGCTGCTCGTGGTGACGTAGTTGCCGGGATCGACCTGGCGCAGGCCGACCCGGCCGGTCACCGGCGCGGTGATGTGGCAGTAGACGAGGTTGAGCTTTTGCGCGTCGATCTGCGCCTGATCCGTCTGCAGGGTCGCCTTGTCCTGCGCGACGGTCGCGACCTGCGTGTCGAGCGTCTGGCGCGCGATCGAGTTCTGCGCCACCAGCGTGCGGTAGCGCGCGAGATCGAGCTCCGCGTCGGCGAGCGCCGCCTGATCCTTGGCGAGCTGGCCCTGCGCCTGCTCGAGCGCGACCTGGTAGGGGCGCGGATCGATCTGGGCGAGGAAGTCGCCCTTCTGGACCATCTGGCCTTCCTCGAAGCCGACCTCGAGCAGCTGGCCGTTGATCTGCGTCATCACCGTGACGGTGGCGAGCGGGGTCACCGTGCCGAGCGCGTTGTCGATCACCGGCATGTCGCCCTTCTCGACATTCGCGGTGCCGACCGGCATCGGCCCGCCCGAGGTGAACCGCCCGGTCGGGCCGGCCTGATGCCGCGTCTTGACGAACCACACCAGCCCGGCGACGAGGAGAACGAGCAGCACCAGCCAGACCAGCCGGCGCCGCCAGGTCAACCGCGGCGGCGGCTCGTAGGAGGGCGGTCGGGCGCCGGGGGGCCGTTCGACCGGCGCCGGCTCGCCGGGGCGGACATCGGGTCGCAGATCGGCGCGGGTCTCGGCGGCGCCGGATGGCGGCGCGTAGTTGCGCGGGGGCTGGTCGTCCATCGCCTAGCGCCGGCGGGACCGAGCGACCCGCGGCGGCGGTGCCGTCGTCGCCGCAAAAGCCGCCAAGGCCGCTCGAGCCCTCGTCATCCCCTGCCCTTCACCCGCCATCGACTTTATGCATGGCTTCGCCGATCCCTCCCCAGCGTGCGGCGCGACGCGAAGCCGCGGCGAGGGACCGCTCGCGACAGTAGCAGATCGCTTCGGGTTTTGAACGCGATTGCGCAGCTTCCGCGGCGACAACCCTCTTTCGCCGGCCGGGGCCATCGTCTCAAATGCGGCGGCAAACCGGTGCCAAGGAAAACGGAGGACGGCGATGGCGGCGGCAAACCTGTCCCGATCGAGCGGCGGCCAGCTTGTCGTCGCCTCGCTCAAGGCGCACGGCGTCGAGATGGCCTTCTCGGTCGCCGGCGAGAGCTATCTCGAAGTGCTCGACGCGCTCTACGACGCGCCGGAGATCCGCCTCGTGACCTGTCGCCAGGAGGGCGGCGCCGCCTTCATGGCCGAGGCATACGGCAAGCTCACCGGCAAGCCGGGCGTGCTGCTCGTCACCCGCGGTCCGGGCGCCTGCAACGCCTCGATCGGCGTCCATACCGCGTTCCAGGACTCGACGCCGATGGTGGTGCTGGTCGGCCAGGTGGCGCGCCACCAGATCGACCGCGAGGCCTTCCAGGAGGTCGATTTCCGCAAGATGTACGCGCCGCTCGCCAAATGGGTGACGCAGATCGACCTGACCGACCGCGTCCCCGAGCTGCTCGGCCAGGCGTTTCAGGTCGCGACCTCGGGGCGGCCCGGCCCGGTCGTCGTCGCGCTGCCGGAGGATATGCTGCGCGACACCGCCGAAGCGGCGGTCGTCGGCCCCTACCGTGCGGTGCGCGCGCATCCCGGCGCCGCCGACCTCGCCGAGTTGCGGCGCCTGCTGGCGGCGGCCCAGCGGCCGATGGCGCTGGTCGGCGGTTCCGGCTGGAGCGACGCGGCCTGCGCCGACGTCGCGCGGTTTCTCCAGGCGAACGACCTGCCGGCGTGCTGCTCGTTCCGCCGCCAGGACATCGTCGACAACCGGCTCGCGGTCTATTGCGGCGATCTCGGGACGGGCGCCGCGCCGAGCCTCGTCGCCCGCGTCAAGGAGGCCGATCTGCTGCTCGCGCTGGGCGCGCGGATCGG
>DATJOB010000338.1:0-3412 GCA_035507475.1 Allostellaceae bacterium | reverse complement strand
AAGGTCATCGCCTCAGAGATAGCGAAGGATCAGGAAGCCGCCAACAAGGGCCGCGGCAAAAAGGCTCGTCACCAGCATCAGCCGCTTTTCGATGAAGTCGCGCACGGCGGGGCCGAACCACCACAGGAGCGCCGCCACCAGAAAGAAGCGGATGCTGCGCGAAATGACCGATGCGCCGACAAAGGCGGCGAGGTCGAACTTGGCGACGCCGCTGGCGATCGTCACCAGCTTGTAGGGGATGGGGGTCATCCCCTTCAAAATGATGATCCACACGCCCCAGCGGTCGAACCCGGCCTTGAGGGCGTCGTAGCGCGGCATCGCCTGGTAGAATTCGAGGATCGGACGGCCGACGAGGTCGAAGCCCCAATAGCCGATCGCATAGCCCAGCATCCCGCCGGCCACCGAGGCGAGCATGCAACAGGCGGCGAGCCGCCAGGCGTCGCGCGGCCGCGCCAGGATCATCGGGATCAGCAGCACATCGGGCGGGATCGGGAAGAACGAGCTCTCGGCGAAGGCGACCGCGATCAGCACCCACAGCGCATTGGGGCCGGCGGCGATCGCGATCATCCAGTCGTAGAGGCGGCGCAGCATGGCGGCTCTCGTACCCCGCCAAGGGCAAGATTTCGATAGCCAATACCGCGACCTGGGTCATTATTTCGCATAGCCTTGTCATTCCGGGATGGCCCCGCAGGGCCGGACCCGGAAGCCATGAACACGAGCTTCTGCCAACGTTCCGCCGGTGTTGGCGGTTCTCCGGCGCCGTCGGTGTTCGCGGGTTCCGGGTTCAGCGCTGCGCGATACCCCGGAAAGACAGCAGACAAGAGGGGACAAAGATGGCGCCACGCGTCGATCCGGTGCAATACGACGAAACCCTGCCGACGCGCGCCGACGTGGTGGTCGTCGGCGGCGGCATCATCGGCACCAGCGCGACGCTCTACCTTGCACAGAAGGGGATCAGCGTCGCGCTCTGCGAGAAGGGGCACATCGCCGGGGAGCAGTCGAGCCGCAACTGGGGCTGGTGCCGCAAGATGGGGCGCGACCCGCGCGAGCTGCCGCTCGTCATCGAGAGCCTGCGGCTGTGGGAGCGGATGAACGAGACGGTCGGCGCCGAGACCGGGTTCCGCACCTGCGGCACGATGTATCTGCGCGAGAACGAGGCCGATCTCGGCGAGCTGGAGAGCTGGCTCGACTACGCCCGCGAGTACCAGCTCGACACGCACCGGGTCGGCGGCGACGAGATCGCCGCGCTGCTCCCCGGCATGACGAAGCGCTGGGCCGGCGGGCTCTACACGCCGAGCGACGGCAAGGCCGAGCCGCAGCTGGCGGCGCCGGCGATCGCCGCCGCGGCGCGCCGCGCCGGCGCCGCGGTGGTGGCGCCCTGCGCGGTGCGCGGGGTCGAGACGGCGGCGGGGCGGGTCAGCGGCGTCGTCACCGAGCGCGGGCGCATCGCCTGCCAGTCGGTGGTACTGGCGGGCGGCGCCTGGTCGCGCCTGTTCTGCGGCAATCTCGGGATCGAGCTGCCCCAGCTCAAGGTGCTCGGCTCGGTGATGCGCACCGAAAAGGTCGAAGGCGGACCCGAGATTTCCGCCTCGGGCGGGCTCTTCGGCTACCGCAAGCGGATGGACGGCGGCTACACCGTGGCGACGCTCGGGGTGCGCACGATCGACCTCGTGCCCGACAGCTTCCGGCTGATGGCCGATTACCTGCCGGCGATCCGCCTGCACTGGAAGAAACTGCGCTTCCGGGCCGGCCGGCGGTTCGTCGAGGAATGGCGCACCAAGCGGCGCTGGTCGCTCGATGAGGCGACGCCGTTCGAGGCGGTGCGCACGCTCGACCCGGCACCCGATCCGTTTGTCGTCGAACGCGCGCGCGCCAGCATCGCCGAGGCGTTCCCCGCGTTCCGCGGCGTCAAGGTGGCCGAGAGCTGGGGCGGGATGATCGACGTGATGCCCGACGCGGTGCCGGTGATCTCGGCGGTCGACCGCATCCCCGGCTTCTTCATCGCTACCGGGTTCTCCGGGCACGGCTTCGGCATCGGGCCGGGCGCCGGGCGGCTCGTCGCCGACATGGTGTCGGGTGGGTCGCCGATCGTCGACCCGGCGCCGTTCCGGCTCTCGCGCTTCACCGACGGCTCGAACCCGCGCCCGCACCCGCTCGCCAGCTGACCGGCCGCGCCGCTCGCGCCTTACCGCACGAGATCGCCGCGCCGCCGGGCGATCGTCTCCATCTGGCGCTCGGCGTCGCCGGCGAAGCGCAGCACGAGGTGGCTCGCACCCTCGTCGACATAGGATCTGAGCCATTCGACGGCGCCGGAAGCCGGCCCGGCATAGTTCGCCTGGCGGCCCCGCATCACCGCCGCGGGCTGCCCGTAATAGCGCTCCATGAAGCCGTTCATCCGCGCTTCGGCGCGGTCCCGGTCGTCGTCGATCGTCAAGGTCAGGTAGATCGCGCCGGTGAGCGTGGCCGTGTCGCGGCCGGCGTCCCGCGCGATCTCGCGGATCTCGCGCCATTGCGCGCCCCAGCCCTTGGCATCGGGCGCGTTCGGGAACCAGCCGTCATAGAGCCGTCCGACCCGCTCGCGCGCGGCGCGCACCATGCCGCCGATCCAGATCGGCGGACCTCCCGCACGGTGCGGCAGCGGACCCAGCACCGCGTTCTCGACGACCCAGCGGCCGTTCCAGTCGACCGCTTCGCCACCCCACAGCGCGCGGCAGAGCTGCAGCCCTTCGAGCATGCGGCCGACGCGCTTCTCGAAGGGCACGCCGGCGGCGACGAACTCGGCGCGGATCGGCGGATTGTCCGAGGCGATGCCGACGCCGAGGATGAAGCGGCCCTCGGCGACCTGGTCGAGCGTCGCGATCTGCTGCGCCAGCACCACCGGGTTGCGCAGCGCCGGCAGCAAGACCGCGGTGCCGAGTTCCGCCGTGCGGGTGCGCGCGGCGACTGCGGCGAGCAGGGTCAGCGGATCGTGGCGCGGCCGCGCCAGCAGCGAATCGCCGACCCAGATCGAATCGAACCCGATGCTCTCGGCGCGCTCGGCCAGCGCCAGCAGCGGCGCCGTCGCGGGCTTGGCCTCCATCACCCGCTCGCGGGTGGGCAACAGGTAGCCGATACGTGGCATCATCGCGGTCTCCGTGCCTTGCGCCCGCATGTCAGGTTGCCGGCATATTAGGATAGGCCCGCTCGCCTCAGAAGAATGATCCCGGTCAGCGACAGCGTCCGCGCTCCACCACGGCTCCCGGCGCTGCTCGCCGCCCGGCTGCCGTTCTTTTACGGCTGGGTCGTGCTCGGCGTGCTGGGCTTCGCCGGGTTCGCGCGGCAGGGACCGGCGGTCTCGACCCTGTCGGTCTTCGTGACCCCGCTGATCCACGATTTCGGCTGGTCGCGTACCGCCTTGTCGGGAGCCGTCTCG
>DATJOB010000337.1:0-5611 GCA_035507475.1 Allostellaceae bacterium | reverse complement strand
TCGGTGAGGAACTTGGCGTCGAGCGGCTGGACGATGCGCCGCTCCGCCACGGTCTTGGGCGCGGCCATCATGCGACCTTCTGGTAGATCGTGCTGCCGATCAGCCGGAAGCGGTCGGTGACCTTGAACAGGCTTTCGGAATGGCCGATGTAGAGCCAACCGCCGATCGGCATGAGCTCGGCGAAGCGGTCGAACAGCACCGCCTGGGTCGGCTTGTCGAAATAGATCACGACGTTGCGGCAGAAGATGATCTGGAACGGGCCCTTGACCGGCCACGGCTCGATCAGGTTAAGCGGCTTGAAGGCGATGTGGCGCTTCAGCTCTTCGGCCATCTCCAGCGCGCCGTCGCGCAGCCGGCGGGTGAAGCGCTTGCGATAGGTTTCCGGGATACCGTCGGCCTGGTCGGCCGGATAGCGGCCGGCGGACGCATGCTCGACCACGCTGCTGTCGACGTCGGACGCCAGGATGCGGGCATCCCATTTGGCGATCTCGGAGCCGTGGGCCAGCATCGTCATGGCAATCGAATAGGGCTCCTGGCCGGTCGAGCAGCCGGCCGACCAGATGCGCAGCCGCCGGCTGCGCTCGGCCTCCAGTCGCCGCCTGACCGCGGGCAACGCGTGCTTCGCAAGGTGGTCGAAATGATGCTTCTCGCGGAAGAAATGCGTGAGATTGGTCGTGACGGCATTCACCAGCTCCTCGATCTCCGCCGCGCCGAGATCGGATTCGAGATGGTCGCAATAGGCGGCGAAGCCGCTCAGCCGCAGTGCGCGAACCCGCCTTTCGAGCCGGCTGCAGAGCATCTGGCGTTTCTCGGGCCGGACCATGATGCCGGTCCGCCCATGCACCAGGCGCGCGAGGAAGTCGAACTCGGCGTCCGCCATCGCGCCGCCCGGCGCCGCCGCCCGGCCGTCGATGACGGCCGGGCGGCGATTACCCGGGCTTGACGGCGAGCCGGACAAGGCGTCCGTCGCGTCATTCATCGGCCTGCCCGCCTAGAACTCCTTCCAGTCGGCATCGTTCCCGGCGGCCGCCCGGGGGGCCGGCTTGCCGCCCCCGGCGGCGGCCGCAACTGGTTTCCGGGCTGGAGCTGCGGCGGCGGCCGGTCGGGCGCTCCCGCTGTTGACCTTCGCCTCCTTGCGCTCGGGCGGGCGGGCAGGCGCAGGGCGCGCGGCGGGCGCGCGGGCCGGCTGTCCGGCCTGGTCGATGGTGAAGAAGCCCATCATCTCGCTAAGCGAGCTCGACTGTTCGTCGAGCGAGCGCGCCGCGGCGGCGCTTTGCTCGACCAGGGCCGCGTTGCGCTGGGTCATCTCGTCCATCTGCGAGACCGCGGTGTTGACCTGCTCCAGCCCCGAGGCCTGCTCGGTGCTGGCCGCGGCGATCTCGGCGACGATGTCGGCGACCCGCTTGACCGAGGCGACGATCTCGCCGAGCGCGGTGCCGGCGCTGCGCACCAGGCTGACGCCCTCCTTGACCTGGTTGCCGCTGTCGACGATGAGCGCCTTGATTTCCTTCGAGGCCTGCGCCGAGCGCTGGGCGAGCGCGCGCACCTCGGAGGCGACCACCGCAAAGCCCTTACCAGCGTCGCCGGCGCGCGCCGCCTCGACCGCGGCGTTGAGGGCGAGCAGGTTGGTCTGGAAGGCGATCTCGTCGATCACGCCGATGATGTCGGCGATCTTCTGCGACGATGATTCGATCTTGCCCATGGCGTCGACCGCGTCGGCCGCCACCTTGCCGCCCTTCTCGGCCGCCTCGCGGGTGCCGCCGGCGAGCTGGTTGGCCTGCTGCGCGTTCTCCGAGTTCTGCCGGACAGTCGCCGCCAGCTCCTCCATCGACGCCGCGGTCTCCTCGAGGCTCGAGGCCTGCTGTTCGGTGCGCGACGACAGGTCGCTCGAGCCCGCCGAGATCTCCCCGGCCGCCGTCGTGATCGTGCTCGACGCCTCGAGGATTCGGCCGACGATCTCGTGGATGCGCTCGGCGGTCGCGTTGGCGTCGTTCTTGATCTTGTCGAACATGCCGCGATAGTCGGTGGTGATGCGGCGGGTCATGTCGCCGCGCGACAACGCCTCGAGGAAGTTGACGATGTCGGTCAGCGAGGTGGACGTGGTCTGCGTCAGCTGGTTGATGCCCTCGCCCAGCTTGCGCATGAAGCCTTCCTTGCCGTCGAGCGCGATGCGTCGCTCGAGGTCGCCGTCGACCGCGCCCTGAACCAGGCCCGCGATCTCCTCCTCGACCTGCAGCTCCTGGGTGATGTCTTTCCACTCGACCACGGTGCCGAGCCGCGCGCCGGCCGCGTCGAGCACCGGGTTGGCGACCAGGTCGAAGCTCCGCCCGCCGACCTTGATGCGGCTGCGGAAGGTGTCGGTCATCCGCGCGACCATCGAACGTTGGTGCGACGGGTTCTTGTGAAAGGCGTCGATGTTGGCGCCGATCAGCTTGTTGACGTCGAAGTTCGGCAGCTCGCGCCGAATGTCCGACTCGGCCCGCCGCATCATATCCAGAACCGCCTTGTTCATGTAGATGATGTTGAAGTCGCCGTCGGCCATCATCACGTTGGCCGTCACGCTGTCGAGCGCGACCTTGACGCGCTGGTTGTCGGTGGCGAGCTTCTTTTCGGCGGTTTGGCGGGCCAGAATCTCGGTGACGTCCGCCCATTCGACGACCGTGCCGAGCCGCGTGCTGCCGTCGAACACCGGGGTGACGATCAGATCGAAATTGCGTCCGCCCAGGCTGAGCTTGGTTTCTACCGACGAGCGCAGGTCGGCGAGTATGCGGCGCTGGTGCGCCGGATTCTTGTGGAACACGTCGATGTTGGCGCCGATCGTGTGCGCGGCGTCGAACTGCGGCAGGTCCTTGCGGATGTCGGCTTCCGCGACTTTGAGCATCTGCTGCATCGTCTTGTTCATGTAGACGATGTTGTAGTCCGCGTCCGCGACCATCACGTTGGTCTTGCAGCTCTCGAGCGCGGCCTGGATGCGCGCGGTCTCGGCGGCGCGGCGCTTGTCCTCGGCATCTCGGCGCGTCTGATCCGTGACATCCGCCCACTCGACCACGGTCCCGAGGCGGGCGCCCGCGGCGTCGGTAATCGGGCTGACGATGAGGTCGAAATGGCGTCCGCCCAGGCTGAGCTTGGTCTCGACCGGTGCGCGCAGGTCGCCCAGCATGCGGCGCTGGTGCGCCGGGTTCTTGTGGAAGCTGTCGATGTTGGCGCCGATCAGACGCGAGGCGTCGAACTGGGGCAGGTCCTTGCGGATGTCCGCCTCGGCCGTCCTGAGCATTTCCTGCATCGTCTTGTTCATGTAGACGATGTTGTACTCGACGTCCGCGACCATCACGTTGGTCTTGCAGGCCTCGAGCGCGGCGCGGAGACGCGCCGTCTCGATTGCTGCTCGGGCATCCGGTTTACCAGCTGCGCGCCGTGTGCGGGTCGACATGGTCTGCACCGGCGCTTTGAGCGGCGCCGCGCGGCCGTGCCGCTTGTTGCCAGAACTCGGGGATGGACGGGTGCTCTTGCTGCTGACCGAACGAGCCATGGCGGAGGCCTCCTGAAAGGGTGTTTGCGATTGAATGCGAGGGACTGTCGAGGGCTGCGACGCGGCGGCTACGAGGTCGGCGTCAACTTCGTGTTGAACAGGCGATCGAGCGTGAGCAGCGCGACCATCCGGTCCTGGACCGAGACCAGGCCGCTCAGGAACTCGGCGTCGACGTTGCGGTCCATCATGGGCACCGGCCGGATGTCCTCGGTGCGGATGCTCAGGATGTCGGACACGGTGTCGGCGAGGATGCCGACCACGCGGTCGGCGATCGTGACGATCAGGATGACGTGGGTCGGCGTCGGCTCGGTGAGGCCCTGGTCGAAGCGACAGCGCAGATCATAGATCGGGATGATGTGGCCGCGCAGGTTGACGACGCCGCGCACGTAGTCGGGCGAGTTGGGCAGCGCCGTCGTCGCGGTCCAGGCCTTGATCTCGCGCACAGCCATGATGTCGACGCCGTACTCCTCGGCGCCGATCGTGAAGGTGACGTACTGCTGCACGGCGCCGGCGTCGGCCGCCGGCGCGGCGAGGCCAGCGGGCACGAGCGCGACCGCGGCGGGCGCTTGGGTCGAGGCCTCGGATACTGCGAGGTTTGCGCTCATGAGTGCTCTCCCGTCGGTTCGGTTCGGTGGGACGCGGCGCGCATGCCGGTCACGACGCCAGCTTGAGGGCGGGCTCGCCAGCCCCGGTCGGGGGCGCGGCGGCGAGCTGGCGGATGCCGCTGACGTCGAGGATCAAGGCCACCTTGCCGTCGCCCAGGATGGTGGCGGCCGAGATGCCCTCGATCTGGCTGTAGTTGGTCTCTAGGCTCTTGATCACGACCTGCTGCTGGCCGAGGATCTCGTCGACCACCAGGCCGATCTTGTCGCCGCCCTCGACCTCGACCAGCACGACGAGGCCCCGCGTGGCGTCCGTGACCGCGTCTGCGATGTCGAACAGCTCGTGGACGTAGACGAGCTGTACATACTCGCCGCGGATCGCCAGAACGTGGCCGCGGTTGACCAGACGCGTCACCGCGCTCGTCTGGGGCCGCAGGCTCTCGATGATGTTGGTGAGCGGCACGACGTAGCGGTTGGCGCCGACGCTGACGATCATGCCGTCGAGCACCGCCAAGGTCAGCGGCAGCGAGAGCGTGAAGCGAGATCCCTGACCGGGCGTCGAGCGGATGTGTACCCGCCCGCCAAGCTCCTGGATGTTGCGCTTGACGACGTCCATGCCGACGCCGCGCCCCGAAATGTCCGACAGCTGCTCGGCGGTCGACAGGCCGGGCGCGAAGATCAGGTTGTCGATCTCGTCCGGCTCGAGCACCTGATCGGCGCCGATCAGGCCGCGCTCGATGCACTTCTGGCGCACGCGCTCGCGGTTGATGCCGGCGCCGTCGTCCTTGATCTCGATGACGATGCGGCCGCTGCGATGCTCGGCCGACAACACGATGGTGCCCTCGCGCGGCTTGCCCTTGGCGGCGCGCACGTCGGGCATCTCGATGCCGTGGTCGATGGCGTTGCGCACCATGTGGACCAGGGGGTCGCTGAGCTGCTCGATCACGGTCTTGTCGACCTCGGTGCCCTCACCCACCGTGATCAGGCGGACTTCCTTGCCGAGCGCGGTGGCGAGCTCGCGGACCAGCCGCGGCATGCGCGCGAACACGGACTTCACCGGCTGCGCGCGCACCGACATCACGCTTTCCTGCAGCTCGCGCGTATGCTGCGCCATCGCCTCGAGGCCCTGGCCGAGCGCGCCGAATCCCTCGGTGTGGAGCTGGCCGATGAACTGCGACAGCATGGCCTGGGTGATGACGATCTCGCCGACCATGTTGACCAGACGATCGATCCGGTCGATGTCGACGCGGATCGTGCTCGAGCGCTCGCCGGACCGCCGATCGCCCTGGCGGCGTTCGGTCGTCGGCGCGAGCTCAAGGGACGGGGACGCGACGGGCGTCACCGCCGGATCGGATGCGGCGGGCGGGGTCTCGGCCGACCGAATGTCGAGTTCGCATTCGTCGGCGACGAACTCGAACACCGCTTCGAGCGCGTCGCGTCCGGCCGTGGTGTCGATCACGAAGTCCCAGGCCAGATAGGC
>DATJOB010000336.1:0-3560 GCA_035507475.1 Allostellaceae bacterium | reverse complement strand
CTGCGCGCTTTGGCATCCCCGAGCCGCAGCTGCGCCGGACGCTGTTCGAGGAGACCGGCGGCATGTTCCCGGAACTCATCACCCGGCCGGATCTGCAGCTCTTCCTGCCGCCGATCGGCGGCACGACGCTCTACCTTTTCGGCGAGGTCGAGCGCATCGCCGATCCGGCGACGGTGATCGCCTGCCGCGTCCACGACGAGTGCAACGGCTCCGATGTCTTCGGCTCCGACATCTGCACCTGCCGGCCCTATCTGGTGCACGGCGTCGAGGTCTGCATCGCGACGGCGCAGCAGGGCGGCGTCGGCATCGTCGTCTACAACCGCAAGGAAGGCCGCGCGCTCGGCGAGGTGACCAAGTTCCTCGTCTACAACGCGCGCAAGCGGCAGCAGGGCGGCGATCGCGCCGATACCTATTTCCGCCGCACCGAATGCGTCGCCGGCGTGCAGGACATGCGGTTCCAGGAGCTGATGCCCGACGTGTTCCACTGGCTCGGCATCACCCGCATCGACCGCTGGGTCTCGATGTCGAACATGAAGCACGGCGCCCTGGCGGCGCAGGGCATCGCGGTCGGCGAGCAGGTCGCGATCCCCGACGATCTCGTGCCGCAGGACGCCTCGGTCGAGATCGCCGCCAAGAAGGCCGCCGGCTATTTCGCGCCGGCCGGGAAGCCGAGCCGCCGCGAGCTGGGCCGCGCCAGGGGCCGCGGCTTGGACGAGTAGGCGCCGGCGGGACCGGGATAGCGCATCCGTCGAGGCCTCGCCGGATGCGGCACGGCAGGATGACGTACTTACTTGTGCCATGCTCCTTCCCCATCCTGAGGCGCGCCCGCGGGGCGCGTCTCAAAGGACGCAATGACGCAGTCGCAGCCTGACCCCGACGACATCCTGACCGCGGCGGCGGTGCGCGAGCGCTGCGGCCTGGTGCATGCCGCGGCGACACGCGGCGAGACGCCGCATTTCATGCTGCACGAGGCGCGGCTCGACGAGGCTGCCGCGCTGGTCGCCGCGGTGACGCGGCGCCGCCATCCCGATCTGCGCGTGCCGTTCCACAGCCGCTGGCGTCACTTCTCGGCCGGCGGTGTCGACCGCGCGGCGCTGATCGCGCCCGACGCCGACCATGCCGAGCGGGCGCGCGCCCGGCTC
This sequence comes from Allostellaceae bacterium, assembly GCA_035507475.1. GTDB lineage: Bacteria > Pseudomonadota > Alphaproteobacteria > ATCC43930 > CGMCC-115725 > DATARH01. The sequence goes on along the minus strand of DATJOB010000336.1, from coordinate 2,418 downwards.
GACCTGGCGATCGTCGCGGTGCTGCTCGACGCCGGCGCCGGGCCCGAATGGCGCTACGCCGAGGCGGCGACGGGCCAGGTGCTGGCGCGCTCCGAGGGGCTCGGCGTCGCCAGCCTGCGGGCGATGCAGGCCGGGCTGTTCTCCGCCGACCCGGCGCAGCCGTGGCGTGCCGACGCGGCCGCGCTCGCGGCGCTGAGCGAGGACGCACTCGCGCGCGCCCTGCAGCACCGCGCCGGCAATGCGCTCGCCGGTCTCGCGGGGCGTGCGGCGCTGCTCCGCCGGCTCGGCGAGGTCGCCGCGGACGAACCCGCGGTCTTCGGCCGGCCGGCGCGGCTCGGCAACCTGTTCGACCATTTCAGCACCACGCCGTCCTTGTCCGCGGCGGCGATCCTGCGCACGCTGCTCGTCGCGCTGGGGCCGATCTGGCCCGATCGGCCGCGCGGCGATTGCGGCCGGCACCGCGCCGTCCCGGGCGACGGGCTGGTGCCATTTCACAAGCTGTCGCAATGGCTCGCCTATTCGCTGATCGAGCCGTTGGGCGAAGCGGGCGTCGCGGTCGGCGAGTTCGACGGGCTCACCGGTCTCGCCGAGTACCGCAATGGCGGCCTTTTCCTCGACACCGGCGTCATCGAGCCGCGCGACCGGGCGCTCGCCGAGCGGCTCCTCGACCCGTTCGACGAAGCGGTCGTCGAATGGCGCGCGCTGACCGTCGCGCTGCTCGACCGGCTGGCCGGGCAGGTGCGGCGGGAGCTCGGCAGGAGCGCGGCCGAGTTCCCGCTGGCCTGCGTGCTCGAAGGCGGCAGCTGGGCGGCGGGACGAGAACTCGCCGCGGCGCGGCGTCCGGGCGGCGTCCCGCCGCTTCGCGTAGCCAGCGACGGCACGCTATTCTGAGCGCGGATGCGGCCAGCGCCGGAGGGGCCATGAGCGACAACCGTCAAGCGGAGCTTCGCGTCGTCGACCACCCGCTCGTACAGCACAAGCTCAGCCTGATGCGCGCGCAGGAGACGCCGACCGGCGCCTTCCGGCAGCTGATGCGCGAGGTGGGGCTGCTGCTCGGCTACGAGGCGACGCGCGACCTGCCGCTGGCCGAGGCGGAAATCGAGACGCCGCTCGAACGCGCGCGACTGCCGGTGCTGTCGGGCAAGAAACTGTGCCTGGTCTCGATCCTGCGCGCCGGCAACGGCCTGCTCGACGGCATCCTCGAGCTGGTGCCCTCGGCGCGGGTCGGCCATATCGGGCTCTATCGCGACCCGCGCACGCTGCAGGCGATCGAATACTACCTGAAGCTGCCCGAGGACCTGGCCGAGCGCGACGTGATCCTCGTCGACCCGATGCTCGCGACCGGCAATTCGGCGGTCGCCGCGGTGTCGCGGCTGGTCGAGCTGAAGGCGCGGTCAGTCAAGCTGGTCTGTCTGGTCGCCGCGCCGGAGGGGGTGGAGCGGCTGCACGGCGTCTTCCCGACGGTACCGATCATCACCGCCGCGCTCGACCGCTGCCTCGACGAGCACGGCTACATCCTGCCCGGGCTCGGCGACGCCGGCGACCGGTTGTTCGGCACGAAATAGCTCAGTGCGCCTCGTCGGCGCGGCGCCGGCGCATCGCCGAATGGAAGGCGCGCTCGGCGTTGAGGAACTTCGCCCGCTGTTCCGGCGTCAATGTCGCGAGCAGCCCGAGCATCGCCGACACCGCCTCGCGCTGGTAGGCGCGCCGCGTGTTCCCCGCCTGGTCGAGCCAATGCAGCACCTTGCCCTGGTCGGCATCGGGCTTGGCGACCTCGCCCCAGGCGGCTTCGAGGGACGGCTCGATCTCCTGGCGCATGCGGTCGCCGCGCGCGACCATCGTCGCCACATAGGCATCGAAGGTCACCCGCTGCTCCGGCGAGAGGTCGAGCGTGTTGGCGACACGATGCAGCCGCTCGCTCGCGGTCTCCGGCGCCGGCGCGTTGTAACGGCTCCATAGCGCCCCGGCGATCGCGCAAAGGTTGAGGGCGACCGAGATCGCCAGGATCGCTACCAGCGCGCGCTGCCCGGAGGCCTGCCGCCGGCGTGACGCGTCGATGATGGTCGCGCTCATATCTGCGAATTATCCGTGAAGTCGCGCAGCAGCAGCGGCGCCGGGTCGAGGAACTCGCTGGCCGACTGGTCGTCGCCCGGCCGGCTTACGCCGGCGACGCCGAACAGACCGTCGCCCAGCGCGAAGCCGAGCCAGCCGGCGCAGATCACCGCCGCGGCCAGCCCGCTCCAGCTGGCGGCGCTGTACCAGCTCCGCAGCGCGTGGCGCGGCGGCGGCAAGGTGATCACCAGCGCCGGCGCCGGGCTCGCCACCAGCGCCGCCGCGCGCGCGATGATCCCCTCATCCGCGACCATTGCCGCATCGGACAGCGCCCGCGCCGCCGCGACGTCGGCGGCCGCCTCGGGA
>DATJOB010000335.1:0-5248 GCA_035507475.1 Allostellaceae bacterium | reverse complement strand
GGCTGCGCTTTACCGGCGTGGCCGGCGGCCGACTCGTCGGCAGGCCCGCCGAGGGGGACGCATGAGCGAGCAGCGCGGCGGCTGGTTCGCCCGGCTGCGCGCCGGGCTGTCGAAGAGCTCGACGGCGCTGACCGAGGGGATCAACCAGATCTTCACCCGGCGCCGGCTCGACGCCGCCGCGCTCGACGAGCTCGAGGAATTGCTGATCGCCAGCGACATGGGGATCGGCGTCGCCGGCGAGGTGGTGGAGGCGCTGCGCCGCACCCGGTTCGGCCAGGAGGTGACGCCCGAGGAGGTGCGCGGCGCGCTCGCCGCCGAGGTGGCGCGGCTGGTCGAGCCGGTGCAGAAGCCGCTGCGCCTCGACCCGGCGAGAAAGCCGTTCGTGATCCTCGTCGTCGGCGTCAACGGCAGCGGCAAGACGACGACGATCGGCAAGCTGGCGCGGCAGTACCGCGACGCCGGCCAGCGCGTCGTGCTGGCGGCGGGCGACACATTCCGCGCCGCCGCGGTCGAGCAGCTCCAGGTCTGGGGCGAGCGCACCGGCGCCGCCGTGGTGACGCGCCCGCCGGGGGCCGACGCGGCCGGGCTCGCCTATGACGCGCTGGTCGAGGCGCGCGCGTCGGGTGCCGAGCTGCTGCTGATCGACACGGCCGGCCGGCTGCACAACAAGGCCGATCTGATGGCCGAGCTGCAGAAGCTGGTGCGCTCGCTCAAGAAGCTCGACCCCGCGGCGCCGCATGCGGTGCTCCTCGTGCTCGACGCCACCGTCGGGCAGAACGCGCACGCCCAGGCGGAGACCTTCCGCCAGATGGTCGGCGTCACCGGCCTCGTCATGACCAAGCTCGACGGCACCGCCAAGGGCGGCGTGCTGGTCTCGCTCGCCGAGAAATACGGCATCCCGATCCACCTGATCGGGGTCGGCGAGGGCGTCGAGGATTTGCGCCCGTTCGACGCGCGTTCCTACGCCCGCAGCCTGGTCGGGCTGGAGGATTAGAAAAGCCGCTACGGCCGGCGCATCGGCACGCCGAGATAGCAGCCGAACTCCTTGGCGAAATCGACCGAGACGCGGGCGTGGACGCGGCCCTGCCGGTCGAGATACTCGGCGCGCTCGTCGAGCGGCACCACAGCGCCGTGCCAGATGTTGGGGTGGATGTAGAGCCCCGCCGCGCCGTCGCAATAGAACGAGACGAAGCTCTCCGGCGTCACGTCGTCGCCGGGCAGCGCGAGCGGGATCAGGAACGGCTGGCCGTAGAGCGGGAAGAACAGCTGGCCGCCATCCGGGTGGTAGTTGGCGCGCCAGACGAGCGCCCGCTCGCGCACCGCCAGCCCGTCGAGCCGCGCTTCCTCGGGCCAGGTGCTCCACGCGAAGAGATAGCTGTCGCCGACCGCGTTGTTGCGCGCGTAGAGCGTCTCGCCCTTCCACCAGAACTCGAAGAGCCCCTCGGTGACACCGCCCTGGTCGCCCGAATTGGCGTCGATCGGCCGCCAGCCCTGCGCCGGCCAGCGCACGATCTCGATCGGGAAGTCGTGCGGCTCGGCGACCAGGCAGCCGTAGCCCTGGAGCGTCGCGTCGCTCGCCGCGACGAGCGGCGTGTCGTGCACGCGGCGCACGCCGGTGGTCGGCACATAGGCGATCTCGGCCGTGTCGAAATCCATGGGCGCGTCCCTCCGGCAAGTCCTCTGGCAAGTCCCTCAGCAAAGTCCCTTGGGCAAATCCCTCAGCTCAGGCGGGTCCGTCAGGCGAGGCGTGCGCGGACCAGCGCCGACAGCCGCTCGGCGGCGATCACCAGGACGAAGGTGACGATCAGGTAGAGCGACACCAGCCGGTACTGGAAGAGGCTCATCGCCGACAACAGCTCGAAGCCGATGCCGCCGGCGCCGACAAAGCCGAGCACCAGCGACGAGCGTATGTTCTCGTCGAACCGGTAGAGCGTCACCCCGGCGAGGGTCGGGAGCACCGAAGGCACGATGCCGTGGCTGAAGACCTGCATGCGGCGCGCGCCGGTCAGCGACAGCGCGTCGATCGGCGCCATGTCCATGTGCTCGATCGTCTCGGCGAAGAGCCGGCCGAGCATGCCGATCGAATGCACCGACAGCGCCAGCGCGCCGGGAAACGGCCCCAGCCCGACCGCGGTGACGAAGAGCAGCGCCCAGACCAGATCGGGCACCGCGCGGGCGAAGCCGATGATGCCGCGGGCCGCGTAATAGAGGCTGCGCGACGGGGTCACGTTCTCCGCCGCGAGCACCGCCAGCGGCAGCGCCATGACAACTCCGCCGACGGTGCCGAAAATCGCGATGTCGACGGTTTCGAGGGTCGGCCACCAGATCTTGTTCAGCTCGGAGAAATCGGGCGGCATCGCGCGGCGGATGATGTCGGCCATGCCCTTGGCGCCGGTGATCAGGTCCTGCGGCCGGGCCTGCACCACCAGCGCCGCCTGCACCACGATCAGCACCAGCGCGATCAGCAGCGTCAGGCGCAGCGCCAGCGCCAGCGCGCCGCCCCAGCCGCGCTGCGCGAGAGACGGCGCCGCCGCCGCGGTCACGCCGCCTCGCTTAGGTAGAGGCGCCGGACCGCCTCGCGCGGCAGCTCGCCGCTCGGAACGTCGAACACCATCCGCCCGGCGCGGATGCCGACCACGCGATCGGCGTATTCGTCGGCCAGGTCGAGCTGGTGCAGCACGCACAGCACCGCCAGCTCCTGCTCGCGCGCCAGGCGCTGCAGCAGCCGCATGATGTCGTGCGCCGCCTCGGGATCGAGGCTGGCGACCGGCTCGTCGGCGAGCAGCACGCGCGGCCGCTGCGCCAGCGCGCGGGCGATCGCGACGCGCTGCGCCTGGCCGCCGGACAGCGTGCCGGCACGTTGCGCCGCGAGGTCGGCGAGCCCGACCTGCTCGAGACAGCGATAGGCGCCCGGCACCTCCTCGGGCGGCAGGCCGCCCAGCGCGGTGCGCCAGCCGCCATGCCGGCCGAGCGTGCCGGAGGCGGCGTTGGCGAGGACGCTGCGCCGGCGCACCAGGTTCGCCTGCTGCCAGATCATCGCCAGCGGCAGCCGCGCCTGGCGCAGCCGCTCGCCCGCCAGGCCGACGAGATCGACATCGCCGAGCCAGACCGCCCCTGCGGTGGGCTCGAGCATCCGGGCGACGCAGCGCAGCAGCGTGGTCTTGCCGCTGCCGTTGCCGCCCAGGACGACGACGAGCTCGCCGGGGGCGACCGCCAGGTTGAAGCCGGCGAGCGCGAGCTTCCCGTTGGGGTAGCGCATCGTCAGGTCGCACACCCGCAACATGGCGCCGCTCCGCTCGGCCGCGGCCGCCTCAGCTCAGCTTTTGGAGGTCGATGTTGAGCGTCTTGACGAGGTCGCGGATGCCGTTATAGGCGCCGTCGGTCTGCGGCACGAGCCGGGTGATCCCGGCGCCGACCATGATCTTGCGGTCGGCCTCGTCGAGCCCCGACAGGTCAAGATTCAGCAGCACCTCGGTCAGCTTCTGCTTGAAGGCCGCCGGCAGATCGCCGCGGATGCAGAACGGGTCGGTCGGGATCGGCTCCGACTTCCACAGGAAGACCAGATCGCCGTCCTTGTAATGGCCGCGCTGCTTGGCGCTTTCGGCCTGCTCGCTGTTGAGCTCGCCGGCGTCGACCTTGTGATTATAGAGCGCCTCGAACGAGGCGGTGTGGCTGCCGGCATAGATCGGCTTCACGTCCTTGTCGGGGTCGAGGCCGGCCTTGCGCAGCCCGTAGGCGGGAAACAGGTGGCCGGAGGTCGAGGCCGGGTCGGAGAAGGCGAAGCTGTGCCCCTTTATCGCCTCGACGCTGGCGATGCCCGACCGCGGATAGGTGACGATGCTCGCCCAGTAGGTGTCGGGTTTGCCGTCGGCGCTGCCGAACGCGGCGACCGCCTCGGCCTTCGCCACCTGATGCGCCAGCACATAGCCGAGCGGCCCGAACTCGCCGATCTCGAGCTTGCCGTTGCGCATCGCCTCGATCTCGGCGTTGTAGCTGGTGGCGATGAACACCTCGACCTTGCAGCCGAGCTTGTCGCCGATGAGCTGACCGACCTTCTGGTAGATCGGCGTCAGCCGCGCCGCGGAATCGTAAGGTTCGACGCCGAAGCGCACGGTCCCGCCATCGGGACAGCCGGCGCCTTCCGCGGCCAGCGCGGCGGGCGTCGAGAGCGCCATGCCGGGGACCAGAACAAAGGCGGCAGCAACGATCGCAGCACGCGCGCGGGTCATCGGCGTCTCCCGGTGAAGGCGCCCAGGGGCAGGCGCGGCGCGACACTAGACCGCGGCAAAGGGCAGTTTGATGAAGCTCGCGTGACGCTTGCGTGAACGCGCTGAACCCGGGCTCAGAGGGCGAAAGCGGCCGGCGGCTCGCCGCGTTGCCGGCGCTGCGACATGGTGTCGTAGGCCTGTTCGAGGTGGCGGCAGAACCGCGCCGTGTCGAACAGCGGCGCCGCCTTCCGCGCGCGGCCGAGCTTCTCCCTGAGCGCGCGCAGCCGCTGCGGCTCGTCGGCTAGGCGGCGCGCCAGCGCTTCGTAATCGGCGAGCGAAAAGGTCACCAGCTCGGGCAGCCCTGCCGCGTGCAGCAGGCTGCCGGCGACGCGCCCGGCAAAGCCCGAGGGCGCCGCGCAGGTCAGCAGCGGCAGCCCGGCCCATAGCGCGTCGCTCGCCGTCGTGTGCGCGTTGTAGGGCAGCGTGTCGAGGAACAGGTCGGCGCAGCGGTGCCGCGCCAGATGCTGCTCGATCGGCTGCCGCGGCGCGAAGACGAGCCGCTCGCCGGCGACCCCGTGCGCCGCGGCATGGTCGCGCAGATGCGCCATCGCCGCCGGCTCGCCTTCGAGCAGCCACAGCACGCTGCCCGCGACGCGGTGCAAGAGCCGCATCCAGATGGCGAAGACTGGCGGGGTGATCTTGTGCAGGCTGTTGAAGCAGCAGAAGACGAAGCCGTGCTCGGGCAAACCCGCCTCGGCCCGGCTCGGCGCCGGCTCGGCGATCGCCAGGGCGTCGTCGCGCGGCTGGTAGGTGTCCGGCAGGTAGACGACCTGCTCGGCATAGAACCGACGGCAATCCTCGGGCACGACGAAGCGGTCGGCGACGAGGTAATCGACGTAATCTGCGCCGAGCGTGCCGGGATAGCCGAGAAAGTTCACCTGCACCGGAGCCGGCCGGTATGCCAGGATCCCGGTGCGGGCATGCGCGGTGTAGCCGGTCAGGTCCACCGCGATGTCGATCTCCAGCTCGCGGACGAGCTG
>DATJOB010000334.1:0-14777 GCA_035507475.1 Allostellaceae bacterium | reverse complement strand
GGGCGGCTCAGCCACGCGCCGCTGCGCAGTTGCGCCAGCCCTGCCGTCATCCCGCCGCTCCGCCCGCGATGATCGGGCGAGGCTAGCGGCGGCCGCTTAGGAAAGGATTAACCGTGGCGCGGCTGACGCGGCCGTTCAGCCGCCGGCCGCGGCGAAGCGCGCTTCGTGGCGCGCGACCTGGATCCGGTAGTTCTCGCGATAGCGGTCGCTGACCTGCTGGTGGACGGCGAGCGCCGCCGCATCGCGCTCGGCCCGCGGCGGCTCGATCAGGTCCCAGTACCCGTAGCGGTCCGTGCCGCGCACCAGCAGCGCCTTGAGCCGCACCGGGCCGTTCGCCCGGACGCTCGGCGGCAGGTAGTTGAGGCCGATGCCGATGCGGCGATGCCGCGCGCGGTTCGGCGCCGAGCGGTGGACCGCCAGCTCGTGATGCAGCGAGAACTCGCCGGCATGCAGCGCCATGGCGACGGGCCCGGTCTCGTCGAACGGCGCGACGATCGTCTGCCCGGCGCGGTTGATGCTGTGACGCAGCCCCTTCGGCGCATGCTGGTGCAGCTGCGGCGCGCCGCCGCCCGACAGCATCTCCATGCAACCCGCCTCGTGGCTGGCATCGGTCAGCGCGACCCAGGCGGTGACCTGCTGCTCGGCCGGTTCGAGGCCGAAATAGGCGCCGTCCTGATGCCAGGCGGCGAAGGTCTCGGAGCCCGGCTCCTTGATGAAGAAGGTGCTGGTCCAGATCAGGATGTCCGGGCCGATCAGGTCCTCGACCGCGTCGAGGATGCGCGGATGGCGCGCCAGCTCGGCAAACCATGGCGAATGCGCATAGGCGTGCGAGCGCCACTTGATCTCGGCCTCGGCGATCGGCGAGCCGAGCTCGCGCTCCAGCCGCTCGACCCCGGCGAGGCAGGCGGCGGTCTCCTGCGGGCCGAGCGCCGCGATCGGATAGAGGAAGCCGTGATGGCGGAACGATGCCACCTGCTCGGCCGTCAGCGCCTTCATCTCCACTCTCCGCTTGCTGCCCGCGCGCGATCCTAGCACGGCTTGCCCGCCGGGAAATTCCCGTGCCGCGAGCCGCCGGGTTGGCGCCGCGTCACCGGCAGGGTTGCGGCGGCCGCGAAGACACCCGATCTTTGGGCCTTGGCCCACCACCGGCGCTCCTGGCCGGCGCCTTCAGAGAGTATCGATGCCAGCCTTGCAGCCGGTGCGCGGCACGCAGGACCTCTTGCCCGACGCGGCCCGCCGGCATCGCCATGTGCGCGAGACCGCGCGCCGCCTCGCCGGGCTCTACGGCTTTGCCGAGCTCGACGTCCCGATCTTCGAGTTTACCGAGGTCTTCGCACGGCCGATCGGTGAGCACACCGACATCGTCGCCAAGGAGATGTATTCGCTGAAGGACCGCGGCGGCGAGGACCTCAGCCTGCGCCCGGAGTTCACCGCCGGCGTGGTTCGCGCAGTGCTGTCCAACGGGCTCGCGCAGGCGGCGCCGCTCAAATTCTTTTCGAGCGGCCCGGTATTCCGCTACGAGCGGCCGCAAAAGGGCCGCTTCCGCCAGTTCCACCAGGTCAATTGCGAGCTGCTCGGGGTCGCCCAGGCGCAGGCCGACATCGAGCTGATCGCGCTCGGCCGGCGCATCCTCGACGCGCTCGGCATCGGCGAGCGCGCGGCGCTCGAGCTCAACACGCTCGGCGACCGGGCGAGCCGCGCCGGCTACCGCGACGCGCTCGTCGGCTACTTCACCGCGCGGCGCGAGGCGCTGTCCGAGGACAGCAAGCGCCGGCTCGCGGTCAACCCGCTGCGCATCCTCGATTCGAAGGACCCGGGCGACATCGCCATCAACGCCGATGCGCCGGCCTTCGATCGCTATCTCAACGACGCCTCGCGCGATTTCTTCGCCGAGGTGCGCGACGGGCTCGAGCGGCTCGGCATTGCCTACCGGCTCAACCCGCGCCTCGTGCGCGGGCTCGACTACTACACGCATTCGGTGTTCGAGTTCGTCACCACCGATCTCGGCGCCCAGGGCACGGTGCTGGCCGGCGGCCGCTATGACGGGCTGGTCGAGCTGATGGGCGGGCCGGCGATGCCGGGCGTCGGCTGGGCCGCCGGAGTCGAGCGGCTGGCGATGCTGATCGACGAGCCGCCGGCGCCGCCCCGGCCGATCGCGCTGGTGCCGGTGGGCGAAGCGGGCGAGGCGCTGGCGCTCGCCATCGCCGAGACGCTGCGCGGGGCCGGGTTCGCGGTCGATCTCGGCTATTCGGGCAATCTCTCGCGGCGGATGCGCCGCGCCAACCGGCTCAATGCCCGCGCCGCGGTGTTGCTCGGCGACGACGAGGCGGCGCGCAACGTCGTCACGCTGCGCGACCTCGACAGCGGCGAGCAGCGCGAGGTGCCGCTCGTCGCCTCGACCCTGCCGGAGCTGGTCATGGCCCTGCGGGCGCTCGACTGATGGACGCGGCGCTCGAAACCCGGCTCGACCAGCTCGTCCGCCGCCATGCCGAGATCGGCGAGGCGATGGCGCAGAGCGGCCTCGGCGGCAGCGATTTCGCCAGGCTGTCCAAGGAGTACAGCGAGCTCTCGCCGATCGTCGACGGCATCGCGGCGCTGCGCCGGGCGCAGTCCGAGATGGCGGCGGCGAGCGAGATGGCCGGCGCGGGCGACGATCCCGAGCTGAAGGCGCTTGCCGAGGAGGAGGTCCGCGCGCTCAAGGAGCGGCTGCCCGGGCTCGAACTGCAGGTCAAGCTGGCCCTGGTGCCGAAGGACGCCGACGACGAGCGCAACGCGATCCTCGAAGTGCGCGCCGGCACCGGCGGCGACGAGGCGGCGCTGTTCGCCGCCGAATTGTTCCGCATGTACCAGCGCTATGCCGCGCTCAAGGGCTGGAAGTTCGAGCTGCTCGACGTGTCGGAGACCGGGATCGGCGGCTTCAAGGAGGCGAGCGCCTCGATCTCCGGACGCGGCGTCTTCGCCCGGCTCAAGTTCGAATCGGGCGTCCACCGGGTGCAGCGCGTGCCGGAGACCGAGGCGTCGGGGCGCATCCACACCTCGGCGGCGACGGTCGCGGTGCTGCCCGAGGCCGAGGAGATCGACGTCGCGATCGACGACAAGGATCTGCGCATCGACGTCTACCGGTCGAGCGGCCCGGGCGGGCAGTCGGTCAACACCACCGACAGCGCGGTCCGGATCACCCATTTGCCGACCGGGCTGGTGGTGATCCAGCAGGACGAGAAATCGCAGCACAAGAACAAGGCGCGCGCGCTGAAGGTGCTGCGCGCCCGCCTCTACGAGATGGAGCGCCAGGCGCGCGATTCGGCACGCGCCGCCGACCGCAAGAGCCAGGTCGGCAGCGGCGACCGCTCCGAACGGGTGCGCACCTATAATTTCCCGCAGGGCCGCGTCACCGACCACCGCATCAACCTGACGCTCTACAAGATCGACAAGGTGATGGCAGGCGAGGCGCTCGATGAGATCGTCGACGCGCTGAGCGCGGCCGACACGGCGGAGCGGCTCGCCGCGGTCGCGTGAGTGTGACTTCGCCAATTTGGGTCATCCACGGGCTTGACCCGGAATCGAGATGGCCTGGTCAGGTCCGGCCATGACGCTGGAAAGGCGATGATCCCGCCGCATACGATCGGCTCGGTTGTCGGCGACGTCGCGCGAGGCTTGGCCGAGGCCGGGATCGACGAGCCGCGCCGGCGCGCCCGGCGGCTCGTCGAAGCCGCGCTTGCTTTGTCGCCGGCCGAGGTTTTCGCCGCCACCGACAGGATGATCGACGAGGCCGCGGCCGAACGCGTCGCGGTGCTGCTGCGCCGTGCGCTGGCGCATGAGCCGGCGAGCCGCATCCTCGGCGTCCGCGAGTTCTGGGGCCTCGAATTCGCGCTGTCGCCCGCCACGCTCGACCCGCGGCCGGAGAGCGAGACGCTGGTCGAGGCGGTGCTCGCGCGGCTGCCGGAGAGGGATCGCGCCTACCGTTTCCTCGACCTCGGCACCGGCAGCGGCTGCCTGCTGATCGCCCTGTTGTCGGAATATCGGCGGGCGCGGGGCCTCGGGGTCGACCGCGCGCCGGCGGCCGCCGCCGCGGCGCGGGACAATGCGCTTCGGTTGGGTGTCGCGGCGCGCGCCGGCTTCGCGGTCGGCGACTGGGCGAGCGCGCTTTGCGGCCGGTTCGACGCCATCGTCGCCAACCCGCCCTACATCGCCAGCGGCGACATCGCCGGTCTGCCGCGCGAGGTGCGCGATTTCGACCCGCCGCTCGCGCTCGACGGCGGCGCCGACGGCCTCGCCGCCTATCGCGCCATCGCGGCCGAGCTGCCGCGGCTGCTGCCGCCCGGCGGGATCGCCGCCTGCGAGGTCGGCGCGGGGCAGGATGCGGCCGTCGCCGGGATTATTTCGCGCGACGGCGTCGTTATCGAGGCGACCGTCGCCGACCTCGCCGGAATCGCGCGTTGCGTCGTCGCCCGGCGGACGGCGTGACCGGAGGGCCGGAGAAAAAGGTTGGAACCGCGCAGCCGCCCGCCTAGAGTGATGCCGATCGGCCCCGGACATCGTTGACAGATCGAAGGGGCCGAGAGCGCCGCATGAGGGATCGGCTCAGGGGTAAGCTCGGAAGAAGTGCCGAGCCGGCGGCCGGACGATGATCCGTTTGGATCCACCGCGACAAGACAGGTGTCATGAGACCACAAAAGCGATCGCGCGGCCGCAACGGCGGCGGCAATCCGTACCATAACAACAACCCGAACCGAGGACCGCGGCCGCCGCACCGGTCGCAGACCTTCGACAGCAACGGGCCGAACGTCAAAATTCGCGGCAACGCCTACCAGGTGTTCGAGCGCTATCTGGCGCTGGCGCGCGAGGCGCAGTCGAGCGGCGACCGGATCGCCGCCGAAAATTTCTTTCAGCACGCCGAGCATTACTTCCGGGTGATGAGCGCCAACGGCGAGGGCGGCTTCCAGGGGCAGCCGCGCCCGCAGCAGCACATGCTGTCGGAAGGCGGCGAGATGCCCGAGACCGACGGCGAACAGCCGGCCGAGGCGCAGGTCATCCAGGTACAGCCGGCGCCGCCGCCACCGCCGCCGCCCGAGGACGACCATCTGCCGTCGTTCATCACCGGCCGGTCCGAATAGACCGGATCGGGCGTGATCCCGATCCGGTCCGTCGCGGTCAGGCGGCCTTCAGGATGCCGAGCTGGGTCAGCGCGGTAACCCCGTCATCGAGCCCGATCTCCTCGGCGATCTTACCGTTGTCGACGCGCAGCACGGTGGTCCCGGTGAAGTGCATCTTCCGCCCGGATGCGGCGGGCAGCGCGCCGGCGAGAAAATCGCCGAAGGCCGGGCCGGTATGGGTTCCGCCGCCTTCCCATCGCCCGACGACGTGATCGCCCTCGGCGATGAGCTCCGCGGCGCCCCAGAACTTGAGGTCGGGGAACGCCGCACGGAAATCGAGCATGAAACGCCGCACGTCGTCGCGACCGCGACGCGGCGCATGCAGCGAGTACTGCAGCAGCATGTCGGAAGCCGCGAGTTCGTCGATGATCCGCGGGTTCCACGGATTTCCCCAGAAGCCCTCGAACCAGCGGGCGACAACAGCCTTATTGTCCTGTTCGCGTGACATCTTCATCTCTCCCGATGCAGTGCGCAGAGGGGCGGTGCCGCGTCCCGACAGGCAGGCCAGCTCGGCACGCAACCCGTCGCCTCGACGTGCCGCGATGGCATGGAGAGGGGCAAGACGGGTCTGCATCGATAGGCTCCGGTGGGTGAGGCGCCGTCGCTCTCGGCGCGCTCACATCTAAGTCGGACCCGCGGCCCCTTATATCCGCTTCTTGCGCTTCGATTCCCGCGGCGAGGCGTTGATCTGGATCAGGGCTTCGACCGCTCGAACTCTTAGGGTTGAGGGATTCCACCGCCGCTCCCATATCTCGGAACGAAGGGCCGTTGGATCTGCCTGAGAGGGGGTCGGGGCGGCCGGTTCACCGGAGAACGAGCCTATGGAACTCGAAAAATACACCGAGCGGTCGAAGGGCTTCATCCAGAACGCCCAGAACCTGGCGCTGCGCAGCGGTCACCAGCGCCTCGTGCCGGAGCACCTCCTCAAGGTCCTGCTCGACGACAAGGAAGGCCTCTGCGCCAACCTGATCAATGCCGCCGGCGGCGACGCCAAGGCGGCGCTGGCCGCGGTCGAGGCGGAGCTTGCCCGGCAGCCCAAGGTCGAGGGCGGCGGCGCCGGCCAGGTCTATATGAGCCCCGAGCTGGCGCGGGTCTTCGAGCAGGGCGAAACGATCGCCGAGAAGGCCGGCGACAGTTTCGTCACCGTCGAGCGCCTGCTGCTGGCGCTGGCGATGGCGAAGGAAACCGGGGCGGGCAAGGCGCTCGCTGCGGCCGGGGTGACGCCGCAAAACCTCAACGCCGCGATCGAGCAGGTACGCAAGGGCCGCAAGGCGGACAGCGCCTCGGCCGAGGACAGCTACGACGCGCTGAAGAAATATGCGCGCGACCTCACCGCGGTGGCGCGCGAGGGCAAGCTCGACCCGGTCATCGGCCGCGACGAGGAGATCCGCCGCGCGATCCAGGTGTTGTCGCGCCGCACCAAGAACAATCCCGTGCTGATCGGCGAGCCCGGGGTGGGCAAGACCGCGATCGTCGAGGGCCTGGCGCTGCGCATCGTCAACGGCGATGTGCCGGAGAGCCTGAAGGACAAGCGGCTCCTGGCGCTCGACCTCGGCGCGCTGGTCGCCGGCGCGAAATATCGCGGCGAGTTCGAGGAGCGGCTGAAGGCGGTGCTCCAGGAGATCACCGCGGCAGCCGGTGAGATCGTCCTGTTCATCGACGAGCTGCATACGCTGATCGGCGCCGGCAAGGCCGAGGGCGCGATGGACGCCTCCAACATGCTGAAGCCGGCGCTGGCGCGCGGCGAGCTGCATTGCGTCGGCGCGACGACGCTCGACGAGTACCGCAAGCACATCGAGAAGGACGCGGCGCTGGCGCGACGTTTTCAGCCGGTCTTCGTCAGCGAGCCCTCGGTCGAGGACACGATCTCGATCCTGCGCGGCATCAAGGAGAAATACGAGCTGCATCACGGGGTGCGGATCACCGATGCGGCGATCGTCGCCGCCGCGACGCTGTCGAACCGCTACATCACCGACCGGTTCCTGCCCGACAAGGCGATCGACCTGATGGACGAGGCCGCGTCGCGGCTGCGCATGACGGTCGATTCGAAGCCCGAGGAGATCGACGAGCTCGATCGCCGCATCGTCCAACTCAAGATCGAGCGCGAGGCGCTCAAGAAGGAGAACGACGCCGCCTCGAAGGAGCGGCTCGAGCGGCTCGTCAAGGAATTGGAGGAGCTCGAGCAGGAATCGGCGGAGCTGACCGCCAAGTGGCAGGCCGAGAAGGGCAAGCTCGCCGACGTCCAGAAATTGAAGGAGCAGCTCGATCAGGCGCGCGCCGAGCTCGACATCGTGCAGCGGCGCGGCGACTGGAGCCGCGCCGGCGAACTGACCTACGGCGTCGTTCCCGAGCTCGAGCGCAAGATCGCCGAGGCCGAGGCGGCCGGCAGCAACCGGATGGTCGAGGAGGCGGTGCAGCCCGAGCACATCGCCGGCATCGTCTCGCGCTGGACCGGGGTCCCGGTCGAAAAGATGCTGTCGGGCGAGCGCGAGAAGCTGCTCCGGATGGAGGAGAATCTGCGCCACCGCGTGATCGGCCAGGACGAGGCGGTGGTCGCGGTGTCGAACGCGATCCGCCGCGCGCGCGCCGGGCTGCAGGACCCGAACCGGCCGATCGGCTCATTCCTGTTCCTCGGGCCGACCGGCGTCGGCAAGACCGAGCTCACCAAGGCGCTCGCCGAGTTCCTGTTCGACGACGAGAGCGCGATGGTGCGCATCGACATGTCGGAATACATGGAGAAGCACAGCGTCTCGCGACTGATCGGCGCGCCGCCGGGCTATGTCGGGTATGACGAGGGCGGGTCGCTGACCGAGGCGGTGCGCCGCCGGCCCTACCAGGTGATCCTGTTCGACGAGGTCGAGAAGGCGCACCCGGACGTCTTCAACGTGCTGCTGCAGGTGCTCGACGACGGCCGCCTGACCGACGGGCAGGGGCGCACGGTCGACTTCCGCAACACGCTCATCGTGCTGACCTCGAACCTCGGCAGCGAGGCGATCGCTGCCCTCGCCGACGGCGCCGATGTCGAGATGGCCCGCCCCGCGGTGATGGAGGCGGTGCGCCACGCCTTCCGGCCGGAGTTCCTCAACCGGCTCGACGAGATCCTCTTGTTCCGCCGGCTGTCACGCGACGACATGACCGGCATCGTCGAGATCCAGCTGGCGCGGCTGCAGCGGCTCCTCGCCGATCGCAAGATCACGCTCGAGATCGACGCGAAGGCGAAGGAATGGCTCGGCAAGGCCGGTTACGATCCGGTCTACGGGGCGCGGCCGCTGAAGCGCGTCATCCAGCGCGAGCTGCAGAACCCGCTGGCGCAGCGCATCCTCGAGGGCCGCATCGCCGACGGGGCGAGCGTCAAGATCGGCGCGAGCCCGCTCGGGCTGGTGATCGGCGAGGGCGCGGCGGCGCAGGCGGCCGCGGCCGAATAGTCGCCAGCCGCGCGGCCGCGGCCGCAGGGCAAAAAAAGGGGGCGCAGCGTCTGCTGCGCCCCCGGCCTTGGGGGAGTGTTCAGAGCTTTGTCGCGACGGTGTTGAACGTCGTCGACAGGTTCTTGCCCACCGTCGTCATGATGCTCACGGCGGCAACCGCGATGAGCGCTGCGATAAGGCCGTATTCGACAGCGGTGACGCCTGTCTCGTCCCGAAGCAATTTAACGAAGGTGCGAAGCATCGGCCGTCCCTCAGACGTGACGCGGCAGCCTACGAACCGCCTGTTAACGTGTGGTAAAGCTCTGCCTCCCGCGATGGCGGGAACGGAGAAACCATGGTTAAGGACGAGCGATGCTGAGCCCGGTGCAGCGCCGCTTTGTCGAGACCCGCCGCGTCGGGCATCTGGCGACCGCCGATGCCGGCGGCGCGCCTTACTTGGTGCCGGTCTGCTTCGGCCTCGGCGAGACGACGCTCTACATCACGATCGACGAGAAGCCCAAGCGCCGCGGCGCGCCGCTCAAGCGGGTGCGCAACATCCTCGACAACCCGAAGGCCGCGTTCATCGTCGACCGCTATGACGAGGATTGGACTCGGCTCGGCTGGGTGATTCTGCGCGGCTCGGGCGAAATCCTTTACGACGGCGCCGAGCACGACCGCGCCCAGGCGCTGATCGTCGCGCGCTACCCGCAGGTGCGCGCGATGCGGATCGCCGACCTCCCGGTCATCGCGCTGCGCATCGCCCATGTCGCGAGCTGGGGCGACCTTTCGCCCGCATGAGCGCCGCGGCAAGCCGCGGCGGGCTATTCGTAGGCGGGGCTATTCGTAGGCGGTGCAGGCTTGCGAGTTCCCGGCGTTGCGCTCGAGACAGTGCCCGCGCAGCATCGCGACGAACGAACCGGGGCTGCCCATCCACGACTGGTAGGCCTTCTGCTCCGCCGGGTCCATCGCGTAGGTGGTGCGGATCCTGTACCAGGCGATGCCGTCGCGGACGAAGGGCGCGGCAAAGATCAGTACCAGCAGACAACCGACGACGATACCGATAGCCCGCCTCATGAACAGCCACCTCCCTCTCTTCACCGATCAATCATTGGGTACCGCAAACACCGCCCGCCTCGCCCGGCGGCCGGCACTCCTTCTCATATAGTTGCCAGCCGGTTAACGGTTCAACCGGGCGCAGGTCGGTTTGTTGTAACAGTTGGCAAATGGCGGCGCCGCGCGGTCGCCGCGGCGGCTCCGATTGAACCCACCGCGGACCTGCGTCTAAGCTCGCCCCCGCGATCGCGATAGGAGAGCGAGATGGATTTCGGCGCCTTCATGTTCCACACCGACTATTCGATGCCGATCGTTCCGCTCGCGCAGGCCTGCGAGGAGCGCGGGTTCGAATCGCTCTGGGCGCCGGAGCATTCGCACATCCCGCTGTCGCGCAAGTCGCCGTTCCCGGGCGGCGGCGAGGTGCCGAAAATGTACTACGACGCGATGGACCCGTTCGTGATCCTGACCGCCGCTGCCGCCGCGACCAAGACGCTCAAGCTCGGCACCGGCGTCTGTCTCGTCATCCAGCGCGACACGATCCAGACCGCCAAGCTCGTCGCCTCGCTCGACCGGGTGTCGGCGGGCCGGTTGCTGTTCGGGGTCGGCGGCGGCTGGAACCAGGACGAGATGGAGGACCACGGCACCGTTTTCGCCACGCGCTTCAAGCGGATGCGCGAGCAGGTCGAGGCGATGCGCGAGATCTGGACCAAGTCGAAGCCCGAATATCACGGCGAGATCGTCGATTTCCCGCCGATGATGGCGTGGCCGAAGCCGGTGCAGGACCCGGTGCCGGTGATCGTTGGCGGCGCCTTTCCGCACGCCGCGCGGCGCGCGGTCCGCTACGGCAACGGCTGGATCCCGATCGCCGGTCGGCCGATCTACGGCAATTTCGAGGACTATTTCCCGCAGTACAAGCAGATGCTGGCCGAGGCCGGGCGCAGCCTAGCCGACGCGCCGATCACGATGTTCGGCGCCGCCGCCGATTACGATCAGTTGATGCGCTACAAGGAATTGGGCGTGGCCCGCGTCGTCGCGCCGCTGCCGCCCGAAGGCGCCGACAAGGTGCTGCCGCTGCTCGACCAATGGACCGCGCTCAAGCGCCGGGTCAACGGCTGAGGAGCGCCCGGGATGAGCGATATCCGCATTCTCGCCGGCGAGCTTGGCTTTCCCGAGGGGCCGGTATGGATGGCCGACGGCGCGGTGATCCTCGGCGAGATCTCGGGTTCGAAGGTCACCCGGGTGGCGCCCGACGGCAGCAAAAGCGAGATCGGCAAGGCCGGCGGCGGACCCAACGGCGTCGCCACCGGCCCGGACGGCGCGCTCTATGTCTGCAACAACGGCGGCGCGGTCTATCAGACGACGCCGCGCTTCCTGTCGACCGGACCGGCGCCCGACTACGAGGGCGGCTCGATCCAGCGCATCGACCCGCGCACCGGCGAGACGCGGACGCTTTACAGCGCCTGCAACGGGCGGCGGCTCTCGGCGCCCAACGACCTGGTGTTCGATCGCCAGGGCGGGTTCTACTTCACCGATCTCGGCAAGCGCTATGCCGGCCATCGCGATCACGGCGGGCTCTATTACGCGCTGCCCGACGGCTCGAAGATCGTCGAGCTGGCGTACCCGCTGCTCACCCCGAACGGCGTCGGCCTGTCGCGGGACGAGAAGACCGTCTACGTCGCCGACACCGAGAGCTCGCGGCTCTTCGCCTTCGACATCGCCGAGCCGGGCAGGCTTCGGCTCGACCCGTTCCCGGCGCCCTATGGCGGGCGCTGCGTCTGCGGCCTGCCGGGCTTTCAGCGCTTCGACAGTCTGGCGCTCGAGGCGAACGGCAACATCTGCGTCGCGACGCTGATCGCCGGCTGCATCACGGTGATCTCGCCGGCCGGCGAAGTGGTGCGCCAGGTCAAGGTGCCGGACGTCTATCCGACCAATATCTGCTTCGGCGGGCCGGACCTGAAGACCGCCTATGTCACGCTTTCGGCGGGCGGCCAGCTCGCCGCGATGCCGTGGCCGGAGCCCGGCCTCAAGCTCAACTTCATGGCGTGACGCATGCAAATCGAAGTCATCTGCACCGGCGACGAGGTGCTCACCGGCAAGATCGTCAACACCAACTTCAGCTACATGGCCCAGAAGCTCGAGGATGTCGGGTTGTCGGTGCGCTGGGGGACGACGGTGGGCGACGACCGCGACACGCTGCTTGCCGCCTTCCTGCACGCTGCCGAGCGCGCCGATGCGGTGATCGTCAACGGCGGGCTCGGTCCGACCGTCGACGATTTGTCGCAGGAGATCGCGGCGCGCGCCGCCGGCGTCGAGCTGGTGCTCAACGAGGAATGGCTGGCGACGATGGAGGCGTTCTTCGCGCGCCGCAGCCGGGTGATGTCACCCAACAACCGCAAGCAGGCGATGCTGCCGACGACGGCGGAGATCCTCGACAACCCGATCGGCACCGCCTGCGGCTTCGCGATGGACATCGCCAAGGCGCGCTTCTTCTTCACCCCCGGCGTGCCGCGCGAGCTGCGGCGCATGCTCGAAGAGCAGATCATCCCGCGGCTGCTCGCCAAGAGCGGCACGCAGACCGCGATCCAGCTGAAGCGCTTTCACTCCTATGGCCTCGGTGAATCGCATGTCGACCAGTTGCTGGCCGGCGTCGAGGCCGTGGTGCCCGACGGCAGCGTCAAGCTCGGCTTCCGCGCCCACTACCCGCAGATCGAGACGAAGCTCACAGTGCGCGGCGCCGACGGCGACGACATCGCCCGCAAGCTGGCGCCGGTAGTGGCCGAGGTGCGCAGCCGGCTCGGCAACTTCATCATGGCCGAGGACGACGCCACGCTCGAAGGGGTGATCCTCGATGCGCTCGCGCGCGACGACAGCTCGCTCGCGCTGGTCGAGACCTTCACCGGCGGGCAGATCGCGGCGCGGCTCACGCCGCTGCCCGGGGCCGAGCGGATGGTGCGCCGCGCCGTCGTGTCGCGCGACCTTGCCCAAATCTACGACGCGGTCGGTCTCACCGGCGCCGAGCCGCTCGAGGTCACCCAGGAAACCGCCGCGGCGGTGGCTCGGGCGGCGCGCCAGGAGAGCGGCGCCAGCCACGGCCTGGCGGTGCTCGTCGAGCTCGATGACGGCCCGGACCGGATCGATTTCGGCGGCACGATCTGCATCGGCATCGCCACCGCCGACCGCGTCGATTCGCGCCGCTCGCGGATTCTCGGCGGTCGCGAATGGGTGAGGCTGGGCGCGGTCGAGCTGGGGCTCGACTGTCTGCGCCGCCGGCTTTACGGCCTTCCGGTCACCGAGCGCATCGATTTCGAGCGGGCCTGAGATGGCGCAAACCGTGCCGCGCCGGGACGAGGCGGTTCTCGTCCACAGCTCGGATCTCCACATCGACGACCGCGCGGGCGGCCGCGCCGGCGGGACAGCCGGGCTGGCCGCCGTGCTCGCCTATGCGCGAGAGGTCGGCGCCGACGCGCTGATCCTCGCCGGCGACAGCTTCGACAGCCACATGATCGGCGCCGCCGCCGTCGAGCACGCCGGCCGGCTGCTCGCCGAAAGCACGGTGCCGGTGGTGCTGCTGCCCGGCAACCACGACCCTGTCGCCGCCGATTCGGTATATCGGCGCGGCGGATACGAAGCGATTGCCGGGCTCGCGATCCTCGGCGTCACGCACGAGCGCGCGGTGCTGCTTGCCGGCGGCCGGCTCGAGATCTGGGGCAACGCGCATCGCGACTACCGCGACATGGCGCCGCTCGACGACCCGCGACCGCGCACGACGCGTTGGCAGGTCGCCGTCGGGCACGGGCATTACGAGCCGCCCGAAACCTTCGCCAACCCGCTGCGCCCGTCCTGGCTGATCAGCGACGCGGCAATCGCGGCGACCGGCGCCGACTATGTCGCGCTCGGCCACTGGGACCGCGCCGCGCAGGTCGGCGACGGGAGCGTTGCCGCCTATTATTCCGGGGCGCCGGCATGGGTCGGCACGGCCAACCTGATTCGGCTCGGCGCCTCGGGCGAGGTCGTCGTCACGCGCGAGACACTGAAATTGCCGGCGACCGCATGATCGCCGCGCGACGTTTGGCCGCGCATTGTTTACAGTCCGTTACAGCGCAAGCGCCCGAAGGGTTCCCGTCGGACGTTTCTGCGATATTTTTATCACAGTCACCTATCCAATCACTGTAGAGAGCCGAGCGAAACTTGCTCCTTGAGTTGACCCCCAACCTCAACTCGAAGATACTGCGCCCCATCCTATTTCGCGGAATTGGAGGGGGTAATGCGCTTTTGGACTGGCGGAGCGGCGGCGGCGGTGCTGCTGGCGTCGATTGCTCCTGCAGGAGCGCAGATGGTACCGGGCACGTGGGGCGGGTTCTATTTGGGCGCCAATGGTGGCGGTGGCAGCGCGAGCTCGAGCTACAGCTTCAAGCCGACCGCGACCGCGCCGTCGACCGGTAGCGGCAGCATCGGCCTCGGCGGTCCGCTCGGCGGCGGCACCGTCGGCTATAACTGGGAGTTCGGCAACGGCTGGCTGCTTGGCTTCGAAGGCGACGTCGACGCCTCGGGGATCAACGGCTCCAAGTTCTGCGGCCCGGGCAACGCCTATAATTGCGGCACCAGCAACTCTTGGATGGCGACCGCGCGCGGCCGCCTCGGCTGGATCGTCGGCCCCGGCAACATGCTGCTGTTCGTGACCGGCGGTGGCGCCTGGGGCGACGTCAAGAGCACGGTCAGCGGCCCGGTGGCTGTCGGCGGCTCCGACTCGACCGAAAGCGGCTGGACCGCCGGCGGCGGCGCCGAATTCATGCTCGGCCCGCAATGGAGCATGAAGGCGGAATACCGCCACGTCGATCTCGGCTCGCGCTTCAGCGACGCCAATATCGGCCTGCTCGGCCTGAACTTCCACTTCAACGCCCCGCCACCGCCGCCGCCGCCGGCTCCGATGGCGGCACCGGCCCCGCCGCCGGCGGCGCCCAAGGTGTTCATCGTGTTCTTCGACTGGGATCGCGACACGATCACGCCGGAGGGCCAGCAGATCATCGTGCAGGCGGCCGATGCGTATAAGGCGGGCGCGCCGGTGCAGATCCAGGTGACCGGCTACACCGACCGCTCGGGCTCGCCGGGCTACAACCAGCGGCTCTCGGAGCGGCGCGCGAACAACGTGGCGCGGGCTTTGGCGGCG
>DATJOB010000333.1:0-31569 GCA_035507475.1 Allostellaceae bacterium | reverse complement strand
AACACCACCCCGGCCGGGTTGATCAGATAAAGGTTGGCGCCCTTGATCGACGACTTGACCGTGCCTTCGATGATCGACGGGCTGCCGCCGGTCACCCGGCCGATCACGTTCTGCACCACGGCCGGGCCCTTGAAGGTCGCGCTCTCGCCGGGTGCAAGCTCGAACAAGCCGAAGCTCTGAAACAGGTTCTGGCCGACGCGTTTGCCGAGATTGGCGCCGATCGAGTAGTTCGGCCCGACCAGCACCTGCGCCGGCGATAGCGTCCCGTCGATCGTTATATGCTGCGCGCGAGCCGCTGCCGGCGCCAGAACCACCGCCGCCAGCACAGCCGGCAGCCCCACCCAAACCGAAGCCCTACGCCCCACCATGCCCGTCGATCATGCGGGCGCAACCCGTCGGTGTCCAGTGCGCCGCGCGGCCACGGCCGGCCGGCGGGCGGTCAGCGCGCCGCGGCGATCAGCTCGCGCGGATGAGCGACGCCGCGTTCGCGGAGCAGCCGCGCCAGATCGGCGACGCGGCGGGCGCAGACCGCGGCATCGCCCGCCTGTCCGTCGCCGCAGCCATCGATGTCGAGCTGCACGGCTTGGCCGGCGCGGATCGCCGCGACCGCGTCGTCGAGCGCGCGGACCCCGGAGGGCGTCAGCGCCGCCACGCGCTCGTCGAACCGCACCAGGAAGCGCAGGCTGCCGTCGCCGGCCGGCGGCTCGGTCGGCGTCGCGGGCACCGCCGCATCGGGCGCGCTCGCCATCGGCGGCGAGACCGGCGCCAGCGAGGCGAGCTGCGTGCTCGCCGCCGGCAGCATTGCCGGGTGCAGCGCCGGCGGCGGTGGCGGCATCGCCTCGGCGAGCGGCGGCGGCTTCGAGGGCTCGCCCCAGCTGAAGGTCATGCTGGCCAGCACCGCATGGCTGCGATAGGGCTCGGTGATCCGGTCGCCGAACCGGTCCTTGAAGCCGGCGTCGCTGGCCGCGAGATAGCGGTAGTCGAGGTCGAACGACCAGTGCGGCGCGACCGGCATGCGGACGCCGCCGATCACCTGATAGGCGAACTGCGTGGTGCTCGAGTCGATGATGGTGGTGCCGCCGAGCTTCTCGCTTTGCATCAGATGCGCAAGGCCGATGCCGGCGCCGATATGCGGCGACCAGTTCCCCCAATCGGTCGGCAGCTGGAAGTCGTAGATGACGTTGGTGAGCAGCGTGAGGGCCTGGGTGTTGCCCCGCACGTCGTAGTCTCCGTCGATCTTGCTCAACTCGTTGTAGCGGAAGTTGAACTCCTCTTCGAGGCGCCACGGGCCCATCTGGTCGCCGATCCGGAAGCCGAGATCGAACCCGGCTGCCGAACTGACCGGCGAGGAACTGCTGCCGTCGCTGAAGTGGAACGTCTCGGTGGCCGTGGGCAGCAGCACCAGCCCGGCCTTGGGACCGACATACCAACCCTCGCCGAACCCGGTCGTCACCGAGGTGGTTGTCGTCTCGGTGATAGGCGGCGGAGGTGGTGGCGGTGGTGGCGGTGGGGGCGGTGGCGGCGGGTTGTAGACCTCCTCCGGTTCGCCGCCGTGATGGCGGTGGTGATGGGCGTGCTCGTGGCCGTGGTGGCGCCGCTCATGCGCGGCATGCCGACGCTCGCGCTCGCGCTCGCGGCGGGCGTGCTCGCGCTCGCGCCGTTCGCGTTCGTGCTCGCGGCGGGCATGCTCGTGCTCGTGATGTTCGTGCTCGTGCGCCTCGTGCTCGTGTTCGTGATGTTCGTGCTCGTGCGCCTCGTGCTCGTGTTCGTGATGCTTGTGCTCGTGCGCCTCGTGCTCGTGGTCGTGATGCTCGTGCTCGTGCGCCTCGTGCTCATGCTCGTGTTCGTGCTCGTGCGCCTCATGCTCATGCTCGTGTTCGCGGGCCTCGCGCTCGCGTTCGCGGAGCACGTCTTCCGGGGTCGGCGGCGCCGCCGGCACGGCAGCGCCCGGTGGCGGCGCGGCGCCCGGCACGCCGGCGCCGGCGGGTGCCGGCGCGCCGCCGGGCAGCGCCAGCAACGCCGCCGAGGACGGGGGCAGCGGCAGGCGCGACTCCTCGGGCGGCAAGGCGAGCAGGCCGACGCAGCCCGGTCCGACCGCCGGGGTCGCACAGATCGCGATCACCGTGGTGAAGAAGCGGTACGACGATTGCGCGTTGAGCGACCAGCTGGCCGGGTCGGAGTCGCCGATCACATAGGTGCCGGCCGGAACCAGCATCGGCGGCGAGGGGCGGGCCACCCAGTTGACGTTGGCCTCGCCGTGGTCGCCGGCGACACCCTGCGCGGCAAAGGTGAAGCTGCCTGCGGGACCGCCCGCCGGGGTCTGCAGCTCGAGCGTGATCGTTCCCGGCGGCGCGCCCTGCCCGTTGTTCCAGTGAAAATCCCTGATCTCGACGATGCAGGCAGGTGAATCGAGCTTGAACGAAGGCCTCTCGCCATTGGGGCCATTGCTTGTCGGGAAGCGGTTGGAGGAGTCGAAAAGGACGACGGGAAGGCCCGTGCAGCGCGCATCGCGGCCGGGCTGCGCCGCCGCGTTGGAGCTGTCTTGCTGCTGTGCGGCGGCCTCGCGGCTGCTGCCCGGCAACGCGCCGAGAGCGACCGCAAAGGCAAGCGCCGCGATGGCGGCAATCTTCTGCATCGACCACCCTCCCGCTCGCGGGTTGCGTTCACTGACGTTTCGTTTTTAGCGGAAACGGCGAAGCGCACTATCGGTGGTGGCGAGGCGCCTGACAAGTGGATTCTGCGTCAATCGGTCGCGGTCTCCGGGCGGGGATGGACCGCAGATCCGGCGCTGCGGGAAGGCGCTGCGACTGGCTCTAGAATCTCAGCCGGATGCCGCCATACACCGCGAGCGGCGCGCCGGGCGCGAGGAAGCGGTTGTCGACGCCGACCCCGCTCGCCGGGACGCCGGGCGCGTTGATGCCGGTCGGGTCGCCATAGGCGCCGAAGGTCGCGTATTTGCTGTCGAACAGGTTCGAGATGTCGGCGAAGAACTCGACATGGTCGGTGACCTTGTACGAGCCGTGGAGGTTCACGACCGCATAGCCGGGCAGCGGCGCGTTCTGGTTCGACTCGTCGCCGCGCAGATACTGGTCGCTGAAATAGGTCACGACCGCGCCGATCGTGCATTTCTCGAACGGGCGCCAGTCGACACCGGCCTTCAGCTGGTTGAGCGGGATGCCGGGCAGGCGGTCGCCCGGCGCCACCTGGATGTTGCCGTTGGCGTCGGCGAAGGGGTTGCTCGGCGAGGGCAGGGTCAGCGGCGATTGGAATGTGGCGTCGACCAGGCTGTAATTGACGTAGGCCGACCAGGTCTCGTTGCGGTAGGCGATCCCGGTCTCGATCCCCTGGCGGCGGGTCGCGCCGATATTCTCGAAGAAGCCGGAGCTGATCGAGGTCGCGACGCCGTAGATGTCGTCGTCGAGATCGGTACGGAACAGCCCGGCGTTCCAGGTGAAGCGGCCGGGCAGCAGGCCCGGCGCGGTGAAATTGCCGCGCAAGCCCGCCTCGTAAGTGTGCGAGACGACCTGCTTGAGGTTTGGCGGGTCGGACGACAGCGTCGAGGGCAGCAGGCACGGCTGCGCCGGGTTCGAGCACTCGATCTCGCTCGGCGTCGGGATGCGGTTGCCTTCGGAATATCCGGCATAGGCGGTCAGCGACGGCAGGATCTTGTAGGTCGCACCGATTGCCGGGTTGAGCCGCGCATAGCGCGAGTTGCCGGTGAGGTTGCTGCCGAGATTGTCGGTGAGGTCGATCGTCGCGAGGTTGTAGCGGCCGCTGGCGGTGACCGCCAGCGCCGGCGTCACGTTGAACGTGTCGGTGACGAAGGCGCCGTAGTAATTGTCGACCGCGCCGAGGTTGACCGGCGTCGCCTGGAAGCCGCTGTTCTCCGGGGTGTCGACAAAGAAGCCCGAGGCGAGCACCTGCAGCGCCGGGTTGATGACGCCGATTTCCGCCGAGCTTTGGAAATTGACGGTCGAATGGTCGATGCTGCCGCCTAGTACGAGATGGTTCCGGTGCCCGAACAGGTCGCCGGTATAGGTCGTCTGCAGCGTGCCGCCGGTCGTGGTCGCGTGGATGTCCTCGAAATCGTTCTCGCCGAGCGGGATTGTGCCGCCGTTCGACAGATCGGGGATCGTGCCGCCGCTCGGGCCGACGAGATAGGTCATCCCGTCCGGCTGGCACAAAAGCCCGCTGCCGTCGGTGCAGGCGATGTAGTCGGTGGTGTTGCCGTTGACCACGGTCTGATGGAACTGCCGGCGATAGGCGTTGACCTCGAACGACAGTGTATCGCTCGCCCGGTAGCTGCCGTTCACCGTGAGAAAGGCGAGCTGGTTGGCGTTCTGCTGCGGCGTCGTGAAGTCGAGATCGCGGCTGATCGCGAGCGTCTGCTCCGGCGTCGTCCCGGCGCCGTAGAGACTGTTGTCGGCGCCGGCGAAGCTGATGTCGAGCGACGCCTTGTCGGTCCGCGCACCGATGTCGGCGTAGATCTGCCGCAGACTGTTCTGCGAGAACGGCCGCCAGCCGTCCTCGTCGAACCAGCGGCCGCCGACATAGGTCGCCCAGATCCCGGCCTGCTTGCCGTATTGGAAAATCTCGCTGCGCTGCCCGAACGAGCCGCCGGCCAGCTCGTCCTCGAAGCCTTGGTAGGTGAAGCCGTTCTTCATCGTGATCACGGCCGCGCCACCGAGCGCGTTGAGCCCGTAGACCGGGTTGGCGCTCACCATGTCGAGCCGGTCGATCGCGAAATCGGGAACGAGGTCCCAGTTGACCGTGTCGCCGAACGCCTCGTTGATGCGCACGCCGTTCTGGTAGACCGCGATGCCCTGTGGCGTGCCGAGCACCGGCGAGGCCTCGAAGCCGCGATAGAGGATGTCGGGCTGAAACTCGTCGACCAGCGTCGAGTTGACGTTGACGCTGCCCGCCTGGTCGGCAAGGCCCCCGATCAGGCTGGGCGAGCCCTCACGGGCCAGATCGCCGGCGGTGAGGCTCTGGACATTGGCCGGCACCTTGTCGCGGTCGATGCCGATGCCGGGGAGCGGGCTCGTGCCGATCACCTCGACCGGCGCCAGCGTCGCCTCCGGAACGGCCGTCGGCGGTTGCGGCGACTGCGCAGCCGCCCCGCCGGCGGCAACGCAGAGCGCCGTCGCGGCGATCAGCGCCTCCCTGACCACGCGGTCTCCTTTTTCTAGACTTGCCCGCGACTTAACGCCTTTCGCCCGCAAGCGCTATGGCAGAACCTCCCGATCTCGCCGGGAAATCTTCCCGATTTCGCCACGCCCGTCCCGGGCCGGCCTGCCGCGGTAGGAATCCCTTGCCGGGCATGGCAATGTTGCTCGTGGAGGTGCGGCGCCAGCAGGCGGAGAGGTGTCATGTCCCTGCGGTTTCGGCTGATCGCCCTGGTCATCGTGGCGCTCGCCGCCGGGCTTGCCTTTGGCGGCGTGGTGACGCTGTTGAATGCGTCGCGCTCGGTGCGGACCGAGATGCGCTCGGCGCTGCTTGTCGCCGAGCAGACCGTCGACAACGCCGTCCGCGGCATCGACACCTCGCGCGATCCGCAAGGCGATCTCGACCGCCTCGTCGCCTCCTTCACCGGCAACCGGCATCTGCGCGTGTCGCTGATCGGCGGATCGGCCCCGGCCGAGGTCGAGCCGGTCGACGACCGCCCGCCCTTCGGCGCGGCGCCGCGCTGGTTTACCCGGTGGATCGGCGTGAAGCGGGAAGCGCACAGCGTGCCGGTGACGGCCGGCGGCCGCGCGCTCGCCACCGTCGTCATCGTCACCGACCCGCGCAACGAGATCCTCGAAGTCTGGGACGAGCTGAACGGCAGCCTCGTCGTGCTGATCGTCTTCGGCGGCGCGACCATCCCGCTGATCTATCTGCTGATCGGCCGGGCGCTGCGGCCGCTGAGCCGGCTCGCCGGAGCGCTGGAGCGGGTCGGCCGCGGCGACTACGCGATCCGCGTCAGCGACCGGCTGACCCCCGAACTGGCGCGGCTGCGCGACAGCTTCAACCTGATGGCGACCCGGCTCGCCGCGACCGATGCCGACAACCGCCGGCTGCACGAGCAGCTGTTGACCCTGCAGGAGGAGGAGCGCAACGACATCGCGCGCGACCTGCACGACGAGGTCGGGCCGTTTCTGTTCGCGCTCAACATCGACATCGCCAACCTCAGACGATTGCTCGACGACGGCCGCAGCGGCGAGCTCGACGCGCCGCTGCGATCGATCGCCGAGGCGGCGCGGCATCTGCAACGCCAGGTGCGCGGCCTGCTCGGCCGCCTGCGGCCGATCGCGCTGGCGGAGGTCGGCCTTGCCGAGGCGGTCGCCGGGCTCGTCGAGTTCTGGTGCCGGCGCTATCCCGAGATCGAGTTCCGCGCCGCCGTCGCGCCCGGTTGCGAGACGCTCGGCGATCCGTTCGACACCGTCGTCTATCGCATCGTGCAGGAGGGCCTCAGCAACGCGGTGCGCCACAGCCGGCCGCGGCTGATCGAGGTCTCGGTCGACCGCGACCCTCGGAGCGGCGAGGTCTTTGTCGCCATCGCCGATGACGGCCTGGGCGTTGCCGCCGCGCCGGCGCCGGGATACGGCCTGATCGGCATGGAGGAGCGGGTGAGGGCGCTTGGCGGGCGGCTGAGCCTCGCGAACCGGGGGGGCGGCGGCTTCGCGGTCCGCGCGGTGCTGCCGGCCTCGCCCCATGGTTTGGCGGCATCACCGCGGATGGAGGCGGCACGATGAGGCTGCTGATCGTCGACGACCACCCGATCGTCCGCGCCGGGTTGCGCCGGCTGCTCGCGGCCGAGCCCGGCGTCCAGATCGTCGAGGCGGCGAGCGGACAGGAGGCGGTCGCCGCCTATCGCGAGGCGCGACCCGATCTGGTGCTGCTCGATCTCAACCTGCCGGGCATGAGCGGCATCGAGGTGCTCGGCAGGCTGTTGATCGAGGCCCCGAAAGCGAAAGTCGTCGTCATCAGCATGTACGACAACCCGGTCTATGTCGCGCGCGTGCTCGAGGCCGGGGCGCGTGGCTATGTCAGCAAGAACGCGCCGCCGGAGCAGGTCCTCGAGGCGATCCGCCGCGTCGCCGCGGGGCGCAGCTACATCGAGCCGGAAATGGCACAGGAGCTGGCGCTGCGGCAGGTCAACGGCGCGGCCAACCCGCTGAGCCGCCTCTCGGGCCGCGATGTCGAAATGCTGCGGCTGCTCGCCGACGGCAGCAGCCTGACGGAAATCGCCGAGGCGATCGGCGTGAGCTACAAGACCGTCGCCAATCAGTGCAGCCAGCTCAAGGCCAAGCTGGCGACGCCGCGCATGGCGGATCTGATCCGGATGGCGATTGCCTACGGGCTCGGCCGCGGCGAGCCGCAGTTCGCCGCGCCGTTCGACCGCGACGAGCCGGGTTAGCCCTTGACGCCGCCCATCGTCAGCCCGGCGGTCATCCGGCCGCGGAACAGGTAATAGATGACGACCGGCGGGATGGCGTAGACGATTGCGGTCGCCATCATGTAGTTCCACGGCGACTCGTCGCTGTTGAGGAACTGCGCGAGCGCCACCGGCACCGTCATGCTGCGTTTGTTCGACAGCAGCAGGAACTGGTAGAGGTATTCGTTCCACGCCAGCAGCAGCGCGTAGGTGCCGACCGCAACCAGCGCCGGCGCCATCAGCGGCAGGTAGACCCGGAAATAGACCTGGATCGGCGACGCCCCGTCGATCCGCGCCGCCTCGTCGAGCTCGAGCGGAATGCTGCGCCCGTACTGCTGGAAGATGAAGATCGCGTAGGGGGTCGCGAACGTCACCTCGACCGCGATGATCGACCAGACGTTGTTGCCGAGCCCGTAGGTCTGCATCATCCGATAGAACGGGATCGCCAGGAACGAGGCCGGCACCAGATAGGTGAGCAGCGCCGCGTTGGTGAGCAGCCAGCCATGGCGGATGCGCATCCGGCCGATCGAGTAGCTCACCATCGAGCCGATCGCCAGCGTCAGGAACACCGTCCAGAACCCGATATAGAGGCTGTTCGCGTATTGGTGCCAGAAATATTCGAGGTACCAGTAACCCTCGGTGAAGACGATCCAGAAGCTGTAGGCCGAGGGATGATCGGGCCAGACGTTCGACGTGAACACGTCGTTGTGCGACTCGAGCGCCACCATCACCATGTTGTAGATCGGCGCCAGCGTCCACACCGTCAGCACGACCCCCAGCAACAGCGCCGACGCCTCGACGAAAAGCCGCCGCCGTCGGTAATTGGGGCGCCGCGCCGGCACCGCCGCCCCGCCGATCGCCTGCGCGCTCATAGCTGCACCTCCGAGGTGCGCAGTTTGTGCATCAGCGTCATCACCAGGGGGATCATCAACGGCAACGCCGACAGCACCGCGGCGACGCCGAGCTGCGGCCGCGCCAGCTCGAACGCGTCACGGATGCCGAGCGTCGCCAGGACATGCGTCGACAGCGCCGGACCGCCGCCCGAGATGAAATACGCGGTGTTGAAGTCGCCGAGCGTGAAGATCGTCGAGAGCAGCGTGCACACGAGATAGAGGTTCGCGAGCAGCGGGAAGCTGACATGGACGAACCGCTTGATCCCGGTCGCGCCGTCGACCTCCGCCGCCTCGTAGAGCTCCTGCGGGATCGCCATCCGGCCGGCGAGCAGGATGACCGTCCAGAACGGCATGTTCTTCCAGATGTAGGTCACGATCACCGAGCCGAGCGCCAGCCAGCGCGAGGTATCGAGCCAGCCCGGACCGTCGAGGCCGGACACGTCCCACAGCACGTTGTTGATCAGCCCCCACTGGGTGTTGAGCATCCAGTGGATCGAGATGAAGGTCGGCAGCGCCGGCACCGCCCAGGGCAGCACGTAGATCATCAACAAGCCCTTGACCCACCACCCCTTGCGCATGAAGAACCCGGACAACAGCAGCGCCAGGAACATCTTCACGTTCACGCCGATGACCAGATAGAGGATCGTGTTGACGATCGTCTCCTGATAGATCGGGTCGTGCAGCAGCTCGATGTAGAGGCTCGGCTGGTGGCCGAGCCACAACCCGTAGAGCACCGGGAAGATGACGAAGGCGATGAACACCGCGACATAGGGGATGCAGAACGCGATCGCCCACGCGTATTCCGAGCCCTGCAGCCCGCCGCGCAGGCTGCGCCACAGCGTTTGCCGCGCCGCCGCTGCCGGGCGACCGAGGTCAAGTACGGTTGCTGATGCCATGGCCGACCTCAACCTTGCGCGATCGGGTATTTGCCGAGGATCGTCTCGATTTTCTTGAACGCCGCGTCGGCCGCTTCCTGGGGCGTCTTGCCGTTGCGGATGATGTCGGCCTCTGCCGCGCCCCAGACCTGTTGGGCGTTGACCTCGGCCCAGCCGGGGTTGAACACCGGGTAATTCGGCACCGTGTCGCGCAGCAGACCCTCGGTCGCGTAGGCCGCGACCTGCGGGTTCTGCTTGGTCCAGAACGGATCGTCCTTGACGATCGAGGGCATCGTCGGCAGCCAGCGGCCCAGACCCTCCTTCAGGAACCCGTTCGATACGTCGGGCTTGATCAGATAGGTCATGAACTCCTTGGCGACATCGACGGCTTTTGCTCCCTTCGGGATGAAGGCGCCGCCGATGCCCAGCTCGGCCGTCATCGGCGAGCCGTCGTTCTTGTTGGGCAGGCCCATCGTCGTGACCTGGGCGCGCTCGTCCTTGTCCTTGATCGCCACCTCGGTCGAGATCGTCCCGTCGAGGTCGACGACGAACAGCTTGGAGTGGAAGGCGTTGTTGTCGTCGGCGTCATTCCAGCTCAGCGCGCCCGACGGCACGTAGCCGTCCTTGTAGGCCGTCGTGATGTAAGTCAGCGACTTGATCACCGCTTCCTTGATCTTCGGGTCGTCGAGATGCGGCTTGCCGTCCTTGGTCACGATGTCGTTGCCGCCGTTGGCGATCAGGAAATGATGGAACATGTTGTTGCCGTCGGCCGGGCCGGTCGTCGTGCACTGCAGGCCCATCGAATAGATGTTGCGCTGCGTCTCGCGCAGCTTCTTCTGCATCGGTTTGAAGAAGTCCCAGAACGCGTCCCAGGTCTTCGGCGCGTCGGCCAGCTTGAACCCGGCCTTCTCGACCAGCGGCGTCCAGATATGGAACGGCAACACGGCGGTCTTGAACGGGATCATGTAGCCGCCACGCTTCTTCGTCGTGGCGTTGTAGTACTGCGTCGCGAGATAGACGGTAGGGTGGTATTTGTCCTTTTGGGTATCGATGACGTCGGATACCTCGACGATCTTGTCGTCCCAGGCATTCTGCGGCACCACCACCTGGTCGTTGATGTCGTGCGAGATCAGGTCGGGCACGTCGCCGCTGGTGATCGCCGAAACGATCTTCTGCATCAGCGGGGCGAACGGGATCAGGCTGAAGTCGATCGTGTTGCCGCTCTGCTTCTGATATTCCTCGACAATCCGCTTGAAGGCGGCGTCTTCTTCCGGGACGAAACCCTGGGTCCACCAGACGGTTGCGGTCTTCGCCGCGGCATTGGCGATGTAGGGTCGCGCCAGCGGTCCCGCAGCGGCAAAAGCCAGCGAGCTCTTCAACACCGAACGCCTGGTAAGCTGGATCATGCGAGTTCCTTCCCGTTCCGGCCGGGCGTGAAGCGCCGGTCCGCTGTTCTTGTGCCGCGCGGAATATAGGGCAGAGCCTTCGCAGGCTCAAATATTGCTTTCGCCCCATTTTCCGCGAGCATCGCTTGTCGCGCGATCAGGCGGCCAGAAATTCTCGCACAGATTGCAAAAGCCGCGCGGCTGGTGCGGCCGCCGCCTGGATGCCGACCGCACTCGCTGCGTCACGTAGTCGCAATCGGATATTTGGCGAAGATCGCCTCGATCTTCTGATAGGCCTTTTCCGCCGCGACGTCGGGTGCCGTGCCGTTCTGCAGGATATCGGCCCAGGTGGCGCCCCAGACCTCGGTGTTCTGGACCTCGGCATAGGCCGGGTTGTAGGCCCAGTAGGCGGGGTAGGTCTCGCCGAGAACGCCCTGCTCGGTATAGGCCTTGCGGTGCGGGTCGGCGAACCACCAGGGGTCGCTTTTGACGATCGTCGGCATCACGGGAATGTTACGGCCGAGGCCGACCTTCAGCCACTCGCCGACCACGTCGGGCCGGATGAAGTACTTGAGGAAATCCTTGGCCACGGCGACGTTCTTCGCACCTTTCGGGATGAGCTTGTTGACGACGGTCAACTGACTGGCGACCGGTTTGCCGTCGTTGCTGAGCGGCAGGCCCATCGTGACGATGTCGTCGTATTCCTCCTTGTTCTTGATGATCGCGACCTCGGTCGAGATGGTGCCGTCGAGATCCATCACCACCTGCTTGGAGTGGAACGCGTTGTTGTCGTCGGCGTCGTTCCAGTTGAGCGCGCCGGACGGCACGTAGCCTTGTTTGTACGCCGTCGTCGGGTAGACCAGCGCCTTGATCACCGCTTCCTTGATGTGCGGCGCGCGCAGGTGCAGCTTGCCGTCCTTGGTGACGATGTCCCTCCCGCCGTAAGCGCTGAGGAAGTAGTGGAAGGTGTTGTTCGGATCGACGCCGGTCGAGGTCACCTGGAGCCCGAGGCCGTAGACGTTGCGCATGCCGGCCTCGCGCAGCTTCTTCTGCACGCCCTTGAAGAAGTCCCAGAAGGCGTCCCAGGTCTTCGGCGCGTCGGCGAGCTTGTAGCCGGCCTTCTCGACCAGTGAGTTCCAGATGTGGAACGGCAGCACGGCCCCGGTATACGGCACGCCGTAGAAGCTGCGCCGCTTGGTCGCGCTGTTGTAGCAACTCGCCGAGAGCAGCGCGGCCTCGCTGTATTGCGCCTTTTGCGTCTCGACCACGTCGCTGACGTCGACGAGCTTGTCCTGATAGGCGTAGAGCGCGACGATCTCGGCCTGGTTCGAGGTGATGATGTCGGGCACCTCGCCGCTGGTGATCGCCGAGACGATCTTGGTGCGCTCGGGCGCATAGGGGACGATGCTCAGCTCGATCGTGTTGCCGCTCGCCTTTTCGTAGTCGGCGACAATCTTCTTGGTGGCGACGTCCTCCTCTTCGGCAAAGCCCTGGGTCCACCAGACGCTGGCGGTCCTGGCATCGGCGTTGGCGATATAGGGGCGCCCAAACGCGCCCGCGGAAGCGAAGGCTGCGCCCGTGCGCAGCACCGACCGGCGGGTCAGCCGCATGACGAGTCTCCTTCCCTGTTCGCACTCGGGCGTATCGCCCGGCAGCCGTTTGCTTTGTGGCTGTCGGCTGAACCAAAGACCCGTTGGCGTGCCGGAGTCAACCCTGGGCTGATACCGCGATGCCGGCGTCGCCGGGGCGGGGCTCAGCCCTTGACGCCGCCCATGGTCAGCCCCGCTGTCATATAGCGGCGCAGCGCATAGAAGATCGCGATCGGCGGCAGCGCGTAGACGATGGCGAGCGCCATCATGTAGTTCCACGGCGCCTCGTCGGCATCGAAGAACTGCTCGATCGCCACGGCCACGGTCCACTTCCCGGTCGAGGACAGCAGCAGGTACTGGTAGAGGTATTCGCCCCAGGCGAGCAGCAAGGCGTAGGTGCCGACCGCGGCCAGCGCCGGCGCCATCAGCGGCAGGTAGATATGCCGGTAGACCTGGAGCGGTGAGGCACCGTCGATCCGCGCCGCCTCGTCGAGCTCCAAAGGGATGATGGTCGCGTATTGCTGCAGCACCAGCACCGCGAACGGCAGCGCGAACATCACCTCGGCGGCGATCACCGACCACAGGCTGTCGGCGAGGCCGTAGCGCTGCGCCAGGCGAACGAACGGGATCGCCAGCAGCGCGGCCGGCACCGCGTAGACGAGGAGCGCGGTATTGGTCAGCACCCGCACCCGGGTCAGGCGCATCCGGCCGACCGCGAAGCTCGCCAGCGAGGCGACGGCTACGGTCAGCGCCATGGTCGCCAGTCCGACCATGAAGCTGTTGGCGAACTGCTGCCAGAAATGCTCAAGATACCAGTAGTCCTGCGTCGCCACCGCCCTGAAGCTGTTGAGTGAGGGTTCGTCCGGCCATAGCACCGCGGTGAACTCGGTCTCGCCCTCGTCGGGGTCGAGCGCGATCAGCAGCATGTTCCAGACCGGCACCAGCACCCAGACGAGCAGAACGAGGCCGAGCCCCGCGGCGGCGGCTTCGGTCGCGATCCGCCGCAGCCGGTAGCGGCGGCGCCGCTGCGTCGCGCCCGGGATCGCCGCGGTCGTCACAGCTGCACCTGCCGCGCCTCGATCCGGCGCATCAACACGATGACGATCGGCACCAGCACCGGCAGCGCCGACAGCGCCGCCGCGACCCCGAGCGCCGGCTGGCCGCTGTCGAAGGCGTAATGGATGCTGAGCGTCGACAGCACTTCCGAGGCGCGCGACGGGGCGCCGCTCGACACCAGCTCGACCGCGGTGAAGTCGCCGACCGCCCAGATCGAGGCGATCGCGGTGCAGACGATGTAGAGATTGGCGAGGAGCGGCACCGTCACATGGCGAAACCGCTGCACCCCGCCCGCCCCGTCGATCTCGGCCGCCTCATAGAGCTCGCGCGGGATCGCCATGCGGCCGGCGAGCAGGATCAGGGTCCAGAACGGCAGCCACTTCCAGACATAGGAGACGATATCCGCCCCGAGCGCCAGCCCGCGCGCGTTGAACCAGTGCGGGCCCTCGATGCCGAACAGCGTCCACAGCGCGCTGTCGAGGAAGCCGTAGTCGCCGATCAGCATCCAGTGGAACGAGACGAAGGCGGGGATCGCCGGCAGCGCCCAGGGCAGCATCCAGAGCACGAGAAGCGCCTTGACCCACCATCCCCGGCGCATGAAGAAGCCGGAGAGCAGCAGCGCCGCCAGCATCATGGCGTTGGTCGCGAAGCCGGCGAACAGCGCGGTGTTGGCGGCGGCTTCCAGGTAATGCGGGTCGGCGACGAGCGCGGCGTAGAGCGCCGGGCGGCGTGCCATCCACACCGCGTAGCCGATCGGGTAGAGCGCCAGGCCGACCAGCACCGCGGCATAGGGGACGACGAACGCGATCGCCCAGCGGAGCTCGGAACCGTGGAGCGGCGGCCGACGGCCGCCGGGCCGACGCCGTCGGGCGGCCGGACGCGGCGCTGCCAGCGCCTGCTGAACCATGCTCATCGCCGCCGATCATCGCGGCTCCGCGCTCGCCGCGCAATCGCGGCCGCTACGCGCGAACGCACCGAGCCCGGTCGGCCCCACCCGAGGCGAGGCCGGCGGGCCGGCGCAACGGCGCGACAGCGGCCTAGCGGTTAGGCACGCAGTGGGCGCGGATCCAGACGCCCGCGGGGGTCCGATGCGCGCGCACCCAATGCATCCCAGGCCGGCAGCGGCGCCAGACGCGCGGCGGCGGCGGAACGGGCGCCGGGGCCGGCGCTACGTAGGGCGCGGGCGGCGGCGCGGGTGCCATGGGCGGCGGCGGCGGGGGCGGGGGAGGCGGAGGCGGTGCGCAAGAGGCCAAGGCGAAGATCGCCGCCATGACGATCGACCGGGACAGCGCGCCCCATCTCGCACGGGAGGCAGCGCTTGACGGCGGGGCGGGCTCGGCCATGGGGTCTCTCCTTGAGAGCGGTCGGTTGGTAGACGCGCCACTCTACCGCAACCTGCGGTACACGCCCACGGCTTTTCGCGCGTCCGCCATCGCCGACGGCACGCCGCTCTCCCGCTGCCGACGGCGATATGCGCTTAATGAAAGATCGGGATCGGCAGCGGGATCTCCTCCGGGTGGCGCCATTCCTCCGCCGTCGTCGGGTCGCGGCGCGCGGCGACGAACAGCGTGGCATTCTTCAGCGTCTGGCTCTTCTCGATGGCACGAAACGCGGCGAGGCGCAGCGCCGGCGGCAGCAGCGCGAGCTGGCCGTACCAGAAGGCGACGCGCTGCACCCACTCGGTGAAGCGGCGCTGGCGGCTTTTCCACGCGGCGATTCCGGCCGCCACATCGCCGGCGCGGTCGACGCATTCGGCGAGGACGTAGGCCGACATCATCGCGCAGCCGCCGCCCTGACCGAGGAAGGGCGGCTGCGCGCTGGCCGCGTCGCCGACCAGCGCCACCTTGCCCTTCGCCCAGTCGCGCAGGCGCACCAGCTCGAACCAGTCGCAGTGCCCGCCGTCGGGGATGCGCTCGACGATCCACGCGAGGTGCGGAAAGAGGCCGCGCCACAGCGCGCGGTCGATCGGCACGCTGTTGCCGGCCGGATCGCCGGCGATCGAGGTCAACTGCACATAGGCGAGATCGCGCGTGCAGGGGGCGTAGAGCAGCCGGCGCGACCCGTTCCAGTTTTCCGCGTGGGCGCGGCCGATCTCGCTGTGCAGCTCGGCCGGCTCGCGGCGGATCATCGCGCGATAGCCGAACTGGCCGACCGCGCGCCGCCGCGCCAGCAGGCCGAGCCCGTCGCGGATCGGCGAATTGATGCCGTCGGCGGCAACCACGAGGTCGCCGCGGGCCTGGCCGCCATCGGCGAAATAGAGGCGTCCCGCTTCGGCGTCGGCGGCGATCGCGCGCGAGCCGAACGCCACCGTGCCGCCAGCGGCCAGCAGTCCCTCATAGAGCGCGACGAGCAGGCTCTCGCGCGGCGGGACGTAGAGCCGGAAATTCGGCGCCAGCCGGCTGCGCGCGAACACCGCCCCGTCGTGCTCGCGCTTTTCGTGGCGCCAGGCCGGGATGGCGTCGGCGGTGACCGCGTGCTCGACGCCGAGCGCGCCGAGCACGCGCAGCCCGTTCTCCCAGATGTAGATGCCGGCGCCGGGGATGCGCAGGTCGCCATCCTGCTCGTGGACGCAGACGCGCCAGCCCTTGCGGGCGAAGGCGAGGCCCGTGGTCAGCCCGGCGATGCCGCCGCCGGCAATCTCGACGGTTCCGTTCATCCCGTGCCCCCGGTCAGAGGTCACCGGTTATCGCAGCACAAAGCGTGCCAACCCACGCCGCAGCGGTCCGCGGCGCTGCTGCAGTCAGGCGAGCCGCGGGTACCCCAGCGCCGCCGCCTCGCGCTCGTAATCGAGGAGGCCGCGATAGCCGGCGTCCGGCACGTCGACGATGTCGGCGAGCAGCAACCCGGCGCGGATCTCCGCATGGCGCGGCTCGCGCGCGATCGCGCGCAGCGCGGCGCGCAGCATGTCGACGGTGCCCGGCGGCGTGGCGATCGAGGTAACGAACGGGATCGACGGGCTGGGCGGTGTCTCGCCGACGATCCGCAGCCGCGCCGCATTCTGCGGCCGGTGACGCCGCCAGAACGCGTAGGTGACGCAATCGATCGAGGCGACGTCGCCCTCGCCGCGCAGCAGCCGGTCGAGGCTGGCAGGATGGCCGCCGGTCTCGACGATTTCGCGGAACAGGGGCCGTCCGTCGGCGATCTCGGCGAGCGCGCGGCGCGGCAGGTTCATGCCCGAATTGGACACCCGGCTGTTCAGCAGGAACACGCCGCCGGCGAGATCGGCCAGCCGCCGCGCCGGCGCCTCGGCGCGCACCACGAAATACGCGCGATGCGTCGGCCCGTCGCAGCCCGGCGCGTCGTAGACCGGCGCGCCGAGCCGGACCGCCTGGCCGCGGAACACGGTCTCGAGCGGATAGCCGCAGGTCTGCGAGAACAGCATGTGCGGTTCGAGCGACGGCGGCACCGGTCCGCGCTCGACAATCAGGCCTTCGGGCAGATCGGCCAGTCCCGCCTCGCGCAACAGGCCGCGCAGCGCCTCCCAGAAGCGCGCGTTCGCCGCCCGCATCTCGGGCAGGTTGTAGATCGGCAGGCTGGCGGTCGCCGCCATCTTTCCGTCCTCCCCTTCGCCGCTGCCGCCCGCGCTTGCCGCGGCGGCAATCGTCGGCGGCGATTATGCCGCCGACGCGCGGCATCGTCATGGCGATCTTCAGCCCGGCCGGTGGTGCGTGAAACCGCAGGGAATAGCGACTAGACTGCAGCGCGGTAGCGGTCTCGGCGGGGAGCGGCGATGAGCGTGGAGCGGTTTCCGGGCGACGATCCCTATGCGGGCACCGGGCTGCCCGAGCTCGGCTTCCGCAACTACTGGTATCCGGTGATGGCCGCCTGGCGGCTTGGCCGCAAGCCGCGGCGCATCCGCGTGCTCGGCGAGGACATCGCGCTGTTCCGTGACCGCGGCCGGCTTTATGCACTCGCCGACCGCTGCCCGCATCGCGGCGCGAGCCTGGCGCAGGGGCGCTGCCTCTATCCCGGCAGCGGCACGATCAGCTGCCCCTATCACGGCTGGACCTTTTCCGGCGAGACCGGGCGCTGCGTCGCCAAGCTGATGGAAGGGCCGGACGCGCCGATGACCCGCGACGCAGCGGTCAAGTCCTACCCGGCGCGCGAGCTCCGCGGCGCGATCTGGGTGTTCGTCGGCGACATCGAGGCGCCGCCGCTCGAGGACGAGGTGCCGGAGGTTCTGACCGCCACCGAGGATTGGCACGGTTTTGCGACGTGGCGGACCTATCGCTGCAACTGGCGCATCATGAAGGACAATCTGTGTCACGACATGCATGCGCCGTTCGTCCACCGCAAGGCGCCCGAGCTGATGTTCCAGCCGGTCTTCCCGTTCGCTTCGCGCCTCGCCGCCTTCCCGCTCGAGGCCGATAACGGGCTCGGCTACGTCGCGCGCGATGGCGTCCCCACGGCCGAATTCCCCGGCCTCGGCCGGTTCCCGCCGCCGAACGAGACCTGGTACCGCTTCTTGAAGCCGACCGGGCGCGGCAAGGAGATCGATGCGCAGTCGCGCGCTGTCGTCAAATACGGCGTCAAGTACAGGCAATCCTCGCTGATGCCCGGCGCCACCTTCATCGGCCGCCCCAACGGCAACTACTACGTCCTGCGCTGGGTCACGCCGATCGACGCCGACAGCAACTTCTACTACAGCTGGAGCCTGTTCCGCCGGCAGGGCTGGTGGCGGACCCTGCGCGAGCGGCTGTTCTGGGTGCTTTGGGTCTCCTGGGTGCATGACTGGCTGTTCTCGGACCAGGACAAGCGCATCCTCGAACGCGTCGTGCCCGGTCGCGAGCTCCTCTCGCGCAGCGATATCGGCGTCGTCGCCTGGCGGCGCTATGCGGTCGAGCACGCGCGTCGTCGCGCCGCTTCCGGGCGCGCGAAAGCGGAGGCGGCGTCGCCGGCGGCGGAATGAGCGATCCGATCGAGTTCCTGATGATCGCCGGCGCGCCGACCCCGGTCGCGCCGTTCAGCCATGCGGTCGCGGCCGGCGAGTGGCTCTTCGTCACCGGGCAGATGCCGACCGACCCGACCGACGACGCGGCGCCGCTGCCGGAAGGCGTCGAGGCGCAGACCCGGCGCGTCGTCGAGAACCTCAAGCTGGTCCTCGCCGGCGCCGGCAGCGCGCTCGACCGGGTGGTCTTCGCGCGCGTCTACCTGACCCATTTCGAGCGCGACTATGCGGCGATGAACGCGGTCTGGCGGTCGTGCTTCGCGCCGGGCCGGCTGCCGGCGCGTACATGCGTCGGCGTCACCGGCCTGGCGCGCGGCGCGCTCGTCGAGATCGACCTCGTGGCGCGCCGGGGCGCTGCGTGACGGTGCGGCGCGCCGGTCGGTACGCGGCTGCGGCCGCCTAGCGCGCGGCCACCGCAACCAAGCTCGGGCGGGGAGGCGGCGGCGCGCATTCTGCTGATCAACCCCAACACCTCGTCCGCGACGACCGGGCAGATGACCGCGATCGCCCGCGCGGTCGCGCCGCGCGGCGTTGCGGTCGGCGGCGTCACCGCCCGGCGCGGCCCGCCGCTGATCCTTACCGCCGAGCAGCTCGCCGCGGCAGCGCCCGAAGTCGTGGATTTGGGGGTCGCCGCGGCGCGACGGCACGACGGCATCGTCGTCGCCGGGTTTGGCGATCCCGGGCTCGCCGAACTGCGCGCGCGGGTCGGCATCCCCGTCGTCGGCATCGCCGAGGCGGCGATGCTGGAGGCTGCGGCGGGCCGCCGCCGTTTCGGGGTCGCGACCACCACGCCCGCCCTGGTTGCGCTGATCGCCGAGCGCGCGCGCGACCTCGGCGTTGCGGATTTCTATGCCGGTATACGCCTGACGGGCGGCGACCCGCTCGCTCTGGTCGCCGACCCGGCGCGTCTGGTCGACGCGCTTGCCGAGGCGGTTCGCCAATCGATCGAACGCGACGGCGCGCAGGCCGTGATCATCGGCGGCGGCCCGCTCGGTCGGGCCGCCATCGCCCTGGCGCCGCGTTTCGCGACGCCGATCGTCGCCCCGATCCCGGCGGCGATGCGCGGGCTACTGCGCGCGATGTCGTGAGCCGGCGCCTACCCGGCAAACGGGTGGGTCGCGATCCAGTG
Organism: Allostellaceae bacterium; assembly: GCA_035507475.1. Classification (GTDB taxonomy): domain Bacteria; phylum Pseudomonadota; class Alphaproteobacteria; order ATCC43930; family CGMCC-115725; genus DATARH01. The sequence goes on along the minus strand of DATJOB010000333.1, from coordinate 12,277 downwards.
GCGCGCGATGTCGACGCGGCGCGCGAACCAGACGCGCTCGTGGCCCGCGGCATAGTCGATAAAGCGCTCCAGCGCCGCGGTGCGGCCGGGCCGGCCGACCAGCCGGCAGTGCAGGCCGATCGACATCATCCGCGGCCGCTCGGCGCCCTCGCGGTAGAGCACGTCGAACGAGTCCTTGAGGTAGGTGAAGAACTGGTCGCCCGAATTGAAACCCTGCGGCGTACCAAAGCGCATGTCGTTGCTGTCGAAGGCGTACGGCACGATCAACTGCGGCCGGCCATGCGAATGGTCCCAATAGGGCAGGTCGTCGGCGTAGCTGTCGGCGTTGTAGAGGAACCCGCCTTCCTCGACCACGAGCCGCGCGGTGTTGGGACTGCACCGCCCCTGGTACCAGCCGAGCGGCCGGGTGCCGGTCGTCCGCGTATGGATCTCGACCGCCCTGGCGATATGCTCGCGCTCGACCGACTCGGCGACGAACTGGTAGTCGATCCAGCGGTAGCCGTGCGTCGCGATTTCCCAGTCCGCCTTGAGCATCGCGGCGACGGCCTGCGGGTTGCGCTCCATCGCCATCGCGACGCCGTAGACCGTCACCGGCACGCCGCGCGCGGTGAAGGCGCGGTAGAGCCGCCAGAACCCGGCGCGGCTGCCGTATTCGAACATCGACTCGATGTTCATGTTGCGCATGCCGGGGACCGGCTGCGCGCCGATCCATTCGGTGAGGAAGGCTTCGGCCGCCGGGTCGCCGTGGAAGATCGCGTTCTCGCCGCCTTCCTCGAAGTTGATGACGAACTGAACCGCGATCTGCGCCCCGCCCGGCCAGCCGGCATGCGGCGGCGTCTCGCCATAGCCCGCGAGATCGCGCGGATATCCGGCCATGTCTCTCCTCCCTGCTGTCTCGCGCGCTACAGCAGGTCACGATTCAAGAGCGGTGCCAATAGGCGGCGGCTAGCCGGACGCGGCGAGGTCGATCAGCGCCAGCCCCAGTTCGGGGCGCTGCTTGCGGCGCAGCCGCGCCGGCGTCTCGACCACCGTCACTTCGAGGGTCGGCCGCACCGTGCCTGCGAGCAAGTGGCCGCCGCGCGTCGCGCCGTTGCTGAGGCCGAGCACGACATGGAGGTGCAGGCTCGGCTTGCCGTCGTCGCCGCGCGCGATGTCGCCGATGGCGCTCAACACCTCGCATTGCTCGTCGATCGGGATCTTGCGATAGGTCTTCTGCGCGAGGTCGAACCAGCCGACCGTGGCGCGCGAGAACGCGCCGAGCGCAGTCAGCGAGGCGCCGTCGAGACCGGCTTCGGCGGCGAAGCGGCTGATCGTCGCAAACGCCTCTTCGTCGGGGTCGAGGACCAGCACAAAGGTCCGCTCGCCCGCGGCTTCGGCGACCAGTTTTGCCTGCATAACCAACTCCTAAGGTTGTAAGTGCAGAACAGCGGGGATTAAATCCCGGTTCCGCGGCGCGTTGAGCCAAATCGGCAGGCAAAGCGTTCGCCCAAAGGAAGAAGAGGTCGTCGATGCCGCGTGCCACCTGGAACGGATTCCTGCGCCTTTCGCTCGTCTCGTGCCCGATTTATCTGACACCGGCGACGAGCGAGGCGGCGAATATCCGGCTTCACCAGATCAACCCGAAAACCGGCAACCGGGTGAAGCAGCAGCTCGTCGATGCGGAAAGCGGCGACACCGTCGAGCGCGCCGACCTCGTCAAGGGCTGGGAATACGAGCGGCACCAATACGTCGTCGTTCCCGACGAGGAGCTGCAGGCGCTGCGCATCGAATCCTCGCAGACCGTCGATCTCGACCGCTTCGTCAAGCGCGAGGAGATCGACCAGCTCTACCTCGACACGCCCTATTTCGTGTACCCGGACGGCAAGATCGCGATCGAGACCTTCGCCGTGATCGGCGCGGCGATGGCCGAGACCGGGCGGGTCGGCATCGGCCGCATCGTGCTGTCGAACCGCGAGCGCCAGGTGCTGGTCGAGCCGCGCGGCGGCGGCCTGCTGATGTACACGCTGCGCAGCGCCGGCGAGGTGCGCCGCGCCGATTTCGGCGCGTCCGGCGCGGCGCCCGATCCGGACATGGTCGCGGTCGCCAGGACGATCATCGAGCGCCGCACCGCCGAATTCGACCCGGAGGAGTTCCACGACCGCTACCAGGACGCGCTGCGCGAGCTGGTCGAGAGCAAGGCGAAGGGCCTGCCCGCCGCCAAGAAGGCGACGGCGGAGCCGCCCAAGGTCATCAACCTGATGGAAGCGCTGAAGCGCAGCCTCGCCGAGGGCGGCGGCAAGGCGGAGGCGAAGAAGGCCAAGCCCAAGAGCGGTGATCGCCGCCAGGGCACCATGCTGCTGCCGGTGGCCGGCGGCCGTAAGCCGGCCGAGGCCGCGCCCGCCGCCAAACCACGGGCCGTGCCCGGCAGGGGCCGCAAGAAGGCGTCATGAGCGACGCGAAGCTCGCGACCTATCGCAGCAAGCGGGACTTCGCGAAAACCGCCGAACCGAGCGACCGCTCGAGCGTCGCCCCGTCGAACCGGCGGCGCTTCGTCATCCAGAAGCATGCCGCGACGCGCCTCCATTACGATTTGCGTCTCGAGCTCGACGGCGTGTTCAAATCCTGGGCGGTGACCCGGGGCCCTTCGCTCGATCCGCACGACAAGCGGCTCGCGGTCGAGGTCGAGGACCACCCGCTCGCCTATGGCGACTTCGAGGGCACGATCCCCAAGGGCGAATACGGCGGCGGCACGGTGCAGCTGTGGGACCGCGGCTATTGGGAGCCGGTCGACGGCGACGACCCCGAGCGCGCGCTGAGCAAGGGCGAGCTCAAGTTCAGCCTCGACGGCGAAAGGCTGCATGGCGGCTGGGTGCTGGTCCGGCTGAAGCACGACCGCACCCGCGGCAAGCGCACCAACTGGCTGCTGATCAAGCACCGCGACGAGGGGGCGCATGACGGCGACGGCGATGCGCTGCTCGCCGAGGATCGCTCTGTCGCCTCGGGCCGCAGCATGGCGGCGATCGCCGCCGGCCGCGGGCGCGGCGCGCGGCCCTTCATGCTCGCCGGACCGGGCGCGGTGGCGCCGGACGCGGTCTGGGACCGGACCCGCACCACGCCCCCGCGCTCGAAGGCGCGCGCCGTCAAGGGGGCGCTGCCGGACTTCGTCGAGCCGCAGCTCTGCCGCGTCGTCGACCGCCCGGCCGACGATCCGGGCTGGGTCCACGAGATCAAGTTCGACGGCTACCGGATGCAGCTGCGCGTCGCCGCCGGCAAGGCCGTCTTGAAGACGCGCAAGGGCCTCGACTGGACCGCGAAATTCCCGGCGATCGCCAAGGCCGCGCGGCGCCTGCCCGAGGCGCTGATCGACGGCGAGGTCGTCGCGCTCGGTGCCGACGGCGTGCCGAGCTTCGAGGCGCTGCAGGCCGCGCTTTCCGAGAACCGCACCGACAGCCTGGTGTTCTTCGCCTTCGACCTGCTGTTCGCCGAGGGCGAGGATTTGCGTCCGGCGCCGCTTGCCGAGCGCAAGGCGCGCCTCGCCGCGCTGCTCGACGAGCACGGCGACCGCGGCGCCCGGCTGCGCTATGTCGAGCATTTCGCGACCGATGGCCCGGCGGTGCTCCAATCGGCCTGCGCGGCTGGGCTCGAAGGTATCGTCTCGAAGCGCCTCGACGCGCCCTACGCCTCGGGGCGCGGCGGCGCCTGGACCAAGTCGAAGTGCCGCGCCGGCCACGAGGTGGTGATCGGCGCCTGGACCACGACCGGCGGGCGCTTCCGCTCGCTGCTCGCCGGCGTCCACCGCGACGGCCACCTCGTCTATATCGGCCGCGTCGGCACCGGCTTCCCGGCCGAGCGCGTGGCGAAGCTGCTGCCCCGGCTACGCGCACTCGCGGCGGAGCGCAGCCCGTTCGGCGGCGCCACTGCGCCGCGCCCGGCGCGCGACGTGCATTGGCTCAAGCCCGAGCTGGTGGCCGAGATCGAGTTTGCCGGCTGGACCGCCGACGGCATGGTGCGCCAGGCCTCGTTCAAGGGGCTGCGCGAGGACAAGCCGGCGGCAGAGGTCGAAGCCGAGATGCCGGCCGCCCCCGCCACCCCGCTGAGCGAGCCGGCCCCGCCGCCGCCCGCCCGGCCGCGCGGCCGCGCCGAGGTGATGGACGTGACGATCTCGCACCCCGACAAGGCGCTGTGGCCCGACGACGGCGCCGGCCGGCCTGTCACCAAATTCGAGCTGGCCGAGTATTACGCGGCGATGGCCGACTGGATCATGCCGCACATCGTGGGCCGGCCGTGCTCGATCATCCGCGCCCCCGACGGCATCGCCGGCGAGTGCTTCTTCCAGCGCCACGCGATGCAGGGCATGTCGCGCCTGTTGGACGCAGTGACGGTCTCCGGCGATCGCAAGCCCTACCTGCAAATCGACCGGCCCGACGGGCTGATCGCCGTGGCGCAGGTCGCCGCGGTCGAACTGCATCCGTGGAATTGCGCGCCCCACCGCCCCGAGCTGCCGGGGCGGTTGGTCTTCGATCTCGACCCGGCGCCGGACCTGGCCTTCACCGCGGTGATCGAGGCCGCGGTCGAGTTGCGCGACCGGCTGGAGGCGCTCGGCCTCGCCGCCTTCTGCAAGACGACCGGCGGCAAAGGGCTGCACGTGGTGGTGCCGCTCGCCGCGCCGCGCAGCGGCAGCCCCGATTGGGACGCAGCGAAGGCTTTCGCGCGCGGCATCTGCGAGCGCATGGCGCAGGACAGCGCCGACCGCTACCTGATCAACATGGCGAAGAAGCAGCGCGACGGCCGCATCTTCCTCGACTACCTGCGCAACGACCGGATGTCGACCGCGGTCGCGCCGCTGTCGCCGCGCGGCCGGCCGGGCGCCACGGTGGCGATGCCGCTGACCTGGTCGCAGGTGCGGCCGGGACTCGACCCCAAGCGCTTCACCTTGCGCAGCGTCCCGGGGCTCTATGCCCGCGGCGACGATCCGTGGGCCGATTACGCCGACACGGACCAGAAGCTGGCGCCGGCGATCAAGCGGTTCGCCGCTCGACGGGGTTGACGCCCGCCGCCAGGGCGCCCTCCGCCGTCTCGAGCACGACCGCCGACCGCCCGGCGATGTGCCAGGTGCCGTCGACGATCGGCCGGACTACGCCGCCGCCGTCATAGGCCGCGTCCTCGCTCGACCAGGCGAGACGCCAGGTGCAGCCCTCGAGCGGTGCGGTCAACGGCTCGGCGACGCTGCGCAGATGCAGGTCGCGGCCGAGATTGACGATCACCAGGAAATCGGCGCCGTCCTTGCCGAAATAGCGCAGCAGCCAGCAGGCTTCGGCGAGCACCGCACCGTCGAGCGACGGCGGACCGTCGGCGAACATCCGGCGGCGCAGCGCGATCAGGTCGCGGTGCAGCGCGACCGCCGGCGCATGGCGCGTCCGCTCGTCCCAGTCGAGCACGCAGCGACGGAAGGTCTGCCGGTCGCCCGGATCGGCGAAGCGCTCGGCCATTTCCGGCGCTCGCAGGCTGGCGAACTGGGTGAGGAACTCGGCGCGGCCCCGGCGGACCAGCCGGCCGAGCTCGCCGCGATGGTCGGCGAAATAGAGGAATGGCGCCGAGGCGGCGAACTCCTGGCCCTGGAACAGCATCGGCAGCCCCGGCATCAGCAGGAGGCAGGCGGTCATCGCGCGCCACGCGCCCGGGCTCGCCAGCTGGTGGCCGCGCAGCCCGGCCCCCGAATTGGCCACCTGGTCGTGGTTCTGCAGGTAGGTCACGAAGGCGGTCGGCGACAGGTCGCGGGCCGGCGTGCCGCGCGGCTTGTTCTGCCAGGCGAACCACTGCCCCTGATAGAGATAGCCGTGTTTCGCGGCGGCGACGAACTCGCCGGGGCGGCCGCGGAAATCGCTGTAATAGGCCTCGTTGCGCCCGGTCAGCGCGACCATCGCGGAGTGGTGGAAATCGTCGTTCCACAACGCGTCGAGCCCGTAGCCGCCGGCTGCGCGCGGGCGCACCAGGCGCGCCGTCTGCGCCTCGTTCTCGGCCGCGAGGAAGATCCGCCGGCCGGCGCCGGCGGCGCGCGCCCGCTCGCCGATCGCGGCGAGGACATGCTCGGGCGAGGCGTCGAAAATCTGCTGGGTGGCGTCGAGCCGCAGCCCGTCGAAATGGTATTCGTCGATCCAGTAGCCGGCATTGGCGATGAAGAACTCGCGCGCCGGCGCCGCGTCCGCGCCGTCGAAGTTGAGCGCCGCTCCCCACTCGTTGTCATAGCGGTCGGTGACATAGCCCGGCGCGAAGGCGGTGAGGTAGTTCCCGTCCGGCCCGAGATGGTTGTAGACGACGTCGAGAATGACCGCGATGCCGAGCCCGTGCGCGCGGTCGACAAAGCGGCGCAGGTCGTCGGGCCGGCCGTAGAGCCGGGTCGGCGCAAACAGGTCGACCCCGTCGTAACCCCAGCCGAAATCGCCGGGGAAATCGGCGACCGGCATCATCTCGATGCAGGTGATCCCGATCTCGGCGAGGTCGGGCAACCGCGCCATCGCCGCTTGCCAGCTGCCCTCGGCGGTAAAGGTGCCGACATGCAGTTCGTAGATGACGAGCCGCTCGGGCGGCAGCCCGCGCCAAGCGTGGTCGCTCCAGGCGAAGCCGGCTGGGTCGACGATCTCCGACGGGCCGTGCGGTCCTTCGGGCTGGAAGCGCGACGCGGGATCGGGCAGCGCGCGGTCGTCGTCGAGGAGGAAGCGGTAGCGCTCGCCCGGCTTCGCCCCGGCGATCCCGCCGGCGAAATAGCCGCCCGGCTCGGCCGCCAGGCGGCGCGGCGCCTGGCCCTCGATCGCCACCGCGAGCGTTTTCGCGGCCGGCGCCCAGACGCGGAAATGCACCCCGCCGAGCGGCAGCGCCTCGGCGCCGACCGGCAGGCGGCGCGACGGCGGGGCAGGGGGGGCGGCGGGTCGGCTCTCCATCGGCTTCCGCTAACGTCCCGCCCGGGATGGCGATCCGTCGCGTCCGCCGGGCGCGCTGCGACGATCCGGCCGCCGCGCCGTTTCTGCTGCATGTCGGACATCATCCGCATCGCCGGACGCCAGCTGACGGCGGGTCGCATCCGCGACGAATGGCTGGTGACCAACGGCCTCGGCGGCTACGCCTCGACCGCCGTCACCGGCGAGCTTTCGCGGCGCTACCACGGGCTGCTGATCGCGGCGTTGCCGGGGGCGCTGGGGCGGATGGTCATGCTCAGCGACCTGGTCGCCGAGCTCGCCGACGGCGGCGCGCTCGGCGATGCCGACCATCTCGAGGAATTCGTGCTGGCCGGCGGCCTGCCCTGCTGGCGCTATGCGCTGGGCGGGGTCGTCATCGAGAAATCGCTGCTGCTGCCATCGCACCACAACATCGTGCATGTCACCTACCGGCTCGTCGAGGGCGCCGCCGCGGCGACGCTGCGCTTGCGTCCCTTCGTAAATTTCCGCCGGCTCGAAGACCCGGTCAGCACGCGGCTCGCCGCGACTTACGCAATCACCGCGCGCGGCGACCGCTACGAGATCACCGCCGATCCCGAGCTGCCGACGCTGCGCCTCGCGATCGACGGCGACGAGGGCGCCAGCTTCACCGCCGATGGCGGGTTCCGCGCCGAATTCTATTTCGAGACCGAGGCGCAGCGCGGCTACGAGTCGCGCGGGGCGGCGTGGACGCCCGGCTACTTCACCTGCCGGCTGCAGCGCGGCGCGCCGCTGACGCTCATCGCCGCGACCGAACGCTGGCATACGGTGCTGGCCCTGAAGCCCGCGGAAGCGCGGCGGTTCGAGACCGAGCGCCGGCGGCGGCTGCTCGAACTGGCGCCGGCCTCGGCCCGCGCCGGCCTGCCCGCGGCGCTGGTGCTGGCCGCCGACACCTTCGTCGTCACCCCGATCGGGCGCGTCGCCGACCTCGCGCGGATGCGCGCCGAGGGCGACGATCTGCGCACCGTTATCGCCGGCTACCACTGGTTCACCGATTGGGGCCGCGACACGATGGTGTCGCTCGAAGGCCTCACGCTCGTCACCGGCCGGGTCGACGAGGCCCGCTGGATCCTGCGGACCTTCGCGCATTATGTGCGCGACGGGCTGATCCCCAACCTGTTTCCCGAAGGCGAAAGCCGCGGCCTCTACCATACCGCCGACGCGACCCTCTGGTTCATCCACGCGCTCGGCCGCTACACCGAGCTCACCGGCGACGAGACGACGCTGCGTTTGATCCTGCCGGTGGTGAAGGACATCGCGCGCCATCATCTCGACGGCACGCGGTTCGGCATCGGCGTCGATCCGGCCGACGGGCTGCTGCGCCAGGGCGCCGAGGGCTACCAGCTGACCTGGATGGACGCCAAGGTCGGCGACTGGGTGGTGACGCCGCGGCGCGGCAAGGCGGTCGAGATCAACGCGCTTTGGTACAACGCGCTGTGCCTGATCGCCGGCTGGCTGCGGCAGGCGGGCGATCCCGAGGCCGACGCGATCGCCGGTCATGCCGAGCGCGCCCGGTGCTCGTTCAACCGGCGCTTCTGGAACGCGCGGCGCGGCTTCCTCTTCGACGTCGTCGACGGCGAAAGCGGCGACGACCCGGCCTTCCGGCCCAACCAGATTTTCGCCGTCTCGCTCGCCAACCCGGTGCTCGACGAGGCGCGTTGGCCGGCGGTGGTCGGCGCGGTCGCGGACGGTCTGCTGACGCCGCTCGGTCTGCGCTCGCTGGCGCCGGGCGAGCCCGATTACCGGCCGCGCTATTTCGGCGATCTGCGCGCGCGGGACGCCGCCTACCACCAGGGCACGGTCTGGGCCTGGCTGATCGGCCCGTTCATCGATGCGTGGCTGCGCGTCCATCCCGGCGAGGGCGCGGCCGCCCGCAAGTTTCTCGCCGCGTTCGAGGCGCACATCACCGAGGCCGGGATCGGCTCGATCAGCGAAGTCTTCGACGCCGAGCCGCCCTTTGCGCCGCGCGGCTGCATCGCCCAGGCGTGGAGCGTCGCCGAGGTGCTGCGCTGCCTGATCGCGACGGCGGGAGGCGGCGATCCGCGCGGCAGAAACGGGGCGGCCGCTGACCGCCCCGTCGACCCTGCGCCTGCCTCATCGAACCCGCGTTTGCGGGAGCCCGATTACCAGTAGGGCGCCACCCGGTAGTGCCGGTGGATATTGTCCTCCCATTGCCGGTCGGCGACGCCGGTCTCGAAGAAATCGGCGGGCGCGGCCGGCGCGTTGCGCAGCTGGTCGTCGGTGACGTTGAGCTCGTAGGCATCGAGCTGCGTATTGTAGCGCAGCGCGCTCCACGGCAGCGCCCGGTATTCCTCGCCCATGCCGAGGAAGCCGCCGAAGCTCATCGCCACATAGGCGACCCGGCCGCTCTCTTTGGCGATCATCACGTGCTCGATCGTGCCGACCTTGTCGCTCGAAATCAGCCGCGGGGTTTCCCGCACCGAAGCGTCCGTAGCCATTTGCTGTCTCCAAACATACTCGATGTCGAGCGGTAAACCCGTAAGACTTCGATGAAGTTCCGATATAAAAATAAACATAGGCCGCAAATTAAACCGCCCGTTTATCATCTTCCTCAGCAATAGGCCGGGAAGTGGAGCGGCGATTACTGATCGTCGTCGAGCAAAGCGGCGACAGGGAAGCGGGCGAAGAGCTGCGCCGCAGGCAGGCGGGAGGTCGGCGGGTAGCGGCAGCCGGTCAGCGCATCGCGCCATGCCGCCTCGACCGGCAGCGGCAGCAGCGTCCCGCCCCAGCCGGCCTCGCCGTTGTGGTGCAGCCGGTAGGCGAGGCGCGGCACGGCGACGACGAGGCGGCTGCCCTCATGGCTGCGCGCGAAGGCGAAGAGCCGCTCGGCGGACCGGCCGCCCTCGGCGTAGAGCGGCTGGTAGTCGCCCTGCGCGAACAGCGCCGGCAGACGCTGCCGCAGCGCGAGCAGACGGTGGACGAGAAACAGCTTCTCGCGGCCGTCGCGCCAGCATTCGGCGAGCGCGGCGGGGTCGCCCTGCCCGACGGCCGCCAGCAGCGCGCGGCGCTCCTCCCAGTCGGGCAGGCGCCGGTTGTCCGGATCGACGAGGCTCAAATCCCACAGCTCGCAGCCCTGATAAAGATCGGGCACGCCGGGCGCGGTCAGCTTGATCGCGGCCTGGGCCAGCGAGGCGATCGCGGCGGGCCGCGCCAGAGCCTCGACGAAGGCGTGGAAATCGGCGAGGAAGGCGCCCGGCCGAGACGCGTCGAGGACCCCCGACACAAAGCGCTCGAGTGCGTTCTCGTAGCCCTGGTTGGGGTTGCTCCAGCTCGATTCCTCCTTGCCCTCGCGCACCGCCTTGATCATGTACGCGGCAACCCGCTCGGCGAGCGCCGCGACGCCCGCCGCGTCGGTCGGTTCGAGAGCCGGCGGCCAGGCGCCGACCAGCGTTTGGTAGAACAGGTACTCGACATTGCGGTCGGGTACCGGCTCGCCGTCGATCTCGCTGCGCCGCGAGCGATTGATGCGCAGCCAGCGCGACACCGCCTGGCCCCAGCGCCGCGGCATCTCCGACAGCATCGCGATGCGCAGCCGCGCATCCTCGCCGCGTTTGGTGTCGTGCGTCGCGGTCGCGCTCAGCGCGCCCGGCCAGTCGCGGGCGCGCTCGCGCATCAGGTGGTGGAACCCGGCGGGGGACAGGCCGAAGCGGCGCGGGTCGCCGCCGACCTCGTTGAGCGCGAGCAGCCGGAAATAGCGGTAGAACGCGGTGTCCTCGGCCGCTTTGGCCATCACCGGGCCGGTCACTTGCTGAAACTGCATCGCGGTGCGCAATGCCAGGCGGCGCCGCGAGGGGATCGGCCATGCGCCGCTCAACACCTCTTGCACGAAGTCGAAGATGCTGGTGTCGCCGGTGCGCGCGCGCTTCCTTGCCTGGGCGATCGCCCAGTCGATGAAGCGCCGGTCGTCGGCGCTGGCTCCGCGCCCCGAGACATAGGTGCGGTAGACCGGGAACGCCGCGACCACCTCCTCGATTGCCGACAGCATCGCGTTGAACGTGAAGTCGCGGGTATGCGGGTCGCTCATCGACAGGCGGTGGAAGCGCCGCGCCAGCACGCTCATCTCGCTCGCCAGGTTGACCCGCATGATGCGCCGCTTGGCGGCGAGCAGCACCGCATCGAAATCCTCGCCGCGGCCGGTCAGGCGCTGATAGAGCCGGGTCATTGCCGGCTCCGCCTCGGCATCGACGAACAGCCCGGCCACCTGGTTGGCGAAGTCGTAGCCGGTGCTGCCGTCGATCGGCCAGTCGGGCAGCTTCTCGTAATGCGCGAGGATCTTCTCGACGATCAGGTAGAACGGCGCCGGGCAATGCCGGCGCAGGTCCGCGGTATAGGCGCCGGGGTCGAACAGCCCGTCGATGTGGTCGACGCGCAGGCCGTCGAGCTCGCCGCGCCCGGCCATCGCGAACACCATCCGGTGCGTCTCGGCGAACAGCTCGGGCAGCTCGATGCGCAGCCCGGCAAGGTCGTTGATGTTGAAGAAGCGGCGGTAGTTGATCTCGTCGGCGGCGACCCGCCAGTAGGCGAGCCGGTAGGCCTGCCGTTCGAGCAGCCGGTGCAGCTCGCGAAAGCCGGCGAAGGCGCGCACCGCCTCGCCGATCGCCGCCCGCGCCGCGCCGTCCTGCGCGGCTTCGGCCAGCCGGCGCTTCAGCGCCTCGACCCGCGCCCGCACCATGCGCCGCGGCACGCGCCGCAGCTCGGCGAATTCGCGCGCCAGCGGCGCCAGCGCCGCGCCGCCGGCCGCCAGGATGTCGGCATAGGCGAATGGCGAGACCGGGAAGCGGTGCTCGTAATAGTGGAAGCTGAACGCGCCGGCCTCCGGGTCGAAGCGCAGCGCGATCTCGCCGCGTTCGAGGATCGCGCCATACTGGTCGCCGAGTACCGGCAGCAGCACGCGGCCCTTGAGGTCGGGTCGCGCCGCCGCCTCCCAGTTGATGTCGAAATAGGCGGCGTGGCGCGACCGCTCGCCCCATTCGAGCACGTCGAGCCACCACGCGTTGTCCGGCCCGATGCCCATGTGGTTCGGCACGATGTCGAGCACGAGGCCCATGCCGCGCTTGCGCAGCGCCGCGACCAGCGCGCGGAACTCGTCCTCGCTGCCGATCTCCGGGTTGAGCCGGTTGTGGTTGACGATGTCGTAGCCGTGCGTCGATCCCGGGCGTGCCTCGGCGAGCGGCGAGGCGTAGATGTGGCTGACGCCGAGCGCCGCGAGATAGGGCGCGATGCGGGAAAGCGAATCGAAGGTGAAGCCGGCGTTGAGCTGGAGGCGGTAGCTGGCAGTCGGTATGGCGGGCGGATCGTCAGGTATC
>DATJOB010000332.1:0-5794 GCA_035507475.1 Allostellaceae bacterium | reverse complement strand
GGCAACAACGACACGGTCCAGTGGGGCTCGGGCAACAACTCGCTCGTGTCGATGGGCGACGGCTCCTATGACTATGCGAATTTCCAGACCGGCTCCGGCAACACCATCACGATGGGCGATGGGCAGCAGGACGAGGCCCAGTTCCAGACCGGCAGCGAGAACTGCATCACGCTCGGCGACGGCAACGACGACTTCATCTCCGTCACCTCGGGCGACAACAACACTTTGACCGTCGGCGACGGCAATTTCGACCTGGTCTCGGTCGCCAACGCGGATGTGGCGGGGAACAACCTGTTGCAGTGCGGCGACGGGAATTACGACGTTCTGGCGATGGGCGCGGCGGCCTATGGGCCCCTCTTCGGCACGACGCCGACCAATCCGGCGACGCCCTTGAGCAATCCGCCCATCATCGGCATCACCGTGCCTGGTACCAGCAGCAACGACGTCCTCGAGGCCGGCAACGGCAGCGGCGACTTCCTCATGGGCGCCAATCCCGAATTCAACCCCGCCACGTACGCGTCCCTTGGCGGCGACACGATGATCGCCGGCACCGGCGTCGGCGACGCGACCTTCGACACCAGCGCCGGCACGTGGAGCGGGACCTGGGGCGACACGCTGACCGGCAATGCGGGAACCTTCCTCTCCGGCAGCTTTGACGCCGACAACAACTACACGGCCGCGACGAGCTTCACCGGCGGCGACACCTATGTCCTGAGCTGCGGCGGCGGCGACCTCGTGCAGGACTCGAGCGGCGAGCTCGACGGCGCGCTGATCGTCAATCTGGGCGGCACGTCGCAAGCCGTCTCCGGCTTTGCGAGCAACAGCGGCGGCAGCAATGGCGGGTGGGGCGGCGGCTGTGACGACAGCGGCGGCTCATGCGGCGGCGGCGGTGGCTACAGCGGCGGTGGCGAGTGTGGCGGCGGCAGCAATTGGGGCGGCGGCGGCGATTGCGGCGGCACCAGCGGCAGCGGCTCGCAAGGCAGCACCTTCACGGCCCTCAACGCGATCGACGTGACCGACATGTCGGGCTCGGACGCGACGACGACCCCGCCAGCGATGTCGAGCGACGCACCACCGCCGGCCGGCGCCAACCAGGTCGATTTCGGATACGACCAGCTCACCTGCGTGTTCCAAAGCTCGACCGACACCTCGCTGGTCTCGGTCGCCGACTACGCGACGGATCAGTCCGTGTCGTTCAGCCTCTTCGGCCAATATGTCGCGAGCGGGTTCAGCCTCGGCACCGACACCGGCATCGTCAACGACGAAGCATCGTATATGAACAACGAATTCGGCTTCAGCCCGTTCTCGCCGGCGACCGCGGGGAGCGGGCAGACGCAAGATAACGGCCTGCTTATCACCTATACGTCGCCCGCGGGAAGCACCGCCGGCGGCGGCAGCTGTGGCACCGGCAGCGGCGGCGGCTGTGGCGGCGACGATAATTGCGGCGGCTCCAGCAACCCGTGCGGCGGCGGCTCCTATAGCGGCGGAAGCTGTGGCGGCGGCAGCAGCAGCAGCGGAAGCTGCGGCGGCGGCTCTTACGGCGGCGGCGAGTGCGGCGGCTCCAACATCGGCAGCTGCGGCGGCAGCGACAGCAACTGCCTCGCCTCTTCGGGCTGCGCCTGATCGTCGACATCTTTCTCGGACGAACGGGGCCGGCCGTCTTGAAAAAGGGGGCCGGCCCCACGCTTTTTTGGCGCGCGATCCCGCCGTCGGCGCGGCACTTGATAAGGTATCCTTAAAGCCGCGCCGTTATCGTCCGAAGAGCCTCTTCTCAGCACGACATCACCCGAGGTTTTGGGACGGCATGGCGATCGAGTCCGTAGAACAAAGGCCGCTCGATTCCGGGCTTGGCGCGCTCGTGATGCTGCTGCGCTTCCAGGGCGTCGGCGCCGATCCCGAGCAGATCCGCCACGAATTCGGCGGCGCGCCTATCGGCATCGCCGAGATGCTGCGCTGCGCCAAGACGCTGGGCCTCAAGGCGCGGGTCTTCAAGACCAACTGGCAGCGCCTTGCCGACACGCCGCTTCCCGGCATCGCCGCGATGAAGGACGGCAGCTTCCTCGTGATGGGCCGCGCGGGCGAAGGCAAGCTCATTGTCCAGGCGCCGTACACGCAGCGCCCGCAAGTCGTGAGCGAGGCGGAATTCTGCGCGGCCTGGGACGGGCGCGTCGTGCTGATGACGCGGCGCGCGGCGCTTTCGGACCTGACCCGCCGGTTCGACGTCACCTGGTTCCTGGGCGCCATCCACAAATATCGCAGCCTGCTCGGCGAGGTGCTGGTCGCCTCGTTCTTCCTGCAGCTCTTCGCGCTCGTCACGCCGCTCTTCTTCCAGGTCATCATCGACAAGGTCCTGGTCCATCGCGGCATCAGCACCTTGGACGTGCTGGTCCTCGGCATGGTCACGATCTCGGTGTTCGAGGCGGTGCTGTCGACCTTGCGGACATATCTCTTCTCGCACACGACGAACCGGATCGATGTCGAGCTGGGCGCGCGCCTCTTCCGCCACCTTTTGGGCCTGCCGCTCGGCTATTTCCAGACGCGGCGCACGGGTGACAGCGTCGCGCGCGTGCGCGAGCTCGAAAATATCCGCAACTTCCTCACGAGCTCGGCGCTGACGCTCGTGATCGATCTGTTCTTCACCTTCGTCTTCATCGCGGTAATGCTGATCTATTCGCCGCTCCTCACCATGATCGTGGTGGGCGCGTTCCCGATCTATATCGCCATCTCCGCCGGCGTGACGCCGCTCTTCCGCCGCCGTCTCGACGAGAAGTTCCGCCGCAACGCCGAGAACCAGGCATTCCTGGTCGAAAGCGTCAACGGCGTCGAGACCTTGAAGGCAATGGCGGTCGAGCCGCAGATGCAGCGCCGCTGGGAAGAGCAGCTCGCGGGCTATGTGGCCGCGAGCTTCCGCGTCCTGAGCCTCGGCAACACCGCGTCGAACGCGGTTCAGCTGGTCTCGAAGATCGTCACCGCCGCGACGCTGTTCTTCGGCGCCCGGCTCGTCATCACGCAGCAGCTTTCGGTGGGCGAGCTCGTCGCCTTCAACATCATGGCGGGCCGCGTCGCCCAGCCGGTGCTGCGCATGGCGCAGACCTGGCAGGATTTCCATCAGGCGCGGCTCTCGATCCAGCGGCTCGGCGACATCCTCAACACGCCGGCCGAGCCGACCTACAGCCCGACCCGCTCCGCGCTGCCGGCGATCCGCGGCGACGTGACGCTCGAGCATGTGGGGTTCCGCTACCGCATCGACGGGCCCGAGATCCTGCACGATGTGAGCTTTGCCGTGCCGGCGGGTCAGGTCGTCGGCATCGTCGGCCCGTCGGGCTCCGGGAAGAGCACGCTCGCGAAGCTGGTGCAGCGTCTTTACGTGCCCGAGACCGGCCGCGTGCTCGTCGACGGGGTCGATCTCGCGATGGTCGACATCGCCTGGCTCCGGCGCCAGGTCGGCGTGGTGCTGCAGGAGAACGTGCTCTTCAATCGCACCATCCGAGACAATATCGCCCTCGCCGACCCGGGCATGCCGATGCAGCGCGTGCTGGCGGCGGCCGAGCTTGCCGGCGCGCACGACTTCATCGTCGAGCTGCCCGAAGGCTATGACACGATGGTGGGCGAGCGCGGCAGCACCTTGTCGGGCGGACAGCGCCAGCGCGTCGCCATCGCCCGCGCGCTCACCATGGACCCGCGCATTCTGATCTTCGACGAAGCGACGAGCGCCCTCGACTATGAGAGCGAGCGGATCATCCAGAACAACATGCAGCGCATCGCGAAAGGCCGCACCGTGCTCGTCATCGCCCACCGGCTCTCGACCGTGCGCCGGGCCGACCGCATCATCACTTTGGACCGCGGGCGCCTCGTCGAGGACGGCACGCACGATCAGTTGATCGGCACGGGCGGACGCTACGCCTCGCTCCACCGGCTTCAGGCGGGCATATCGTGAAGCCGGGAAGGGCCGTCGTCGCGGCGCGCTCGCGCGATCTGCGCGGCCGCGACGAGCTCGCGTTCCTGCCGGCGGCGCTCGAGATCGTCGAGACGCCGCCGTCGCCGATCGGGCGCTCGATCTCGCTCACCATCTGCCTTCTCTTCTGCCTCGCGCTCGCCTGGGCGAGCATCGGCAGGGTCGACATCGTCGCTTCGGCCACCGGCAAGGTCGTGCCGTCCGGCCGCAGCAAGACCGTGCAGCCGTTCGAGATCGGCGTCGTGCGCGCGATCCATGTCCAGGACGGACAGCAGGTGAAGGCCGGCGACGTGCTGATCGAGCTCGATCCCACCATTTCCGATGCCGAGCGCGGGCACATGGAAAGCGACCTGTGGGCCGCGCGGCTCGACGTGGCGCGGCTCCAGGCGTCGCTTCAGTCGGTCGATGATCCGGCCGCATCCTTCGCTCCGCCGGCGGGCGCGCCGCCGGCCATGGTCGCGACCGCGCGCCAGCTCTTGATCGATCAGGATGCCGAACAGCGCGCCAAGCTCGCGAGCCTCGATCGCCAGCGCGTGGCAAAACAGGCCGACCGCGACGCCGCCGCCGCCACGGTGCAAAAGCTTCAGGCGACGATCCCCATCCTCCAGCAACAGGCCGATATCCGGAAATACCTGTCCGACAAAGGATACGGGTCGAAGCTCACCTATCTCCAGACCGAGAGCGACCTCGTCGAGCAGCAGAAGGATTTGCCGATCGAAGCGGAGCACACGCACGAGGCCGACGCGGCGCTTCAGGCGCTTTCGGCCGCGCGCGATGAAACCATTTCGGAATATCGCCAGACCCAGGAAGCGCAGCTCGAGGCCGCCGAGGCCAAGGCCGCCGGGCTGTCGCAGGATGTGATCAAGGCGAACGAGCGCACGCGGCTGCAAACCTTGACGGCGCCGGTCGACGGCACGGTGCAAGAGCTTGCCGTCCATACCGTGGGCGGCGTCGTGACGCCGGCTCAGCCTCTGCTGACGGTCGTGCCGCTTGACAGCCGCCTCGAGATAGACGCCGATGTCTCCAACCGCGACGTGGGCTTCGTCCACGAGGGGCAGGAAGCGGAGATCAAGGTGGACACTTTTTCCTTCACCAAATATGGGCTCCTGCACGGCACCGTGCGGAGCGTGTCGGCCGACGCCGTGCCGCTGCAAAAGGCCGAGAGCGCCGAGCCGCAGAAATCCTCGACCAACAGCGACACCGACAGCGAGCCCGAGGGGCAGTCGCTCGTCTATCCGACCCGCATCGCGCTCGACCGCGACACGATGATGATCGACGGCCGCGAGGTGCGGCTCGCGCCCGGCATGGCGGTCACGGTCGAGATCAAGACCGGATCGCGCCGCGTCATCAGCTATCTCTTGTCGCCGCTCCTCCGGTTCCAGCAGGAAAGCCTGCACGAGCGATGAGGCGCCGCGATCTCCTGGCCGCGGCCTCGGCCGCCGCCGTGATGGGGCCGCGCGCGGTGCTCGCACAAGGCAGGCTGAAGCGGATTGGCGTGCTGATGCCGACCGCGGAAAGCGATCCCGAGACCGAGGATCTGGGCTCGATCTTCCGGCAATCGATGCAGCAACTGGGCTGGATCGGCGGACGCACCGCGCGCATCGACTATCGCTGGGGCGATGGCGATCAGCAGCGCATCAATCAGCTCGCCAGCCAGATGGTGGCGGATCAGCCCGACGTGATCCTCGCCGGCGGCGCGCCGGCGGTGGCGCCGTTGAAGCGCGCGACCGCGACCATCCCGGTCGTGTTCATCTCTGTCTCGGACCCGATCGCGCAGCGATTCGTCTCGAGCCTCGCCCAGCCCGGCGGCAATCTCACCGGCTTCACGAGCTTCGAGCC
>DATJOB010000331.1:0-7258 GCA_035507475.1 Allostellaceae bacterium | reverse complement strand
CCCCTCGCCTTTTCGCTCGACCATGCCGGGCCGATGGCGTGGACCGCGGAAGACTGCGCGATCATGCTGCAGGCGATGGCCGGGCACGACCCCGCCGATCCGGCCAGCGCCAAGGTCGCCCTCGCCGATTACCGGCAAGCGCTCACCGGCGACGTCAAGGGCCTGCGCATCGGCCTCGTGCGCCATTTCTACACCACCGACAATGTCGCCGACGCGGCGACCCGCGACGCGATCGACGACGCCGCCAAGCAATACGAGGCGATGGGCGCGGCGGTACGCGAGCTGACGCTGTCGCCGCTCGCCGAGTGGGCGGCCTGCGGCGTGCTGATCATGATGGCCGAGGCCTACGCGATCCACGAAGCCAACCTGCGCACCCGCTTCACCGATTACGGCGAGATCTTCCGCGACCGGATGGCGTTGGCCGGCCTCCTCACCGGCGCCGATTACGTGCAGGCGACGCGGCGGCGCCGCGAGCTCGTCGACGAGCTCGACCGGGCGATGGGCGACCTCGACCTGGTGATGACCGCGGTCGCGCCCGGCGAGGCGCCGCAGATCGACGCGGTGCCGAAATTCGCGATCATGGAGCGCCCGTCGCTGACCATGCCGTTCAACGTCACCGGCTCGCCGGCGATGGCGGTGTGCTGCGGCTACAGCGCGGCCGGGCTGCCGCTGTCGTTCCAGATCGTCGGACGGCGCTTCGCCGACGCGACGGTGCTGCGCGCCGCCGACGCCTACGAGCGCGCGACGCCGTGGCGGGGCCGCCGCCCGGGACTGTGAGCGCCGCTTCGACTAGCTGCCGCCGGCGTAGTTGACCTGGGCGAATTCGTAGGGCACCTGCTGCAACGGCACGAGGCGCAGATACGAGATCTGGCTCGGCACGCAATAGAAGTCCGGGCCGTTCTCGTCGGAGGTGACCTCGATCGCGACCTGGGTGTTGGGACGCAGCGTCAGCGTCTGCCCGGTGCCGGTTTGCGGCAGGCAATTCTCCACGGTAAAGCTGTGCGTTCCCGGCGGGAAGTCGCGGTAGAAGGCGGTGCCCTCGGCGCTCTGGCCGATCGGGGTGCCGTCGGCGTAGATCGTCGGCGGGTGCATCGCGGTCCCCGGCAGCAGCAGGCGCAGGAACCAGACCCGCGTCTGCCCGGCCGGGACCGGCGGCGCCTCGTCGGGGCTGGCGGCGGAAGCGGCGCCGGCGGCGAGCGCCAGCAACCCCAGCGCCAGTAGCGGCACCATCATGAGCAGCGGCAGCGCGGGGCGGGCCGCGTGTCGCGGCGGTATCGTCGCCATCGGTTTCATGCGAGGCTTCCCATTCCGCACCACAGATGGCGAGGGAGCGGCGCGGTGAAAGTCCTCAGGAACGCAAGGCTGATCGACGGCACCGGCGCGGCACCGGCGGCCGGGGCGACGGTGGTGGTGCGCGACAACCGGATCGTCGCGGTCGAGCGCGGCCGGCAAAGCGAGTTCCCGGCCGAGGCCGCGGTTTTCGATTGCGCCGGGATGTCGCTGCTCCCCGGCCTCATCGACTGCCACGACCACATGGCGAACCACCGCTACGACCTGGCGCATCGCTGGGGCATCGACGAGCCGGAGAGCACGCGGCACCTGCGCACCGCTGCGGTGCTGCGCCAGACGCTCGAGGCCGGCTACACGACGATCCGCGACGCCGGCGGGCTCGACGCCGGGTTCAAGCGGGCGATCGAGGAGGGGCTCTGCGCCGGACCGCGCCTCCTCGTCTCGATCTCGATCGTCTCGCCGATCGGCGGGATCGGCGACCGGGTGAGCCCGTCGGGCGATTGCTGCTGCGTGCCGGGCGACCCGCTGCTGCCGAGCGGCGTCGTCGAGACGCTCGCCGATGTGCGCCCCGTGGTGCGCCGCATGGTGCGCGCCGGCGCCGACTTCATCAAATGCGCGACGACCGGCGGCGCCAGCTCGCGCCCCGGCCATGGGCCGCGCGACGCCGCCTTCAACCTCGACGAGATGCAGGCGCTGGTCGACGAGGCGCACGCGCTCGACCGCCGCGTGATGTGCCATGCGCTGGGCGGGCGCGGGCTCGGCATCGCGATCGAGGCCGGGGTCGATTCGATCGAGCACGGCTGCTACCTCGCCGAGGATCCGCGCCACCTCGAGCGCATGGCCGAGCGCGGCATCGTCTTCGTGCCGACGCTGCTCGTCTACGAATACCACCGCAACTCGCCGCAGCCGCATGTCCGCGAGCGGGCGCGCGAGCTCTACGAGCCGCATGTCGCGGCGATCCGCCAGGCGCTCGCGGCCGGGGTCAAGGTCGTCGCCGGCACCGATGCCGGGGGGCACGGCCACCCGGCCAATGCCGGCGAGCTCGAATGTCTCGTCAAGGCGGGACTGACGGCGATGCAGGCAATCCAGGCGGGCACCGCATGGGCCGCCGAATGCTGCGGCAGGGAGGCCGAGCTCGGCACGGTCGAGACGGGCAAGCTCGCCGACCTCGTCGTGGTGCGCGGCGACCCGCTCGCCGACATCGCGCTGCTGCGCGACCCGGCCAACATCGCGCTGGTGCTGAAAGACGGCGCGGTCGCCGCCGACCGGATGGCCGCGGCGCGCTAGCTCTCGCGTCGATGGGGTCCGGTTTGGTGCGGAGCGGTGCGCGTGCTACAACGCGCCCGATGGCCGATGTTGATCTGAATTTGCTTGGCGAGCTGGTGCAGCGCATCCACGACGATGTGCGGGCGCTGCGCGAGCGCGTCGACCGGATGGCGGGCGACCTGGCCGACATCAAGGATGAGCTGCTGGTCCAGGGGGCGATCCTGGTGAAGCTCGAAACCGGCGCAGCCGGCCCCGACAGCGCGCGCATGCTGCAGATGCTGCAACGGCTGCAGCGCCGCATCGAGGCGCTGGAGCCGCGTTAGCTAGACCCGGGCGCGCGTCAGCACGAAATCGCGCGCCAGCTCGCAGGCGCGGCGGGCGGCATCGCTCGTCGGGTCGCGCATCACAAAGGTGTGCGGCTGGCCGTCGAACTTGTGCAGATCGAGGCTGCCGCCTTTGGCGCGCCACGCGGCGGCGAAGCGATCGGCCATGTCGGGCGTGACGTTGTCGTCGGCGGTGCCCTGCAGCACGATCGCCGGCGGCAGGCCGGCCGCCTCGCCGCTCTCGACGATCCGCTGCGGGCTGCCTTCGGCCATCTCGGCTTCCGACGCCCAATAGGCGTCGTGCGCCTCGACCAGGCGCGTGTTGCCCTTCTCCTTGACCATGCGGTAGCGCGCGAGCGGGTCGGAGATCGGCCAGCACAGCACCAGATAAGGCAGGCGCGCGTCGCTGCCTGCGCCGCTTTCCGGGGCGGCGAGCGGCAGCGCGGCGTAGCGCGGGTCGTCCGGCTTGAGTGCGCTCAGCAACAGCTGGTGCGCGCCGCTCGACGTGCCGAGCCCGGCGACGAGATCGGCGCGGCTGCCGAATTCCGCGGCATGCGCCTTGAGCCAGCGCGTCGCATAATGGATGTCGGCGATCGAGGCCGGGTAGCGGTGCCGCGGCGGCATGCTGAAATCGATCGCCAGCACGACGATGCCGCTTTTCGCCAGCGCCAGGTCGAGCGGCGCATTGTTGAGCCGGTCGCCCGAAGCCCAGGCGCCGCCATGCACCTCGACGAGCGCCGGGAACGGCCCGCGACCCTTCGGCCGGTAGAGCCGGGCGAGCAGCGGCCCGTCGGCGGCGCGGCGGTATTCGAGGTCGCGCGTTTCGACCTCGTGGCTGGCGGCAATCGGCACGTCGTCGGGCATCGGGCAGGGTCCTCGAAAAACCGGAGGGGTTCAGGCGGTCGCGCTCATGGCGGCCCGACCCGGTTGCAGCCGCCGCTGCAAGTCCCCCGCCGCGCGGTCGCGGCGGCAGAGGCTTGGGAGGGGACCGGCAGCGGCGTTGTCCTCATCGCAGTCCGGCGGCGTTCCACGCGTGGCGCGGAGCGCCGGGCAGGCCGGCGATCTCGCTGACCAGCTTGCGGGTCATCGCCTCGGTGAAGGTCGCGAAATTCTCGACAACGAGGAGGAAAGCGCCGGTGCCGCCGATCACGTTCTCGCGGTAGTAGTTGGGCAGGCCGCCCGGCGGCTGGGTGTGCGACAGGAAGCCGGGGTTGATTTGCGTGTTGATGATCGCCAGCCCGTTGATCGTGATCCCCTTGGCGACCGCCTCGTCGCGCGCGTCGCCGACCGGCCGGCCGGCGTTGCTGGTGCCGTCGCCCGAGATGTCGATCACCTTGCGCTCGGCGCTCGCCGGCGCCGCCGCGAGCTGCGCGACCGAGAAGTCGATCGCCTCGCTGATCGAGGTGCGCGACAGGAACGAGCGCGGTGCCGCGAGGATCGCCGAGGCGACGACCGCGGCGTCCTCGCCGTCGTGGATGGTGGTCCAATCGACGACGATCTTCTGCTCTCCCGATCCGGCCCATTCGACATAGGTGAGCGCGACCGCGCGGTTGGCGCCGCGGCTAATCGCGGTGATCACCTTGGGGTCGGCGAGCGCCGCGGCGTAGCCCTTGCGCTGCAGGTTGAACTCCTCATCGTTGATGCTGCGCGACACGTCGGCGGCCAGCACCAGCAGCAGATCGACGTTCTCGGCGCGCGCCGGGAGGGCCGCCGCAATCGCCGTCAGCAGCCCCGCGACGAGCAGCGCGCGCCTCATCCCGCGAGTTCCCGCCGCACCAGCGCCGCGCCTTCGACCAGGGCGCGCAGCTTGCCGTCGGCCCGCTCGCGCGGCAGGTACTTCATCCCGCAATCGGGCGCCGCGACCAGCTTCTCGGCGGCGACGTGGCGCAGCCCGGCACGCAGCCGCTCGGCCACGGTGGCGGCGCTTTCGACCGCCGGGTCGCCGAGGTCGAGGACGCCGAGCAGGATGGTTTTCGCCGACAGCTCCCCGAGCACGCCGAGATCGAGACGCGGCTGCGCCGCTTCGAGCGAGACCTGCGTCGCCGCCGAGTCGGCGAGCTGCGGCAGGAAGGCGTAGCCGCTCGGCTTGTTGCGCACGAGATGGCCGTAGCCGAGGCAGATATGGACGACGCTCGGTCCGGCGATCCCGGCGAGCGCGCGGTTGATCGCCGCGACGCCGTAGCGCGCCGCCTTGTCGGGCGCGGCGCGCACCCACGGCTCGTCGAGCTGGACGACATCGATGCCGGTCGCCTTCAGCTCGCGCAGCTCGGCGTTGACCGCGTCGGCGTAATCCATCGCCAGCTCGGCCTCGTCCTTGTAGAACTCGTTCTGCACCTGTTGCGACATCGTGAACGGACCGGGCAGCGTGATCTTCGTCGCCCGCGTCGCGTGCCGCACCAGGAACGCCGCGTCGTCGACCTCGACCCGGCCCTTGCGGCGGATCCGGCCGACGACCCGCGCCACCGGCGTCGCCCGGCCGTTGGCGCCGATCACCGAGCCGGGACGCTCGGCGTCGATCCCCTCGAGGGCCAGCGAGAAATAGTTGGAGTAGCTCTCGCGCCGCATCTCGCCGTCGCTGACGATGTCGATGCCGAGCCGCTCCATGCGGCCGATCGCCAGCACCGTCGCGTCGTCCTGCGCCTCCTTCAGCCGCTCGGGCGCGACGCGCCAGATCTCGTGCGCGTGGACGCGCGGCACGCCGTGCTTTTCGAGCGCCGCCCGGTCGATCAGCCACTCGGGCTGCGGATAGGAGCCGACGACGGTGGTCGGTATCAGATGCGCGGGATAGGGCATCGCGTGGGGGGTCTGCGCGGTCTCGGTCCGGCACCATACAACTTTCGCGCCGCGGCGTCCTGCAACCCGCGGGCCGCCCGGCGCAGCCCCGGCGCCGCGGCTGGCGCGCAAATCCGGTTACCGGGCGGTTTCGTCTTGCGCTATCAAGCCTCGCGGCAACAACACGGCGCGAACGATGGCCGACCAGCGGCTCCGCATCTTCATCTCCTCGCCGGGCGACGTCGCCGACGAGCGGCGGCGTGCGGCGATCGTCATCAACCGGCTGGCGCACGAGTTCGCGCGCTTCTTCGACCTTACCGCGGTGCTCTGGGAATACGAGCCGATGCTCGCCTCGGGCAATTTCCAGGACGCCATCGTCCGCCCGTCCGAGGCCGATATCGTGGTGATGATCCTCTGGTCGCGGCTGGGAACGCCGCTCCCCGACCCCTATCAGGGGATCGACGGGCGCCGCCCGGTCACCGGCACCGAATGGGAATTCGAGGATGCGCTGGCGCATCGCCGCTCGGCCGGGGTCCCCGACCTTCTCGTCTATCGCAAGGAGGCGCCCGGCCGCGCCGATTTCGACCACGAGGAGCAGCTCGAAGCGGCGCGCCAGCAATGGCGCGCGCTGCAGGCCTTCTGGAGCCGGCATTTCGTCAGCGACGAGGGCCGTTTCACCGCTGCCTTCAACACGTTCCGCGACCTCGACGGGCTCGAGGCGGCGCTCGAGCAGCATCTGCGGCAGCTCCTGCGCCAGCGCCTGTCGGGGGCGGCCTCGCGCGGCGACGCGAGCGAGATCACCTGGACAAGCGGCTCGCCGTTCCGCGGCCTCGAGGCCTACCAGGCCGAGCACGCGGCGATCTTCTTCGGCCGCGAGCAGGCGGAGAAGGAGGTCATCGAGGCGCTCGCCGGCAATGCCGAGGCGGGGATCGCGGCGCTCGTCGTGCTCGGCGCGAGCGGCAGCGGCAAGTCGTCGCTGATCCGCGCCGGCGTCATCCCGACGCTGACCGTGCCGGGGGTCGTCACCGGCGTCTCGCTGTGGCGCAGCGCGCTGTTCCGGCCGGGCGGCGCGGTCGGCGACGTGTTCGACCGGCTCGCCGGGGCGGTCGTCCGGCAGGGGCTGCCCGAGCTGCCCGGCGCCGGCATCGAGACCGCCGCGCTGGCGCAGCAATGGCGCGGCGCGCCGGCGCAGGGCGCGCTGCCGGTCGGGGGTGGGCTGCGCGCGGCGCAGCAGGCCGCCCCGGCGGCGGCGGCGGGCGCGCCGCGGCTGGTCCTGCTGGTCGACCAGTTCGAGGAGCTGTTCACGCTCGCCGACCCGGGCGAGCGCGCCGGCTTCGTCGCGCTGCTGACCGCGCTCGCCGCGAGCGGGCATGTCTGGCTGATCGCCACGCTGCGCAGCGATTTCTATCACCGCATCGACGACGCGCCCGGGCTGCGCGAGCTGGCGACCGGGCGGCAATACAGCCTGGCGCCGCCGCGCCCGGCCGAGCTCGGCGAGATCGTGCGGCGGCCCGCCGCGGCGGCCGGCCTGCGCTACGGGATCGAGGAGGCGAGCGGCCTCGGGCTCGACGCGATCATCGCCGAGGCGGCGGCGCAGGACCCGGCGG
>DATJOB010000330.1:0-8031 GCA_035507475.1 Allostellaceae bacterium | reverse complement strand
TGGTGATCCACCCGCAATCGGTGATCCACGGCCTCGTCACCTATCACGACGGCTCGGTGCTGGCGCATATGGGGACGCCCGATATGCGCACGCCGATCGCCTATGTGCTCGGCTGGCCGGGGCGCGCGGCGGCGCCCATGGAGCGCCTCGACCTCGCCGCGGTCGGCCGGCTGACCTTCGAGCCGCCGGATCCGTTGCGCTTTCCGGCGCTGCGCCTGGCGCGCGAGGCGTTGGTCCAGGGCGGCGGCGCCCCGACCGTGCTCAACGCGGCGAACGAGACCGCGGTGCGCGCCTTCATCGACGGCCGCATCGGCTTCCTCGACATCGCCGCGACGGTCGAGGAGACGCTGGCGGCGATGCCGGTCGGGCCGCTTGGCTCGCTCGACGATGTGCACCATATAGACGCTCAGGCGCGTGCGCTGGCGGGCGAACTCGCGGCGCGCCGCGCGCGCAACCATGTTCCGGCAATCGGATAGCCCATGAGTTATGTGACCCCGTTCCTCCACGGCGGGCTGTGGTATGTCGGCATCTTCCTGGTCGTGCTGACGGTGCTCGTCTTCGTGCACGAGCTCGGCCACTACCTGATCGCGCGCCGCACCGGCGTGCGCATCGAGGTGTTCTCGATCGGCTTCGGACCCGAGCTCTTCGGCTGGAACGACCGCGCCGGCACGCGCTGGAAGTTCAGCGCGATCCCGCTCGGCGGCTATGTGAAGATGTTCGGGGACAGCGATCCGAGCTCGAGCTTCTCGGCGCTGCGATTGGGTGAGATGACCGCGGCCGAGCGCGAGGTGTCGTTTCATCACAAGGGGCTGCTGCAGCGGGTGGCGATCGTCGGCGGCGGGCCGCTGGCGAATTTCGTGTTCGCCATCGTCGTCCTGGCGCTGCTCTTCGCGACCTACGGCCAGCCGTTCACGCCGGCCGATGTCGGCCAGGTGCAGCCCGGCAGCGCGGCCGAGAAGGGCGGCATTCAGGTCGGCGACACGATCGTCGATATCGACGGGCGCGCGATCGAGCGGTTCGAGGATGTGCAGCAGATCGTTCGGCTCAACCCTGGCGAGCCGATGACGATCACGGTGCGCCGCGCCGGTCAGCCGGTCACGCTCCACGTCACCCCGACGCTGACCGAGATGACCGACCGCTTCGGCAACCGGCACGAGATCGGCCTGCTCGGCATCAGCCGCAGCGGCGTCGAATACGTCAAGCGCAACCCGGCGAGCGCGGTCGTTCAGGCATTCGACGAAACCGGCAACCTGACCGCGTCGACGCTGCAGGCGATGTGGCAGATCATCATCGGCACCCGGGCAAGCGACGAGCTCGGCGGACCGCTGCGTATCGCGCAGATGTCCGGGGAGGTCGCCGAGGGCGGCATCGTCCCGCTGTTGTGGTTCATGGCGGTGCTGTCGATCAATCTTGGGCTTATCAACTTGTTTCCGGTGCCCGTGCTTGACGGGGGCCATCTGCTGTTCTATGCCGCTGAGGCGATTCGCGGGAAACCGCTGGGCCAGCGCGCTCAGGAGTTCGGTTTTCGGATCGGGTTGGCCTTGGTGTTGACGCTCATGGTGTTCGCCACCTGGAATGACCTCGTTCACCTTCGGATCGTGGAGTTCGTCAAAGGTCTCGTGACCTAACTTCTTGGGGCGATCACGAGCTAAGAACACGTCTTGGGGTGGGGGTCTGTGCAGTTCCGACGGCTGAGGAAGGTCTGGGCGGCCCCCCTTGCCGCCGCGGTGTTCGCGGCCGTGCGGCTGATGCCCGCGACCGAGGTTGAGGCGCAACAGCTGGTGGCTCCGCCGCCGCCGACCCCGCCGAGCGACCAGGGCGCCGCGCCGGCGCCCGCCCCGCCGCCAGCGCCCGCGCCGGTCGCCCAGGGCAACCTGGTGCCGCCACCGCCGCCTGCCCCGCCGCCGCCGCAGACGCCGCTCGTCCAGCCGCTGCCGCCTCGCCCGTCGCGCGCCCCGCCGCCGCGGATGGTGCGGCGCCCGGCGGTGGTGCGCCGGGCACCCGCCGTGCCGGTCGCGGCCCGGCCTGGCCCGCCGGCCAATCTCGGCACGATCTCCGACATCAGGATCGAGGGGCTGCAGCGCATCGAGCCCGAGACGGTGCGCTCCTACCTGCTGCTGCAGCCCGGCGACCCGTGGGACCCGGGTCGCGTCGACAGCTCGCTGAAGGCGCTGTTCGCCACCGGCCTCTTCGCCGACGTCAAGCTCGACCGGCAGGGCAACACCCTGGTCGTCAAGGTGGTCGAGAACCCGATCATCAACCGCATCTCGTTCGAGGGTAACGACAAGCTCTCGGAGAAGGACCTGACCAACGAGATCCAGCTGCGCCCGCGCGTCGTCTACACCCGCTCGCGGGTGCAGAACGATGTCCGGCGCATCCTCGACCTCTACCGGCGGCACGCGCGTTTTGCCGCAACCGTCGAGCCCAAGGTCATCCAACTGTCGGAGAACCGCGTCGATCTCGTCTTTGAGATCAATGAGGGGCCGAGCACCACGGTGCGCAGCATCAATTTCGTCGGCAACAAGGAGTTCAGTGATTCGACGTTGCGCGGCGTCGTCGACACCAAGGAGAACCGCTGGTACCGGTTCCTGTCGAACGCCGATACCTACGATCCCGACCGGATCACCTACGACCGCGAGCTGCTGCGCAAATACTACCTGTCGCAGGGCTATGCCGATTTCCGCGTCGTGTCGGCGATCGCCGAGCTGACGCCCGACCGCGACGGCTTCATCGTGACCTTCACCGTCGACGAGGGTGAGCGCTACAAGTTCGGCAAGGTCGACGTCAACATCAAGCTCAAGGATCTGCCGAAGGACCAGGTGCTGCCGCTGCTCAAGGTGCAGTCGGGCGACTGGTACGACGCCAATGCGGTCGAGCGCTCGATTTCGACCCTGACCGACGCGCTCGGCAATCGCGGCTACGCCTTTGTCGAGATCAAGCCGCAGATCACCCGCAACCGCGACGCGCGCACGATCGACATCACCTTCGATGTGCAGGAGGGGCCGCAGGTCTATGTCGAGCGGATCGACATCGTCGGCAACGTGCGCACGCTCGACAAGGTGATCCGCCGCGAGATGCGCCTCGTCGAAGGCGACGCGTTCAACAGCAACAAGCTGCAGCGCTCGAAGGACCGCATCAAAAACCTCGGCTTCTTCAAGAAGGTCGAGACCAATACGGCGCAGGGCTCGGCGCCCGACCGGACCGTCGTCACGGTCGAGGTCGAGGAGCAGTCGACCGGCGAGTTGTCGCTCGGCGTCGGTTTCTCGACGACCGACGGCCCGCTCGCCGACATCACGCTGCGCGAGCGCAACTTCCTCGGTCGCGGTCAGGACGTCCAGATCGGCACGGTCGTGTCCTTCCGCTCGCAGCAGGTCAACCTGAGCTTTACCGAACCCTACTTCCTCGATTCAAACATCGCCGCCGGGTTCGACCTGTTCGAGATCAAGACCAGCCCGACCGCCTCGTTCTTCTCCGGCATCACGCCGGCCTATCAGCAGTTCTCCTATGGCGGCGCGCTGCGCACCGGCTATCAGCTGACCGAGAACCTGCGGCAGACGCTCAAATACACCGCACGGTCGGACGACATCACCGACGTGCAGAGCGACGCCTCGCTGTTCATCGCGCTGGAGCAGGGCACCCATACGACCTCGTCGATCGGCCAGGTGCTGCTCTACGACCGGCGCGACAACCGGATCGATCCGACGAGCGGCTGGTACGCCTCGCTCGGCAACGACTTCGCCGGCGTCGGGTTCGGCGTCGACTACGTGCGCAACAAGCTCAGCGCCGGCTACTATTATCCGCTATGGCCCGGCTGGGTGGTCAGCGTCACCGGCGAGGCCGGCGACATCTTCGGCTGGAACGGCCAGCCCGTGCTGCTCCAGGACCGGTTCTTCGTGGGCGGCGACAATCTTCGCGGCTTCGCGCCGGCCGGCATCGGCCCCCGGGACATCGTTTCGCAGGACGCGCTGGGCGGCAACAAGTACTATGTCGGCTCGGTCGCGCTGGGCGTGCCGCTCGGTCTGCCGAAGGAGCTGGGGCTCAGCGGCCGGGTCTGGTCGGATTTCGGCTCGTTGTGGAGCAACGACCAAAAGAACGCGACCTTTACCGCGGCTCAGCTTGCGCAGGAACCCGGAGGGCAGGCGCCGCAGGTTGTCGATAGCCCGGCGATCCGGCTCAGCGCCGGCATTGGTTTGACATGGGTTTCTCCGGTCGGTCCGATCAAGGTCGACCTGGGGCTGCCGGTCATACGCCAGAGCTATGATAAGTCACAGTTCTTCCGGGTGAGCTTCGGCACCAAGTTCTGATGTCCTTTTTCGGCGACGAGGTTGTGATGGTGGTGATACGCGCCAGGCATGCGCTCTGGGCTAGTCTTATCGGTCTGTGCTGCGGCAGTGCTGCGTTCGCGCAGCAGCCGGCGACCCCGCCCGCCGCGCCTGCCGCGCCGGCGCCGGCCGCCGCGCTGCCGCAGACGCTTGCGGTGATCGTTGTCGACGTGCAGGCGCTGCTGCAGAACTCGAAGGCGGCGAAGATGGTGCGCCAGCAGATCGAAGGAAAGCGCGCCGAATACGCCAAGGAGATCTCGCACCAGGAAGAGACGCTGCGCCAGGAGCGCGACACGCTGCAACGGCAGCAGGCGTCGCTGACCCCCGAGCAGCTCAACGCCAAGGGCCGCGAGTTCCAGGCCAAGGTCAACGAGCTCGACCGCGACGTCCAGGCCAAACGCCAGGCGCTCGAACGCTCGAATGCCGACGCGCTGCAGAAGATCCAGGAGGTGATGGTCAAGATCATCACCGACATCGCGCATGAGCGTAAGGCCAACCTGGTGTTCCAGCGCAGCGAGCTGGTGCTGTTCGACCAGGGCTTCGACGTGACCGACCAGGTGCTGCAGAAGCTCGACGAGCAGATGCCGACGGCGACCGTCAATTTCGTCGCGCCGGTCGCCGCCAACGCGCCCGAAGCCGCTCCGGCGGCCGCGCCGGCCCCCGCGCCCGCGCAGAAACCCAAGAAGAAGCAATAATCGGCCCGGCCCGACCGGGGTGAGCGCGCCATGGCCGACCCCCGCTTCTTCCGGCCGCCTCGCCCGCAGCCGCTCGCCGCGCTGGCGGCGCTGACCGGCGCACGGCTGGCCGATCCGGCGGACGCGGACCGGGTCGTCGAGGATGTCGCCCCGCTCGAAACCGCCGGGCCGGCGCATCTGACGTTTCTCGACAATCGCAAATACACCGCGGCCTTTGCCGCCTCGCGCGGCGGCGCGGCTTTTGTCGGCGAAGCCCTGGCGGAGCGCGCGCCGGCCGGCATGGCGCTGTTGCTGACCCGCGACCCCTATAAGGCGTTCGCGCGCGCCGTGCAGGCCTTCTACCCGCAGGAGCCGGTCCTACCCTACCGGGCGGTGAGCGCGGTCATCGCGGCGGACGCGGCGGTGCCCGCGGATTGCGCGATCGGCCACAATGTCGTGATCGAGGCGGGCGCGCGGCTGGGTGCGCGGTGCGAGATCGGCCCCAACACCGTGATCGGGCGCGGGGTGGAACTGGGAGACGATTGCCGGGTCGCCGCCAACGTCACGCTGAGTCATTGCCTGATCGGCGCGCGGGTGGTGCTGCATCCCGGCGTGCGCATCGGCCAAGCCGGGTTCGGCTTCGCCCCCGATGCGGCCGGTCCGGTCAAGATCCCGCAACTCGGCCGCGTCATCATCGGCGACGATGTCGACATCGGCGCCAACACCACGATCGATCGCGGCTCGGGCCACGACACCGTCATCGGACCGGGGACGATGATCGACAACCTGGTGCAGATCGCGCACAACGTGGTGCTGGGGCGCGGCTGCATCCTCGCCGGTCAGGTCGGCATCTCGGGCAGCACCAAGCTCGGCGATTTCGTGATGGCGGGCGGCCAGGCGGGTCTCGCCGGGCATCTGAGCATCGGAACCGGGGCGCGGATCGGGGCGCAAGCCGGGCTGATGAAGGACGTGGCGCCGGGCGAGACCGTGGTCGGCAGCCCCGCGGTTCCGGCGATTGCGTTCTGGCGGCAGGTCACGATGATACAGCGGCTGTCCAAGAAGAAGGACGCGGGATGAGCGAGCCTGCGGCTGCCGTCGAGCAGCAGGAGATCGACCGCGAGCGGATCATGGAGATGATCCCGCATCGCGACCCGTTCCTGATGATCGACAAGGTCGTCGACGTGGTCAAAAACGTGCGCGCGACCGGCATCAAGAACGTTTCGAACGAGGAATATTACTTTCGCGGCCACTTCCCGAGCCGCCCGGTGATGCCCGGCGTATTGATCATCGAAGCGATGGCGCAGACCGCCGCGGTGCTCGTCGTCCATACGCTCGGCCGCGAGTCGGAAGGAAAGCTGGTGTATTTCATGACGGTCGACGAGGGGCGCTTCCGGCGCCCGGTGGTTCCCGGCGATTGCCTCGAGGTGCATGTCACCAAGCAGCGCAACCGCGGCAATGTCTGGAAGTTTTCCGGCGAGGCCCGGGTCGGCGGCCAGCTTGCCGCGGAAGCGGTGTTCGCGGCCATGATCCTCGACAAATAGGGCGGCCGGCGATGCCCCAGATCCATCCGACGGCGATCGTCGCGCCCGGCGCGCGGCTCGCCGACGATGTCGCGGTCGGCCCCTATTGCGTGGTCGGCGAGCATGTCGAGCTCGCGCCCGGGGTGAGCCTCAAGTCGCATGTCGCGATCGACGGGCGCACCCGGGTCGGCGAGCGCACGCGCATCTTCCCCTTCGCCTCGATCGGCTTCGAGCCGCAGGACCTGAAATACGCCGGCGAGCCGTCGACGCTCGAGATCGGCCGCGACAACACGATCCGCGAGCACGTCACGATCAACCCGGGCACGCAGGGCGGCGGCATGGTGACGCGGATCGGCGACAGCTGCCTGTTGATGGTCGGCGCGCATGTCGCGCATGACTGCCAGATCGGCGACAACGTCATCATGGCCAACAACGCCACGCTCGCCGGCCATGTCGTGGTCGAGGACCACGCGCTGCTCGGCGGGCTTTCCGCCGTCCATCAGTTCGTCCGCATCGGGCGGCACGCGATGATCGGCGGCATGTCGGGGGTCGAGCGCGACGTCATCCCCTACGGCCAGGTGATGGGCGACCGCGCCCGGCTCTACGGGCTCAACATCATCGGCATGCAGCGCCGCGGCTTCAGCCGCGACGAGATCCAGGGGCTGCGCAACGCCTATAACTGCCTGTTCGGCGACGCGGGCACGCTCAGCGAGCGGGTCGACGAGGTGGCGCGACGGTTTTCCGGCATCGGCCCGGTCGACGATCTCGTCGCCTTCATCCGCGCCGATTCGAGCCGCGCGATCTGTCAGCCGAAAGGCGCGAATGGCGGGTAGCGGCCGCGCCGGCCCGCCGGCCGGCGAGCGCCTCGGCATCGTCGCCGGCAGCGGCACGCTGCCCCGCCGCCTGATCGAGGCCTGCGCCGCCCGTGGCCGGCCGGTCTACGTGGTGGCGCTGCGCGGCGAGGCCGATCCCGAGGCGGTGGCGGCGGTGCCGCACGACTGGTGCCGGATCGGCGCCGCGGCGAAGGCGCTCGCGCTGCTGCGCGAGAACGGCGTGCGCGAGCTGGTGCTCGCCGGCGGGGTGCGGCGGCCCTCGCTCTCGGCGATCCGGCCCGACTGGCGGGCCGCCAAGTTCTTCGCCAAGGTCGGCTACCGAATGCTCGGCGACGACGGCCTGCTGTCGGCCGTCGTCAAGGAGCTCGAGATCGAAGGGTTCCGTCTCGTCGGCGCGCATGAGCTGCTCGACGCCAGCACGACGGTGCCGGAGGGGCCGCTCGGCCGCCTCGCACCCGATGCGGGCGCAGCGGCCGACATCGCGCGCGGCATCGCCGTGGCGCGGGCGCTGGGTGCGCTCGATGTCGGGCAGGCGGTCGTCGTGCAGCAGGGGCTGGTGCTCGGCGTCGAGGCGATCGAAGGCACCGACGCGCTGCTCGAACGCTGTGCGCGGCTGCGCCGCGATGGCATGGGTGGCGTCCTCGTCAAGCTCGAGAAGCCGGGCCAGGAGCGCCGCGCCGAC
>DATJOB010000329.1:0-4917 GCA_035507475.1 Allostellaceae bacterium | reverse complement strand
GTCGTCCTACCAATCGTAGGAGAAAAGCCATGGCGCGCCCGACCATCGCGCGTCGCAACACCGAACCTGAGTTTGCTACATAATTCCGCATTTCCGCGGCATCCCCGCGAGCGGTCGACCGGCGGTTGCACGGGGGCCGCGGCCGGGGAATGCGAGGAACGCGCGCGGGCGTCGCAGGAGGGCGGTGCGCGGCGCCGTGGCGATGGCAGATTTGATGCATTAGTCTCGCGCGAACGGGCCGCGCCGGCGGCCTGCCGGGTCACCCCAGGGCCGCCGCATGAGCCTCGCCATCGCCCGCTCGACGCCGCCTAAGTCCGCGGCCCATGCGTCCGCGATGCTGGCTCGCGTCGCGGTTCGGCTGGTGATCGGCTGCGGGCTCCTGGTGATCTTCGTGCCGATGCTGCTGACGCTCTATCTCAGCGTCTTCGACGAGAAGCTCATCCTCTTCCCGCCGCGCGGCTACACGCT
This sequence comes from Allostellaceae bacterium, assembly GCA_035507475.1. Taxonomy (GTDB): domain Bacteria; phylum Pseudomonadota; class Alphaproteobacteria; order ATCC43930; family CGMCC-115725; genus DATARH01. The sequence goes on along the minus strand of DATJOB010000329.1, from coordinate 4,449 downwards.
CGCCTGGTACGGCGCGATCTGGCCGAATTTCGGCGATGCGGTGGCGGTGACGCTGGAACTCGCCGCGGCCGCGGTGGTCGGCAGCCTGTTGATCGGCGTGCCGGCCGGGATCGGCCTCGCGCGCTATCGGCTGCGCGGCGTCGGCGTCGTCAGCGCGCTGCTCCTCGCGCCGCTGACCGTGCCCGGCATCGCGCTCGGGCTGGCGATCTATCTCTTCCTGGTGCTGGTCGAGGTGGCGACCGGCTGGCCGCTGACCGGCTCGCTCGTGGGGCTCGTCCTGGCGCATCTGCTGGTGACGACGCCGTGGGTGGTGCGGCTCTCGCTCGCCGCGCTGACCAACCACGAACGCGCCGCCGAGGAGGCCGCGACGAGCCTTGGCGCGCGGCCGCTGACCGTGATCTGGCGGGTGACGCTGCCGGCGATGCGGCAGGGGATCATCGCCGCCGGGCTCTTCGCCTTCGTCTTCTCGTTCGGCAACCTGGAGATGGCGCTGTTCCTGGTGGCGCCCGGTGTGACGACGCTGCCGGTGGCGGTACTGCAATATCTCGAATATCACATCGACCCGCTGGTGGCGGCGGTCGCGGTGGCGCAGATGGCGCTGGTCGGGGTGATGCTGATGGTGCTCGACCGGTTCGTCCGGCTCGGCCAGGTCGTGCGATGAGGGCGGTCGCGCGCGAAGCGGCATCGTTGACGCTGCGCGACCTCAGCCGGCGCTTCGACGACGGGCACCTCGCGGTCGACGGCATGAACCTGCATGTCGAGCCGGGCGAGATGATCGCGCTGCTCGGCCCCTCGGGCTGCGGCAAGACCACGACCCTGCGCATGATCGCCGGGTTTCTCGCCGCGTCGTCGGGCGACGTCCTGCTCGACGGCGACAGCATCCTCGGCCTGCCCGCGCACCGCCGCGACATGGGGGTCGTGTTTCAGAGCTACGCGCTGTTCCCGCATCTGACGGTGGCGCGCAACATCAGCTTCGGCCTCGAGATGCGGCGCATCGACAAGGCGGCGGCGGCGCGGCGGGTCGCCGAGATGCTGCGGCTGGTCAAGCTCGAAGGCTTTGCCGATCGGCTGCCAAAGAGCCTCTCGGGCGGGCAGCAGCAGCGCGTCGCGCTGGCCCGTGCCCTGGCGGTCCACCCGCGGCTGCTGCTGCTCGACGAGCCGCTCTCCAATCTCGACGCGGCGCTGCGCCAGGACATGGCGCGCGAAATCCGCATCCTGCAGCGCGACGGCGGCATCACCGCCATCGTCGTCACCCACGACCAGGGCGAGGCGATGGCGATGGCCGACCGGCTGGTGGTGATGCGCGACGGCAGGGCCGAGCAGATCGGCCGGCAGGAGGATCTCTACGAGCGGCCGGCGACGCCGTTCGTCGCCGGCTTCATCGGCCAGAGCAATCTCGTTCGCGGCCGGCTCGACGGCGCGGCGCTGCTGCTGCCGGAGGAGGCGCGCGTCGCGCTCGCCGGGCGTTATGCGCCGGGAGCCGCCGCCTGTCTCGCGGTGCGCCCGGAAAGCCTGCGCCTCGCGCCGGCCGGCGCGCCCGGCAGCCGCGCCGAGGGCACCGTCAAGCTCTCGACCTATCTCGGCGCGGTGCTCGAGCATGTCGTGCGGCTCGATAGCGGGCACGATTTGATCGTGCGCGCGCCGGCGCTCGGCGCCGAGCCGGGCCGCCGCTGGGCGCCCGAGACACGGGTGTCGCTGAGCTGGGATGTCGCCGCCGAGCGGCTGTTCGACGAGCGCGACCGGGCCATCCCCAGCCGGTCGGATGGGGAGCCCGCCATGGCCGAAGGAGGAAACGAAGAATGGGCTCACCTTTCGTAACGGCGGGGCTGTCGCGCCGCCGCGTTCTCGCCGGCGCCGCGGCGCTCGCCGCCGCCCCGGCCGTCCGGCGCCCGGCGCTCGCCGCCGAGCGCTGCGTCGTCGGCACCTGGGGCGGCGACTATGCGCGGCTGCTGCGCGAGAATATCGACGAGCCGATCCTCAAGCCGAAGGGCGAGGAGGTGGTGCAGGCGGTCGGCGACGAGGCGCCGCGCCTCGCGCAGCTCGTCGCGCAGAAGCAGCTGCCGCGCGGCACGCTCGACATCGCCTGCGTCGGCGCGATCGTCGGGTCGGTCGCCGCCGACAAGGAGCTGATCGAAACGCTCGACGACAAGAAGGTGCCGAACCTCAAGAACGTCATCCCGCTATTGCACAGCGGCAGCTTCATGCCGAACCAGTTCGTGCCGCACATCTACAGCGTGCAGGGGCTGGCCTATAACCCGCAGACCGTCAAGGACCCGCCGAAGCGCTGGGACGACCTGCTCGACCCGCGGTTCAAGGGCAAGGTCGGGGCGCTGGCGACCGGCGGCTTCTGGGTGATGATGGGCGCGGCGCTGTCGCAAGGCGGCAACCCCAGCGCGTTCGACAAGGCGAAGGAGTTCCTCACCAAGCTCAACGACCACGGGCTCCATCTCTACGCCCAGACCGACGACATGGCGCCCGGCTTCAAATCGGGCGAGATCGACGTCAGCATCATCTGGCTGGCGCGCACCGTGATGTGGCAGAACGCCGAATTCCCGGTCACCGGGCGGGTGCCGGAAGAGGGCGCGGTCGTCTACGTCTCGGGCATGGTCATGCCGAAGAACGCGCCCGACAAGGAGGCGGCCTACGCCTATATGAATGCGCTCCTCGAACCGGCGGCGCAGCAGGGCTTCGCCGCGCATATGGGCTATCTGCCGACCGTCGGCGACGCCCATCTGCAGGGCAAGGTCGCGCAGCAGCTCGCGCTCCCCGAAAACGCCAAGCTGGTGCAGCCCGACTACCAGGAAGCGACGAAGGCGCAGCCCGAGATGAACGATTGGTGGCTGAAGAACATCACGCGCAAGGGATGAGCGGCGCCGAGGGCCTGGAGCGCGCGGCGCGGCGCCGCGAGGCGGGCGCCGCCGGCCTGCTGCTCGGGCCGGCGACGCTGCTCGTCTGCCTGACGATGGTGGGGCCGCTCGCGCTCCTCGCCCGCTACAGCCTCAACCGCTTCGATCCGACGCAGCTGATGGTCACCGCGCTGACCGGCGCCAACTACCTGCGGTTCGTCACCGACCCGTTCTATCTGAGCGTGCTGGCGACGACGGTGCGGGTGTCGGTGGTCGTCACCGCTTGCTGCCTGGCGCTCGGGCTGCCGATGGCGTGGCGCCTCGCACGCAGCGAAAGCCGCTGGAAATCGGCCTATGTGATGGCGATCGTCCTGCCGCTCTTCATCGGCGCGACGACGCGCACCGCCGGCTGGATGATCCTCCTCGCGCATGGCGGGATGCTCGATGTCGCGAGCCGCTGGCTGTTCGGCGTCGCGAGCCTCGAATTGATGAACACCGAATTCGCCGTCGTCGTCGGCATCGTTTCGATCAACCTGCCGTTCACGATCCTGACGCTGCAGGCGGTGTTCGAGGGGATCGACCCGCGCCTCGCCGAGGCGGCGGCGAGCATGGGCGCCGCTCCGGCCCGCGCCTTCCAACGGGTCGTCCTGCCGCTGGCGCTGCCCGGCGTGCTGATCGCCGGCGTCTTGTGCTTCATCCTCGCGATGAATGCGTTTGCGACGCCGCTGCTGCTCGGCGGGCCGCGCTTTCAGATGATGGCGCCGCTGCTCTATTGGGAATTCGCCAACAACAACGACTGGCCGTTCGCCGGGGTACTCGCCTTTGTGCTGATGGTCAGCACGCTGGCCCTGACGCTGGCGGCCAATGCCGCGGTGCCGCGCCGCTATCGCGCGCGTTGAGGAGGAGGCCGCGTGTCCGACAGCGATCGCAACAGCCCCGCCTGGCGGGTGGCGCCGTCGGCCTATCTGGCGACGCGCCCGGCCGAAGGCGCCGTCGCCGCGCCGCGCTCGACCTATGTCGCGATGCCCGACGGCTGCCGGCTGGCGCTCGACCTCTACCTGCCGCCGTCGCCGCCGTCGCCAGTGCCGACGATCCTGATCCTGACGCCCTACTACCGCCGCTTCGCGCTGCGCCCGGGAGCGCCGGCCGGTGTCGAGGCCTGTCCGGGCGTCGCCCGCTGGCGCGACCTCTTCGTGCCGCGCGGCTATGCGCTTGCAGTGGTGGACGTGCGCGGCAGCGGCGCCAGCTTCGGCACGCGAGATGCGTTCCGCTCGCCGCGCGAACGCACGGACTATCACGCGATCGCCGAATGGATCGCCGGGCAGGACTGGTCGAACGGGCGGATCGGCGCCACGGGAATCTCATATGTCGGCGCGGCCGCGGACTTCCTCGCCTCGACCGGCCATCCCGCCGTGCGCGCGATCGCGCCGATCTCGGCGGTGTGGGACACCTATGTGGATCATTATTATCCCGGCGGCATCCTGCTCGACCGGCTGGCCGGCGAATACGACCGCCTGATGCAGGCGCTCGACCGCGACCGCCGCGCGGCGCTCGCCTCCTTCGCCTATTTCCGCGACCCGAACTATCGCGGACCGCAGCCGGT
>DATJOB010000328.1:0-2279 GCA_035507475.1 Allostellaceae bacterium | reverse complement strand
CAGCCGAGCCAGGCGCGCGACGGCGACCGCGCTGTTGCTCTGGACGAAGGCCGCGAGCGCGGCCTCGAGCTCGGTTTGCGCGCCGAGACCCGGCGTCATGCGGCGCAGGTGGATGATCCCGGTGCCGACCGACAGCGCCGCCAACAGTTGTGCGCGTTGGAGCGGCTCGGCCTGGTCGGGCAAGGCCGCCAGCCGGCCGTAGAGGCGGATCTCCCAATTCTCCACGCTCGGCAGTCGTCGGGCGATCGCGAGGCGGCGCAGGTCGCGCAGCGTCAGGGCGAGCAGCCGGCGCGCTCGAACGGCCGGCGACAAGGGCGGCATCAGGCAGAAGGCCAGCGGCGCGACGAAGCACCCTACGACGATCGACAGCGAAGAATTGTAGAACTGAACCGTGTCGTAGCTCATCTGGTTGGTCGGTGCGAGCAACGGCATGAAGATGAACGACATGGCGCTGAACGCCGCGATCGTCACGGGACGTCGGCTGCGAGCCAAGGCGAAGCCCGCCGGCACGAGGAACAGACCGATCGCGAGGCAGAGGGCCGGGAACGTCTGGTAGGCCGGCAGCACCGCGAAATCCATGATCGCCGCGCACGGCACGTCGACGGCGACGCCGAGCGCGAACACGAGCGCGGTGGCATAGGCCAGATCGCCGCGCGGCGACAGCAACAGGACGACGATCGAGACAAACACGATTGCGAAGGCACCGTTCGGCCAGCCGGTTACGACCCAGAGGAGCACGGCCGCACCGATCGCGACGATTGCGCGCGCGGCGTTGACGACCGCCGGCAGCCAATCGGGCACGCTCAGTCGGAGGCCTCGATGGCCGGGTCGCGGCACAGTGGGCGCACCGACCAGTAGCCCCAACCCGTCGAGCGCGCGCGACAGGCTGTCGAGCATCTTGGCGGTCTCGTCGACGAGCAGCCGCAGCGACGGCGTGGCCGCCGGCAGGGCAAGCAGCGCCCGACCCCCCGCCTCGCACGCCCCACGCAGGGCGCCGGGGGAGGCCATCCAGCGCTCCGCCACCGCCGGTTCCCGCAGACCGGCAGGCATGCTGCGCAGGATCGTATCCGCTCCCGAATGGTCCCGGTCTTCCCGCAGTCGGCCCAAATGGGTCGCGACGGCGCGACAGCCTTCGAGCGCGCCCAATAGGCCGTGGACGGCGGCCTGCAAGATCGGCGAGTGGTAGCGCAGATCACTCGATTCGCCGAGCGCCTGATCGATCATTGGGTCGAGCGCGATCACGCGCCGAAGCAGCTCGCGCCGCTCCGCTTGCGTGTCTGGCAGGTGCGGCCCGGCGAGGGCCAGCATGCGGGTCAAGCGGCCGGCGATCTCGGCCATCACGTCGGCGAACGACGCGGCGAGGCGACGCCGCGCGCCGCCGAGGTCGGTGCCGGCGAGGACGACGCCGGCACAAACGATCCCGATGCAGATCTCGCTCCCGCGTGTGACAGCCAGCAGGAAGACGTCCGGACTCGCGCCTCCCGTCGCGCCCAGCGTGTCGGCCGCAATGATGACGGCGGTATAGCCCGAGAGCGCCGCCGCGTAGGACGCGAAGTTGCGCAACACTGTGGCGGCGAAGGCGCAGACTCCGCCCCACAAGGCCAGGAGCGCGAGAAAGGCGATCCGGTCCTGCGGAAAGCCTGCGGTCAGCACCACGATCGCCGCGGCGCCGATTACCGTGCCGATCATCCGGAACCAGCCTTTGCGCAGCGAGGCCCCGAGCTGCGGCTGGCACACGATCGCCGCCGATGTGCCGGCCCAGAACGGGTTATCGAGCTGGAGCCAGAACGCGACGTAGAGGGCGAGACAAACCGACACCCACAGCCGAACGCCGAATAGCAGCGGCGGTCCGGCGGCGGCCAGCGCGTCGGTTAGGGTCGCGCCGAATCCCGGCGATGCTGCGTAAGCTCGCATCCGACTTCACCCGGACGCTGTCGTCTCCATCCCAACGCCCTCGCACCGCGGGCCGCTTCAATTTCGCGCGGGTGTCGTCGGGTCCTCGCGCCGCACGCGCTCCCGAACAGGGGAGCGCGTGGCCGTTCGCCGCCATCATAGGTAGTGGGTCAGTGCAACGAGACCCACACCCGCTCGTACGTCGATTTGATAAATATCAAATGACCGTGCTAGCCTCCAAGACGTTCGGGCTTGAGGGCGCCGCCGCCATGCCGTTGGAGCCGAGCGAGCGAGCGGTCGTGCATGTGGTCGACGACGACGCCTCGATGCGCGCCGCGCTGGAGGAGCTCTTCGACTCGGTCGGCCTGGAGACGCAAACCTACGCA
>DATJOB010000327.1:0-11214 GCA_035507475.1 Allostellaceae bacterium | reverse complement strand
CGGTTGAAGGCCTTCATGATGATCTCGACCTGTTCCTCGAACAGCTCGCGATTGGCCTCGCCGTCGATCATCGGCGCACCGAAGGTCTCGACCTCGCGGGTGTGGTAGCCGCGGCCGACGCCGAACACGGTGCGCCCCTTGGTGAGGATGTCGGCGACCGCGAAATCCTCGGCGAGGCGCAGCGGGTGCCACATCGGCGTGATGTTGAAGCCGCAGCCGATCTTGATGTTCTTCGTGATGTGGCAGAGATGCACCGCCAGCATCAGGATGTTGGGGATGGCCTCGTAGCCCTCGTGCTGGAAGTGGTGCTCGGCCATCCACATCATGTCGTAGCCGAGCCGGTCCATCGTCTGGGCGATCGCCTCGCTCTTCTCGAAGACGCCGGCGAGCTCGTCGTTCGAAAAGCGGCGCTCGTTGGCGGGGGTCGCGTCCTGGCCGTGATCGGGGAAATCGATATGGCCGGCATAGACGGTGGTGAACTTGCTGATCGCCATGGGGATGCCCTTTCGCCGCTTTACCCTGCTGCGCGCTGCCCGAAGGCTAGAGGATAATCCGCCGCAGCGGAATCCGGTTTGCGCGCGAGCGCGTCGCGGCTGCTCCTCAATCGGTGAGCTTCTCGAACAGATAGGTGAATTCGAGGGCGTTGCGGCGCGCGCGCTCCTTGAGGTTGGCGGCGGCGGCGTGGCCGCCGTCGATATTCTCGTAATAGAGGAACGGCAGCCCCATCGCCGCCAGCTTTGCCGCCATCTTGCGCGCGTGGCCGGGATGGACGCGGTCGTCCTTGGTCGAGGTCAGGAAGAACGGCTCGGGATAGGGCTTGTCGGCGGCCAGGTTGTGGTAGGGCGAGATGCGCGCGAGGAACGCGGCCTCCTCGGGCCTCTCGGGGTCGCCGTATTCGGCGATCCAGGAGGCGCCGGCCAGGAGCTTGTGGAAGCGCAGCATGTCGAGGAGCGGCACCTGGATCACCACGGCGCGGAACAGCTCCGGGCGCTGGGTCAGCATCGCGCCCATCAGGAGGCCGCCGTTCGACCCGCCCATGATGCCGAGCCGGCGCGGCGAGGTGATCTTGCGGCGGATCAAATCCTCGGCGACCGCGATGAAATCGTCGAACGCCCGCTGGCGGTGCTCCTTGAGCGCCGCCTGGTGCCAATCGGGGCCGAACTCGCCGCCGCCGCGGATATTGGCCACGACGTAGACGCCGCCGGGCTCGATCCACAGCTTGCCCAGCCCGCCCGAATAGGCCGGCGTCATCGACACCTGGAACCCGCCATAGCCGTAGAGCAACGTCGGCGCGCTGCCGTCGAAGACGAGGCCGCGCGGCCGCACCACGAAATAGGGTACCGCGGTGCCATCCTTCGAGGTCGCGTCGAACTGCTCGACCACCGCCTGCGACGCGTCGAACCGCGCCGGCATCGCCTTGACCGGCTCGGCCGTGCCGGCCGCGGCGTCGGCGAGGTAGAGCGTGTTCGGCACCAGGAACCCGGCGACATCGATGAACGCCAATTCGTCGCGCTGGCTGGTCGTGACGAGCTGCACCGAAACCGCCTCGGGGAGCGGCAGCGGGGCCGCCTGCCACGCGCCGTCGGCGAAGCGGCAGGCAAGCGCGCTGCCCCGGACGTTGCGGTAGAGCGCGACGAGGAGGTGCGAGCGCGTCGCCGCGACCCCCTCGATCGTCTCGCGCGGCCCCGGGGCGCAGACGAGCGCCGGCGCCACCCTCTCGGGATCGTGCCGCAAGGCGTCGAGGTCGAGCGAGAGGAGCGCGCCGCTGGGAAAGCCGCGCCACGGCTCCTCGATCGCGAACACGAGCTGGCCTGCGACAAAAGCGCGGATGGTGGTCTTGCCGGGCAGCGGCAGCCGGAGCGGCGCGGCATCGGTTTCGAGAAAGCGCTCGCTGACGAAAAAATCGACCAGCCGGCTCAGCAGCACGCCGCGCGCCGCCCCATCGGGATCGCGCAGCACATCGGCGCGCGCCGCGACGTCGTCGGGGGTGCCGCGGAAGATCTCCCGGGCTTCCGACAGCGGCGTGCCGCGCCGCCAGCGCTTGACGATATAGGGGTAGCCCGAGGCGGTCATCGTCCCGGGTCCCCAGTCGCGCGCCACGAGGAGCGTGTCGGCGTCGAGCCAGGTCGCGGTCTGCTTGCCCTCGGGGAGCTGGAACCCGCCATCGACAAACTTGCCGCTCGCGGTGTCGAACTCGCGCGTCTCGGAGGCGTCCTTGCCGCCTTCGGAAAGCCCGATCAGCGCCAGCCGGTCGTCGGGCGGCAGCGTGTGCCCGCCCTGATATACCCAGTTGCGACCCTCGGCGGCGGCGAGCGCATCGATGTCGAGCACGGTGTGCCAGTCGGGCTCGGCGCGGCGATACGAGGCGAGGGTGGTGCTGCGCCAGAGGCCGCGCACATGCGCGGCGTCCTGCCAGAAATTGCCGAGCCTGCCGCCGAAGAAGCCCGGGTAGGGGATGCGGTCCTCGGCGGTGATGATCGCGAGCGCCGCGTCATAGAGCCGCCGGTAGCGCGGGTCGGCCTCGAGCGCGGCGAGGGTGCGCGCGTTCTGTTCGCGCACCCAGGCGAGCGCCTTCTCGCCCTCGATCTCCTCGAGCCACAAAAACGGGTCGTCGGTATCGCTCATGCTTCGCCTGCTGGTCGAGACCGGACCTGATCCGGCCATCTCCTAAAGAACGGCGAGATGCCCGGGTCAAGCCGGGGGATGACGAAAGCGGGATTAAGGCAGGTCGCGGTAGGGATGGAGGATGAAGCCCGCCGGCCGCCCGGCGAGCCAGGCCGCCTCGGCCGCGGGCAGCGCCGGCTCCCACAGATTGGCGTCGAAACGCCAGCCGTTGATGCCGTCCGCCTCGCGCGAGACGACAAAGAGCAGCGGCGGCACCATCTGCTGCGGCTCGACGAGGCGCGGCACCCGCCCCTCGCGGCTGGCCCGCCGCATCTCCTCGGCCATGCCGGGGGTGTTGGCGCCGGCGCCGGGATTGACGATGTTGACGGTGAGCCCGCTGCCGTCGGCGTCCTTGGCCCATACCTCGGTCGCCAGTTCGAGCGCTGCCTTCGACGCGCCATAGGGGTGCGTGCCGGTGCGGTTCATCGTGTCGAGCTTGGTGGTGACGTTGACGATGCGGCCCCAGCCGCGCTCGACCATCGCCGGCGCGACACGGCGCGAGAGCCGGTCGGCGACGAGGTAGTTGGTGGCGATCACGTTCTCGACGATCTCGTCGCCGACCTGCCAGAAGCGCTGGAGGCTGTCGCGGCGAAACCGCGCCGGGTCGATATAGGTGAAGGTCAGCCCGGCATTGTTGACGAGGATGTCGACCCGGCCGAAGCGCTCGGCCGCGGTCGCCACGACGCGATCGCATTCGCCGGCGTCGCGCAGATCGGCGACCAGCGGCTGGAAATGCCGGCCCACCCGAAGCTTTTCGGCCTCGCCCTCGATCTCGGCCACATCGCTCTCGATATGGCCGACCGCGACGGTCGGGTAGCCGGCCGCGGCGAGCGCCAGGCTCATCGCCCGGCCGAGCCCGCGCAGCCCGCCGGTGACCAGCGCCACCCGCTTCCCGCGATCGTTCTCCGCCATCGTCCGCTACACCTGCGCGAGACCCATCGGGTTGCAGCCGCCGAATGCCGGCATGATTTCCTCGGCGAAGGTGCGCAGATGCGCGACCGAGGCGCCCGGCGCGGCGAACAGCACGTTCTCGACGCCGCCGGCCTGCAGCCGCTTCAGCTGCGCGACGATCTCCTCGGGCGTGCCGAGCAGCGGCGCGTCGTCGAGCTCGAACGCGTCGCCGTCATCCTTGATCTGGTGGTAGCGCTCGGCGCCCGGCCCGCGCGCCAGGTCGCCGATGTTCTTGAGCACCTGGCGGCGCGTCTCGATCGCCTGCTTGCGCTCGGATTCCTTGCGGATGATCTGCAGCCCGCGGGTGACCCCGACCATCGTCGGGTCGTAGGCGCGGCCGATCGCCTGGCACTCCTCGCGAAAGACCTTGACGCGCTCGACGATCAGGTCGATCGGCGCGATCTGGTCGAGCAGCAGGTTGTAGCCCTCGCGCGCCGCGCGGCGGATCGATTCGGCACTGCCCGCGCCGAGCCAGAACGGCGGGTGCGGCTGCTGGATCGGGCTCGGCTCGACGACGACGTTGTCGTAGCTGTACCACTTGCCCTTGTAGGAAAACCGCTTGCCGCCCGAGCTCCAGGCGAGGCGGATCACCTCCATCGCCTCGTCGAAGCGCTCGCCGGCCTCGTCCTGCGGTACGCAAAACCCGGAGAATTCGTAGGAGCGGTAGCCCTTGCCGACGCCGAAATCGAGGCGGCCGTTCGACAACAGGTCGAGCGTCGCCGCCTCCTCGGCGACCAGCACGGGGTTGTGCCACGGCAGCACCACGACCGCGGTGCCGAGCCGGATGCGTTCGGTGCGCGCGGCGAGATAGCTCAACAGATTGAGCGAGGCCGATACCTGCCCGAAGCCGGTGAAGTGGTGCTCGACCAGGAAGACGCTGGAAAAGCCGAGCTTCTCGGCCTCGACGACGTAGTTGATGAAATCGTGGTAGCCGTCGCTGTCGCCGGCCGGCCCGCCGCGCGCCCGCGCGCCGCCGAAAAGCCCGAATTTCATCGCGCCACTCCGCACCTGGCTTGCATCCGACACCGGTACCCGATTTTCCCCTGCAGCGCCAGCGCTCGCCCGGATCGCTTGTCGCGCCCGCCGGCCGACGAAAAGGGCGGGGCCAATGACCCCGCCCTTGCGATGCCGTCGGCGCTTATCGCCGAAGCGGTATCGCGCGGATCAGCGCTGGCCGCCCTTGTGGCCCGCCTCGCGGGCCTTGTCGCGGTCCTGCGCGAAATTGCCGCTGCCGCCTTGCTGGCCGCTCTTCTGCCCGGCCTCTGCCGCGCGGTCGCGGTCTTGCGTGAAGCCGCCGCCGCTGTGCTGGCCGCCCTTCTGCCCGGCCTGCGATGCGCGCTCGCGGTCTTCGGCGAAATTCCCCGGACCGCCGCGGTGCTCTGCCATCGTATCCTCCTTCGGCTGGTTGCAGTATCAAAGACAACCCGGTCGATCCGGACAAGTTCCGGCACAGCGCAAGATTACCGACGCAAGGAAAACTTGCAGTTACACGAAAGGAGACTGAAGGAAACGTCGGCTGGCGTCGCGGGTTTTACTTGGCGGCGACGACTTCAACCGGCAGCCGTGGCGGCAAGATCGCGGAATTGCGGGGCGACCTGCTGCATGAAGAGGGTGAGGCTGGCGGCGGCGAGCTCGTGCGGCATCGGCCCCAGCCGGAAGGTGCCGATGATGCCGCCGATTCCGAGGCGCTCGATCGCCGCGACGTCCTCGGCGACCCGCGCCGGGCTGCCGTGGATCAGGCCTTCGCCGCGCGCCGAGCGCCCGCCGGGCAGGTCGCGCGCCGGCACCGCGATGCGCTGGCCGGTCTCGGCGAAGATGCGGTCGCGCATCTCGGCGCGCGCCCGCGTCATCGTCTCGAAGGCCGGGATGCCGATGCGTGCCGCGGTCTCGTCGTTCTCGGCGAGGTAGAAGTTCCGCCACACCCAGCACTCGCCGAGATTGCGCGCCACCGCAGCCTCGTCGTGGCCGGCCTCGCGCATCGTCCGGCGGTAGAGCTCGACCCGGTATGCCGTGGTTTCGAGCGACTGCACGTTCATCAGCCACGGCTTGCCCTGGCGCGCCAACTCGACCAGCGACGCCTCGCCCGACGAGCCGCGCACCACCGGCGGGTGCGGTCGGGTGTAGGGGATGGGCCGCAACCGCGGCACCTCGACCTGCCAGAACCGGCCGGCATGGGCGAAGGGCTCGCCGGTCCAGGCCTTGACCATGATCGCCTCGGCCTCGTCGAGCCGGTCCTGCGCCTCGCGATGATCGAGGCCGAACCCCTGGTAGTCGTAGATGTTGAACGAGCTGCCGCGACCCAGCCCGACGATCACCCGGCCCTTCATCAGGTGGTCGAGCACCGCCATCTGCTCGGCGAGGCGGATCGGGTGATGCAGCGCGGTCTGGATCACTGCAAAGCCGAGCGCGGCATGCTTCAGCCCGGCGGCGAGCGCGCCGGCGAGCACCATCGGGTCGCCATAGACCGAGATGCCGTCGAAATGGTGCTCGGCAAGCCAGATCGCGTCGGCGCCGAGCCGGTCGGCGAGCAGCGCCTCGCGCAGCGTCTCGTCGATCACCGCACCGTCCTCGGCCGGGTCGCGGCTGTCGGGAAACAGAAACGTGCTGAACTTCACGGTGATGCGCTCCTTTGCCGCCCGGCAGGCATCAGCCTCCGGCCGCGTCCGCGATGTCAAGCAATTCGCTTGCCGCTCCTGCGGCGCCGGCGCTCCACCGGCCGAGTGCCGAGTAGATGTCAGCCGAAGCGGTGAAGTCGACCCGCGGATGGCGGAACGGCAGCCAGTGGAAGCGCTCGCGAAACAGCCGTCCCGGATGCGGCGGCGTGCCGTAATCGTGGTGCGGCAGCGGTCGCCAAGCCTCCTGTTCGAGCCGGATATGCGCGAGGTTGCCGCGCTCCGAGGGGTAGAGCGCCAGCGCCCGCCGCTTGAGCGCTGCCGCGTCGCGGTCGAGCCGGAGCTCGATGACGCCGCCGCGCGCGTCGAGGAAGCGGTTCGAGCGGACCCGACCGCCGGCGTAATTGTAGGCGGCGAACTCCCAGACCGGCACCCGCGCGGCAAAGCGCGCGGCGAGCGCGTTGGCGGCGTCGTGGTCCTGGTGCGCGCCCTCGAAGGCGGTAACCCACAGGCAATCCGCGCGGGTCCGCCGCAGCGCGTCCTGCGCCGCTTCCCTCGCCGCGTCGAGTCGCGTCGCCAGCCGGCGCGACGCGATGTCGAGAAACTCAATCGGCTCGAGCCCGAGCAGCGCCGCCGCCGCGCGCGCCTCGTCGCGCCGCCGCGCGCTGCGTGCGGCATAGCTCCGGCGACGCCACGGCCAGCCGGTCTCGCCGGGCGGCACGCCGCTGGTCAGGTAGAGCACGAAGAGCTCTGCGCCGGCGCGCCGGGCGTGGCGCGCGGCGATGCCGCAGGCGACGATTTCGTCGTCGGGATGCGGCGCCAGGATCAGGATCCGCTGCCCGCTCGGCGCTGGCGGTGGCGCTAGCGGTTCAAGCGCCATCGCATCGCGGCCGCATCCTGCCAGACCGGCAGCAGGTCCTCCTCGATCACCCGGTCCCAGCTCGGCACTTCGCGCGCGACATAGCGGCGCGCGACAAGGCCGCGCCGCCGGCATTCCCCGGGCCTGCGCGCCAGCGCGAGGATCGCGTCGGCCCACGCCTCGGGCGCATCGCCCGGCAGCACCCGCACCGCGCCGCAGGGCGCCATCCGTGCCGCGACGCCGCTGCCGGCGGCGAGCAGCGCCGGCAGGCCGGAGGCCATCGCCTCGACCGCGGCATTGCCCGATTCGTCGATCACCGACGGGAAGAGGAAGAGATCGGCCGAGGCGTAGGCCCGCGCCAGCTCGTCCTGGGCCAGCACCCCCGGCAGCGTCACTGCACCGGCCAGCTGCTGCAGCAGGTTGTCGTGCAGCTCGCCGGCCCCGGCGCAGAGCAGGTGGATCGGCAGCCCGCGCCGCCGCGCCGCCTGGATCGCCGGCGCGAGCAGCTGGACGTTCTTGCCGGCGTTGAGCTTGCCGGCATACATCGCGACGAACCGGCCGGGCGGCAGGCCGAAGCGGGTCTCGAACCAGGCACGGTCGCGCTTCTCGGGCGTGAAGAGCGCGCGATCCAGGCCGCGCCGCAGTGCGACGCCGCAATCCGCCGGTCCGAGCCGCTCGCCCGGCCGCGCGCCGTAGCCCGCCATCGCCAGCGTCACGCCGTCGAGGTGGCGCGCCAGCCGCCGCTTCAACAACCGGCTGACCCGCTCCGGCAGCGCCATGGTGTCGCTCGCCATCCGGTAGGCGAGCCCGTCGCCGAGCACCCGGCCGAGCAGATCGTCGACGGTGATGCGCGCATATTCCGGGGTGTTGGTGTGGATCGAGCTGACCACCGGCACGCCGTGCCGCCGGGCGAAGCCGGTCGCGGTGCGCGCATAGCAAAAGAACGCGTCGGTCGTGTGGATCACGTCGTAATCGCCGAGCGCCCGGGCAAGGCCACGGTGCCAGAAGCCGAGATCGGTATGGTCGGGCACCCGGCGCACCAGCCGGCGGGTGCTGAAGACCGGGGGCAGCAGCACGTAGCGCACCGAGGGCGACAGCTCGATGCGCTCGGCCGCGGTGCCGCTGAAATGCACGGTAAGGTCGAGCCGGTCGGCAAAATCGACCGCGGCCTCGGCGATCCGCTGCCAGCACTTGACGTGGCCGCCGGCATCGGCGGTGAGCGTCAGGTCGACGAGCACGCCCACCTTGAGCGGCGGCGCCGGGCGGCGCGACAGCGGACCGGCAGCGCGCAGGACTGGCGCCGGCTCGGTGCCGCTCTCGATGGCCACGCCGTCCATGTCATCCCCTCGTCCGCCGGCCGGCGAACGCGAATTATACGCAACCTAAGACGACGATGTTGCGGTGAAGCTCGCGCGCCCGGTGCAATCCAGCCTTGAAGCGATTTCGTGCCAGCCCGAAGCGATTTCGTGTCGCGGCGATTTGTTCTAGTGTCGAAAGCGGGCGGGTATTGCCCGAATCCGCCGCAGCCACCGGGAGCAGCCGATGATCGATCTGCACTACTGGCCGACCCCCAACGGCAAGAAGGTGACGATCCTGCTCGAGGAGTGCGGGCTCGATTACACCATCGTCCCGTGCAACATCCAGCGCGGCGACCAGTTCGCGCCCGACTTCCTGAAGATGAACCCAAACCACCGGATGCCGGTGATGGTCGACCGCGATCCCGAAGGCGGCGGCGAGCCGATCACGGTCTTCGAGTCGGGCGCGATCATGATGTACCTCGCCGAGAAAGCCGGCCGCTTCTGGCCGCAGGACCGGCGCGGCAAATACGCCGTCACCGAATGGGTGATGTGGCAGATGGCGAACCAGGGGCCGAAGCTCGGCGAGTGCGGCCACTTCCGCCGGCAGGGACCGGAAGCCGGTGACCTGACCTATGCGATCGCCCGCTTCACCGACGAGGCGAACCGGCTCTACGGGGTGCTCAACAACCGGCTCTACCGCAGCCGCTACCTCGCCGGCGACGCCTACACGATCGCCGACATGATCTGCTACCCGTGGACCGTCAACTGGAAGGGCCAGGGCCAGGACATCGACGAGTTCAAGCACTTCAAGCGCTGGTTCGACGAACTGAGCGCGCGACCGGCGGTGCAGCGCGGGATGGCGGCCGGTGCCGAGCTGCCGCCCGATCCGGCAACGCTCAGCGACGCCGAGAAGGCGGCGATCCGCAAGCGCATGTACAACCAGCGCGCGATCCCGGTCCCCGGATAGCGGCTTGGCCCGGTCCGGCCCCAGCGTCCGCACCATCCCCGAGGGCGACGACCGGGAGCGGCTGGTCTGCGCGGATTGCGGGTTCGTGCTCTACGACAACCCGAAGATCGTCGTCGGCTCGGTCGCGCGTTGGGGTGACAAGATCCTGATGTGCCGGCGCGCGATCGACCCGCGGCGCGGCTTCTGGACGCTGCCCGCCGGTTATCTCGAGCTCAACGAATCGACGCGGGCCGGTGCCGAACGCGAGGCCTGGGAGGAGGCGCGCGCCAAGATCGCGATCGAGGGGCTGCTTGCGGTCTACGACATCCCGCGCATCAGCCAGGTGCAGCTCATCTTCCGGGCGCGGCTGGTCACCGCCGCGGTGGCCGCGGGGCCCGAAAGCCTCGAGGTCGCGCTCTTCGGCTGGGACGAGATTCCGTGGGACGAGATCGCCTTCCCCTCGGTGCGCTGGGCACTGGGGCATGAGAAGGAGGTCCAGGCGACCGGCGACCTGACGCCGCGCAGCGCGCCCCCGCCCGATGCCGCACCGCCCGATCCGGCCGCGCCGGCGGGGCTGTGACATTGGCCTGCGACGATCGGCCCATGACGATCGGTCTTTGATGAACCGCCAGCAGCGGCGGGCCGCGGCAAAGGCCGGCGCGCCGGGGGGCGGCGGCGCCGCAGCGCCGGGGGGCGGCCTGTTCGCCGAGGCGGTGCGGCACCACCGGGCCGGCCGGCTGCAGGCGGCGCATGCGATCTGCCGCCAGCTGCTGGCACTCGACCCCGGACATCGTGACGCGCTGCATCTCGACGGGCTGATCGCCTGCCAGCTTGGCGCGCCGGCGGAGGGGATCGCGCTGCTCGAAAAGGCGCTGGCGCGCGGCGCGCGCGACCCGGCGCTGCACGCCAATCTCGCCGAGGCGCTGCGCAGCCTCGCGCGCCTCGACGAGGCGGCGCTGCACTACCGGCGGGCGGTCGCGTTGGCGCCGAATTTCGCCGCGGCCCACGCCGGGATGGGGCACGTGCTGCTGCAACAGGGGCGGCACGACGAGGCGGCCGCGGCCTACGGGCGTGCGCTGGCGCTCGCGCCGGGTCAGGCGGCGGTGCTCAACAATCTCGGCGTGGCGCTACACCGGCTGGGCAGGCTGGACGAGGCGGCCGCCGCGTTCGGCCAGGCGCTCGACGCCGATCCCGGCCATCTCGACGCGCTGACCAACCGCGGCAATTTGCTGCTGGCGCTGGGTCGCGGCGACGCGGCGCTGGCGAGCTACGAGCGCGCGCTCGCGCTCAACCCGGACCACCCCGCCGCGCTCAACAACCGCGCCGACCTGCTGGTCGAACGCGGCCGCTTCGCCGAGGCCGCCGCCGCCTTCGAGCGGCTGCTGGCGATCGCGCCGAATTACCCCTATGCGCTCGGCAGCCTGCTCTATGCGCGGCTGCATCGCTGCGACTGGAGCGATTTCGAGCGGCTTGCCGCCGGGGCCGCCGAGGCCGCGGCGGCGGGCCGGCCGGTCGCGACGCCGTCGGCCCTCGTCTGTCTGTCCGATTCCGCCGCGGCGCAGCTCGCCTGCGCGCGCATCTTCGCCGCCGACAAGCACCCCGCCGCGGCGCAGCCGCTATGGCGCGGCGAGCGCTACGCCCATCAGCGCATCCGCGTCGCCTATATCTCGGCGGATTTCCGGCGGCACCCGGTCGGCTACCTCGTCGCCGGCCTGTTCGCGGCGCATGACAGGGCGCGCTTCGCGATCACCGCGCTCTCGACCGGCCCCGATGCGAAGGACGACCTGCGGGCGCGGTTCGAGGCGTCGGCCGAGCGCTTCGTCGACGTGCGCGGCCGCAGCGAGCGCGAGGTGGCGCAGCTCGTCCGCGAGCTGGAAATCGACA
>DATJOB010000326.1:0-8823 GCA_035507475.1 Allostellaceae bacterium | reverse complement strand
GGTGGTGATGTAGGGTTCGCGGTCGCGGGTCAGCGCATAGAGCCGCTCGAGGGCATATTGCGGCTTGATGACGCCGCTGCGGCTCCTGTCGTAGCGCAGGCAGTCGCGCCCCCGCCACGCCTCGATCTGCTTCCACCATTTGCCGCGTGCTGCCGAGGCACGCTTCGGCGCGACCGCGGCCCAGCCGGCGACGATGGCATCGAGCGCGGCGCCGCAATCGGCGACGACCGGCACGTCGATGCGCACGTTCTTGTTGATCGAGCTGGGGTCGATGTCGATGTGGATCTTCTTCGAGCCCGGCGAGAACGCGTTGAGCCGCCCGGTCACCCGGTCGTCGAAGCGCGCGCCGACCGCGACCATCACGTCGCAGCCGTGCATTGCCAGGTTGGCCTCGTAAGTGCCGTGCATCCCGACCATGCCGAGGAAGTGCGGGTCGCTCGCCGGTAGCGCGCCGAGCCCCATCAGCGTCAGCGTGCAGGGCGCGTCGACGAGGCGCACGAACTCGGTGAAGCGGGTGCAGGCCTCCGGTCCGGAATTGATCAGGCCGCCGCCGCCATAGACGAGCGGCCGCTCCGCCTGGGCGATCAGCTGCAGCGCCTCGGCGATCCGCGCCGGGTCGGGCAGGGTCTGCGGCCGGTAGGTCTTGTGCCGGCTGTCCTGCGGCGCGGTATAGGGGCCCGGCGCGAACAGCACGTCCTTCGGCAGGTCGACGACGACCGGGCCCGGCCGGCCGCTGCGCGCGATGTAGAACGCCTCGTGCATGATCCGGGCGAGCTCGTTCACGTCGCGCACGAGATAGTTGTGCTTGGTGCAGGGCCGGGTGATGCCGGTGGTATCCGCTTCCTGGAACGCGTCGTTGCCGATCAGGTGGGTCGGCACCTGCCCGGTCAGGCAGACGATCGGCACCGAATCCATCAGCGCGTCGGTGAGCCCGGTCACCGCATTGGTCGCACCGGGGCCGCTCGTCACCAGCACGACGCCGACCTTGCCGGTGGAGCGCGCATAGCCCTCCGCGGCATGCACGGCGCCGCCTTCCTGGCGCACCAGCACGTGTCGCAGGTGGTTCTGCTTGAACAGCGCATCGTAGATCGGCAGGACCGCGCCGCCGGGATACCCGAATACGACATCGACGCCCTGATCGACGAGCGCCTTGATGACGATATCCGCTCCACTGATCGGCTCGGCCGACATGACCCTCTCCACGCGCAGATGACACGAATGCCCTTGCGCGCCGGCAGCGGCCGGCGCGGGGGCGTGCACCGTATCAGCTATCGGCGGCGGGTCAATAGGGCGCGATCAATAAAATGGCGCGAAGCGGCAGCAAAACTTTCCGAATATTGCTCGCTGCATATCAGCCCGGCGTCGATCTGGTGGCGAAACCAGGTCGTCTGCCGCTTGGCGTAGCGCCGCGTCGCCTGCTGCGCGGCCGCGACCGCCTCGGCGAGCGTGATCTCGCCGGCGAGGTGGCGCATCAGTTCGGGCACGCCGACCGCCTTCATCGCCGGCAGGCCGGGATCGAGCCGGCGGGCGCGCAGCGCCGCGGCTTCGGCGAGCCCGCCCGCCGCGACCATCGCCGCGAAGCGCGCGTCGCAGGCGGCGTAGAGCGCGTCGCGCGGCGGCGCGATCAGCAGCGTCGCGAAACGGTAGCGCGCCGGCCCCGCGGCGCGGTCCTGCCAGGCGCCGATCGGCACGCCGGTGGCGCGCACCACCTCGAAGGCGCGGGTGAGCCGGGTGCGGTCGCCGGGCGGCAGCCGCGCCGCCGTCGCGGGGTCGAGCGCGGCGAGGCGGGCGCGGAACCCGCTGCCGCCGAGCGCCTCGTAGAGCGCCGCCGCCTCGGCGCGGACCGCCGCCGGGATGTCGGGGATCGGCGCCAGCCCGCGCATCAGCGCGCGCAGGTAAAGCCCGGTGCCGCCGACGACGATCGGCAGGCGCCCGGCGGCAAGCGCCGCGTCGATCTCCGCCGTCGCCAACCCGCGCCAGCGGGCGGCCGAGCCGCGCTCGGCGGCGTCGAGAAAGCCGTAGAGCCGGTGCGGCGCGCGCGCCTCGGCGGCGGCATCGGGCCGGGCGGTCAAAACGCGCAGGTCACGATAGAGCTGCTGGCTGTCGGCGTTGATGACGATGCCGCCGTAATGCTCGGCGAGCGCCAGCGCCAGCGCCGACTTGCCGCTGGCGGTCGGCCCGGTGACGACGATGACGACGGGTTCCTGGCTCAACGCATCCGTGTCCTTCGCGGCCCGGCTAGCGCCCGAGCAGCTCAGGATGAGGGATTTTCTTTGTGCCATCCACCGACCGCCCTCATCCTGAGCCGGCCGCGAAGCGGCTCTCGAAGGACGCGGTGAGCTGCATGCAGCAGATCGTCACGCTGATCGCCGCATCGGGCGCCGAACCGACGCTGCGGGAGCGCGTCGCGGCGCTCGGCGCGGAAGCGGATTGGCTCGCGCCCGGCGCCTGCGATGTGGCTGGCGTCGAAGAAGCGGCGCTGCGCGCGGCGCTCGCCGACGCGCCGGTCGATATCGTGGCCCAGCCCGCCGCCGGCCGGCGCAAGCGGCTGCTCGTCGCCGATCTCGAATCGACGATCATCGAGAACGAAATGCTCGACGAGCTCGCCGACTTCCTCGGCCTGCGCGCGCCGGTCGCCGCGATCACCAGGCGGGCGATGAACGGCGAGATCGATTTTGTCGCCGCGCTCGCCGAGCGGGTGGCGCTGCTGCGCGGCCAGCCGGCGGCGCTGCTCGAGCGCGCCGCGGCGCGCATCCGCCTCATGCCGGGGGCGCGCGCGCTGGTCGCGACGCTGCGGCGGGACGGGGTGCCCGTGGCGCTGGTCTCCGGCGGGTTCACCGTCTTTGCCGAACGGGTCGCGGCCGAGCTCGGCATCGACCGCGTTGTCGCCAACCGGCTCGAGCTGACGGACGCCAAGATCGCCGGCACGGTGGCGCCGCCGATCGTCACCGGCGCGACAAAGCGCGAGACGCTTCTCGCGCTCGCCGCCGAATTCGGGCTCGCGCCGCGCGAGACGCTGGCGGTCGGCGACGGCGCCAACGACCTGCCGATGCTCGCCGCGGCAGGGCTCGGCATCGCCTATCGCGCCAAGCCCGCGGTCGCCGCCGCGTCGCGCTGGCGGATCGACCACGCCGATCTGACGGCGCTGCTCTACGCCCAGGGCTACCGCGCGGAGCAGATCGCGCGGTGAGGCTCAGCCCCGGGGCGCCCAGCCCTGGTCGAGGCGCAGCCCCGGGGCGCTCAGCCCTGGTCGAGGCGCAGCGCGACGAAGCGCAGATCGCCCTGGCGCTCGACCAGCAGAAGGATCGACTTGCGGCCGGACTTCCTCGCCTCGGCGACCTTGCCGGCGACCTGGCTCGCGGTCTTCACCTCTTCCTGCGCCGCCTCCATGATCACGTCGCCCGGACGCAGCCCCTTCTCGGCGCCGGGCCCGTCCTTGGCGACGTCGACCACGACGACGCCCTTGGCGTCGTCCGACAGCGAGAATTTCTCCTTGAGGTCCGGCGTCACGTCGGCGAGCGTCATGCCGAGCGCCTTGACCGTGTCGGTGCTGGCCTTCGGCGGTGCGCTTTTCGTCGAACCCTCGGCGCTCGCCGTCTCGGTCTCCTGCAACCGCCCGACCTTGACCTTGAGCGACGCTTCCTGGCGCTTGCGCCACACCGTCACCGGCACGACCTTGTCGACGGGCGTCTCGGCGACCAGGCGCGGCAGGTGGCGCATGTCGGTGACCTTCTTGCCGTCGAAGGTCAGGATCACGTCGCCCGGCTGGATGCCGCCGGTCTGCGCCGGGCCGTTGTCGCTGACGCTGGCGACGAGCGCGCCGCGCGCCTTATCGAGCCCGAGGCTGTCGGCGATCTCGTCGGTCACCGCCTGGATGCGCACGCCGAGCCAGCCGCGGTGGACGGTATGGTCAGGCTCGGTGATCAGTTCATGCGTGACCTCCTTGGCGAGCGAGGAGGGGATCGCGAAGCCGATGCCGATCGAGCCGCCGGACGGCGAATAGATCGCGGTGTTGATGCCGATCACCTGGCCGTCCATGTTGAACATCGGCCCCCCCGAGTTGCCGCGGTTGATCGACGCGTCGGTCTGCAGGAAGTCGTCGTAGGGGCCGGAATTGATGTCGCGCTGGCGCGCCGACAGGATGCCGGCGGTGACCGTCCCGCCGAGGCCGAACGGGTTGCCGATCGCCAACACCCAATCGCCGACCCGGGCCGCGTCGCTGTCGCCCCAAGTCGCCGCGACGAGCGGCTTGTCGCTCTTGACCCGCAGCACCGCGATGTCGGTCTTGGTGTCGCGGCCGACGAGCTCCGCCTTCAGGTTCGTGTTGTCGTGCAGGATCACGGTGATCTCGTCGGCATCGGCGATGACGTGGTTGTTGGTCACCACGTAGCCGGCCGGATCGATGATGAAGCCCGAGCCGAGCGAGGTCGCCTTGCGCGTCTCGGCCTGCGGCTCGCCCTGGCCGTGCGGATGGTTCTTGTTGAAGAAGTCCTTGAAGAACTCCTCGAACGGCGAGCCCGGCGGGAATTGCGGCATATCCGAGTTGCCGTGGTCGCCGTGCTGCTCGGTCTTGACGGTCTGCGTCGTCGAGATGTTGACCACCGCCGGCAGCAGCCGCTCGGCGAGGTCGGCGAACCCGTCGGGCGCCGGATGCGCCGCCGCCGGCGCGGTGCCGAGCGCGCCCGGTCCGGCCGGTGCGGTCAGCAGCAAGACGGCAGCCGCCGGGGCGAGCGCCCGCGCAGCGGCACGCCGCAACGTCTTGATAGAGAGCAACACCGTCGACGACTCCCCTTTTTAAGACAAGCCGAGGTCGCGGCGCCGCGGCGCGCAAAGTGGCCTCGTTGCGCCGAAGATTACGGGAGAACCGGCCGGCAAACCAGAAGTCTCGTCATCGGGCCTATCGCCGCAGCGCCCATACCAGGATGACGCCGAGGCAGGCGGCGGCAAGCCCGGCGAGGCGCAGCGCCTGCGCCGGCATCGCCGTCGCGCGCGCCGCCAGCCGGCGCATCAAGTCGGGCAGCAGCGCGTAGGCGATGCCCTCGATCACCAGAATCAGTGCCAGCGCGGTCAGCAAGTCGCGCATCATGTGCCGCCGCGCGGGCGACCGTCGGGCAGCGCTGCATCCAGGCTCAATGCGACGGCGCCGGCGGCCCCGGCGGGGTCGGCGATGGGGCCGCGGGAGCGCCGGCGCCCGCGGGGTTGTTGAAGAAGCGGAAGAAGCTGCTGTCGGGGTTCAGCACGAAGGTCGTGTTGTGGCCGGCGAGCGCGGTCCGGTACGCTTCGAGCGAGCGGTAGAACGCGTAGAACTCCTTGTCCTGCCCGTAGGCCTTGGCATAGATCGCGGTAGCTGCGGCGTCGCCCTCGCCGCGCAGCTCCTGCGCGTCGCGCTGCGCGTTGGCGAGGATCACGGTGACGTCGCGGTCGGCGCCGGCGCGCACGGTCTGCGCCGCTTGCGCGCCCTCGCCGCGATAGAGCGCGGCCTGCTGTTGCCGCTCCGAGTTCATCCGCGCGTAGATCGCCTCGCTGTTCTGCGTCGGCAGGTCGGCGCGGCGGATCCGCGTGTCGATCACGTCGATGCCGAAGGACTTGGCGGCGCTGCGCACGTCGTCGCGGATCATGTGCATGATGTCGGCGCGCTGGTTCGACAGCAGCGCCGAGAGAGGCACCTTGCCGACGACCTGGCGCAGGCTGCTGCTGACCATCGTGCTGAGCCGCGCCCGCACGCCTTCCTCGTTGCCCACCGTCTGGTAGAACAGCAGCGGATTGACGATCCGGTAGCGCGTATAGGTATCGACCACGAGCCGCTTCTGGTCGGAGGCGATGACCTCTTCGGGCGGCGGCTCGACATCGAGCAGGCGGCGGTCGAAATAGACGACGTTCTGGACGAACGGGATTTTGAACTCGAGGCCGGGCTGCGAGACCATCCGCACCGGCTTGCCGAATTGCAGGACGAGCGCCACTTCGGTCTGGTCGACGATGAAGAACGCGCCGTGGACGAGGAGGCCGGCGACGATCAGCACGATCGCCAGCGCGACGAGGACGGGCCGGCTCGTCATCGGCTGCCTCCCGCCGGCGCCGCCGTCGATGCGTTGCCGGCCGGGAAGCCGGGAAGGCTCGGCAACGGCAAATACGGCAAGACCCCGCCCGGCCGCTCGGCGCCGTTGCCGATGATCACCTTGTTGGCGTCGGCGAGGATCTGCTCCATCGTCACGATGTAAAGCCGCGCGCGCGTCACGTCCTCGGCCGCCTTGAATGCCTTATAGACCGAATCGAACCGCCCCGAGTCGCCGGTCGCCTGCGCCACCACCTTCTCTTTGTAGGCCTCGGCCTCCTGGGCGATCTTCGCGGCCTCGCCGCGCGCCTTCGGCACCACGCCGTTGCTGTAGGCCTCGGCTTCGTTCTTGAGCCGCGCCTGATCGGCGAGCGCAGCCTGCACGTCGCGGAATGCGGCGATCACCGGGCCGGGCGGGTCGACGCGCTGCAGCGTCACCTGCGTCACCTCGATGCCCGATCCGTAATCGTCGAGCAGCTGCTGCAGCAGCTTGTGCGTCTCGCTCTCGATCTGCTCGCGACCGGCCGACAGCTCCATCGCCAGCGGGTGCTCGCCGATCACCTCGCGCAGCGCGCTTTCGGCCGCCGATTTCACGGTCTTCTCCGGGGCGCGGATGTTGAACAGGTAGGCCTTGGCGTCCTTGATGACCCAGAACACGGTGCAGTTGACGTCGACGATGTTCTCGTCGCCGGTCAACATCAGCGATTCTTCCGGCTCCTGCGCGCTGCTGATCGGCCGGCCGCTGCTGTCTTCGCTGCGATAGCCGATTTCGGTGCGGTTGACGCGCGTGACCTTGGGCGTCATCGCGCTCTCGATCGGGCTCGGCAGATGGTAGTTGAGGCCGGGCTGGGTCATCCGGTTATAGGCGCCGAAGCGCAGCACCACCCCGACCTCGTCAGGCTGCACGCGATAGAAGCCGCTCGCCAGCCACAGCGCCACGACCACGGCGATGCCGATCGCGACGATCCCGCCGCCCCCGGCGCCGGTCGGCAGCAGCCGGCGGAACCGGTCCTGGCTGCGGCGCAGCATCTCCTCGAAATTGGGCGGCTGCGATCCCGGCCCGCGCGGCGCGCCGTCGCCGCCGCGTCCGCTGCCCCACGGGCCGCCGCCATTGCCGCTGCCGTCGCCGCCGCCGCCTCTGCCGCCGCGAGAACCGGATCCCCAAGGGCCGCGATCACTCATTCAGGTCCCCTGGCCAGCTCCCCTGGCGCGTCGCCCCGGCACATCCCCGCGTTCCGCCGGTCCTCTGACCCGACCCGCAGGCGCCGCGGAACCGCGGGCGATAGAGGGCGCGTGCGCGCAGATGTTGTCAAGGGCGACCGGGCGGCCTATCTCGGAGCTAGCAAGCGGCACTGCCTGCGCAGTGCCTGCGGCGCCGGTCGGTGCCGCAAGCCGGGCTGCACGGTCCGGCGCACCCGACAACCTCGGAGCACCCCATGTCCGCCGTCACCGAGCGAGAAGTCCGCGATGCGCTGCGGCAGGTGCGCGATCCCGACCGCGACGGCGACATCGTCGCGCTCAACATGGTTTCGGGGATCGTCGTGCGCGACGGCAATGTCGGCTTCGCGATCGAGGTCGAGCCCGAGCGCGGGCCGCGTCTCGAGCCGCTGCGCAAGGCGGCCGAGGCGGCGGTCGAGGCGCTGCCCGGCGTCATCTCGGTGACCGCGGTGCTGACCGCCGAGTCGCAGCCCGCGGGGCGGCGTCCGCCGGCGGCGCCGGCACACCCGCACCCGCACAGCCCGGCGGGCCAGGCGCAGAGCCGCGGCGCGCTGCCCGGCGTCGGCGCCATCGTCGCGGTCGCCTCGGGCAAGGGCGGGGTCGGCAAGTCGACGGTCGCGGCCAACCTCGCGCTCGGCCTCCAGGCCAACGGGCTCGCGGTCGGCGTGCTCGATGCCGACATCTACGGCCCGTCGATGCCGCGCATGCTCGGCATCACCGGCCGGCCCCGGATGCAGGACGCCAAGACGCTGCTGCCGATGGAGAATTACGGCATCAAGTGCATGTCGATGGGTTTCCTCGTCCCCGAGGAGACGGCGATGATCTGGCGCGGCCCGATGGTGATGAGCGCGCTCAACCAGATGCTGCGCGACGTCGCCTGGGCGCCGCTCGACATCATGATCGTCGACCTGCCGCCGGGCACCGGCGACGCGCAGCTGACGATGGCGCAGCAGGTGCCGCTGGCCGGCGCGGTGATCGTCTCGACGCCGCAGGACATCGCGCTGATCGACGCGCGGCGCGGCCTCAGCATGTTCCAGAAGGTCGATGTCCCGGTGCTCGGGATCATCGAGAACATGAGCTATTTCCTCTGCCCGCATTGCGGCGAGCGCAGCGAAGTCTTCAGCCATGGCGGGGCGCGACGCGAGGCCGAGCGGCTCGGCTGCGAGTTCCTCGGCGAGGTGCCGCTCGACCTGCAAATCCGCGAAACCTCGGATGAGGGGCGCCCGGTCACCGTCTCCGACCCCGGCTCACCGCACGCGCAGCTATTTCGCGAGATCGCTACACGGGTGTGGGCGAAAGTGTCGGGCGAAGGCAGCCGCCGCGCCCCGCCGCGCATTGTCATCGAATAGATGCACCGCCTGATCCTGGCGCTCGCGGCGCTGTTCGCCAGCTTCAACGCCGCGCATGCCGATCCCGAAGCACTGTGGAAAATTGTCAGCGAAAAATGCGTTCCGAACGAGCGCGAGTATGGCCAACCGTCGCCTTGCACGCTGGTCGATCTCGACAAGGGCTATGTGATCCTCAAGGACATCGTCGGCGCGACGCAATTCCTG
>DATJOB010000325.1:0-5001 GCA_035507475.1 Allostellaceae bacterium | reverse complement strand
TGGGCTACGTCTTCACCGACGCCGCGATCGCCGCTCCGGCGCTCCAGGCGCTCCTCGGACCGAGCGCCGACCGCTCGTTCAACAGCGTCACCGTCGACGGCGACACCTCGACCAGCGACACCGTGCTGCTGTGCGCAACGCAGCAGGCCGGAAACCCGGCGGTCGGCGCGACCGAGGACCCGCGCCTCGCCAGCTTCCGCGCCGCGTTGCGCGCGGTCATGGTCGATCTCGCGCAACAGATCGCGCGCGACGGCGAGGGCGCTCAGAAATTCGTCACGATCGAGGTGAGCGGCGCCGAAAGCGACCGCGCCGCGCGAGCCATCGGCCTCGCGATCGGCAACTCGCCGCTGGTCAAGACCGCGCTCGCCGCGGGCGACGCGAATTGGGGGCGCATCGTCATGGCGGTCGGCAAGTCCGGCGAGAAGGCCGACCGCAACACCCTTGGCATTGCCGTTGGCGGCGTGCAGATCGCCGCCGCGGGCGGTCCCGTGCCGGGCTACCGCGAGGGACCCGTCGCCGAGCACATGAAGGGGCGCGAAATTCTCATCGCGCTCGATATCGGCATCGGCTCGGGCAAGGCCACGGTGTGGACCTGCGACCTGACGCATGGCTATGTCGACATCAATGGCAGCTACCGGAGCTGATCGGGCGATGACGTTGCGGGGGAGCTGCCTGTGCGGCACGGTCCGCTATCAAATCGATCGGCTCGACGGGGCCATCGAGCACTGCCACTGCAGGACGTGCCAGAAAGCACATGCCAGCGCCTATGCAACGACCGCCCGGGTGAAGCCGGAGCATTTCCGTTGGGAGGCGGGCGGCGAGGCCGTGCTCGGCTATGAATCGTCCCCGGGCAAGGTGAGGCGCTTCTGCGGCCGATGCGGCACTCCGCTAGTGGCGGAGCGTGCGGGGCGGCCGTATCTGAGCCTGCGTGTCGCGACGCTGGATGACGATCCCGGCCTCCGGCCTGCGATGCACATCTGGGTATCGCATGATGTTCCTTGGCTCGGCGACGAGGGTGGACTCCCGCGGGATCCAGAATGGCCGATGGGGCGCTGAATGGCTGATACCGCCAAGCCCCCAGGGGAGCCGCCAGGGAAACCCGTCGTCCTCGTCGCGGCGGTCGCGTTGGTCGATGTCGATGGCCGCGTACTCCTCGCCGAGCGGCCGGAAGGCAAGCACCTCGCGGGCATGTGGGAATTCCCCGGCGGCAAGGTGCAGCCGGGCGAGACACCGGAAGCGGCGCTGATCCGCGAGCTCGACGAGGAGCTCGGCATCGGCGTCCATGAAAGCTGCCTGGCGCCCTTCACCTTCGCCTCGCACTCTTACGAGAATTTCCATCTGTTGATGCCGCTCTACCTCTGCCGCAAATGGCAGGGCATCGCGAGCGCCAGGGAAGGCCAGCGCCTCAAATGGGTGCGCGCGGCGCAGCTCGGCGACTACCCGATGCCGCCCGCCGACAAGCCGCTGGTGGCGATGCTGCGCGATCTGCTCTGAGAAGTGTGGCTACTCTGAGAAGTGTGGTCGGGCATCCGCCCGACCTTCGGTGCCGGCCGTAGGCGGGCCCGGACGGCGAACGTACTTGATCAACCGATCCGGCGACGCGGGCCGGGGCGCGGTGTCGCCTGGCTGGGGTGCGGCGCCCAGCCGGCGAGGAACAGCATCTCGAACGTCGCCGTGATCCGCCCGTCGGCCGTGGCGAAGCGCTCGGCGTAGAGCGCCGCGGCGCGCGCCAGCGTTGCTCGGGAGAGGAAGCGCCGCCGCGCCGCCAGCGCATTGGTCTCGCCCATCGCGCGCAAATCGTGGAGCAGCGCCAGCATGTCGGGATAGCTGACGGTCAGCGTCTCGCTGTCGGCGACCGGCATCGCAAACCCGGCGCGCTGCAAGAGTGAAGCGGCATCGGCAAGCTCCACAGTCGGCGAGACGCGCGGGCTGACGCCGCCTTCCTCGGCGAGCTCCGCCTCGAACAGCGCGGTGCGCAGCTCGCCGAGCGTACCGCCGCCGAACAGCGCGGCGACGAAGAGCCCGTCCGGCCGCAGCGCGCGGCGCAGCTGGACCAGCGCGCCGGGCAGGTCGGCGCACCAGTGCAGCGTGAGCAGGCTGGCGATCAGGTCGAAGCTCGCCGCGTCGAACGGCACCAGCTCGGGATCGGCGCAGACGCAGGGTCGCGGCGCGGCGGCGAGCAGCGCCGCCGCCGGCTCGGCCGCCACGACGAAGGCAGCGGGCTCGCGCTCGCGCAGCCGGCGCGTCAGCACGCCGTCGCGCGCGCCCCAGTCGAGCACGGCGGTGAACCGGCGGTTGACGAGATCGAGCCGGTCGAGCAGCCGCTCCGCTGCCTCGCGGTGCAGGAAATCGGCGCCGCCGCCCCCTGGCGCAGCCAGGCGGGCGCGATGCGCCCGCCACGCGCGACGGTCGAACAGGGCGGCCGGAGACGGGTCCGAAGCGGGCATGCGGCATCCGGCTTGACGCGCGGCGCGGTGCTTCGATGATGGGCGGCGATGCAGTTCGCGGCAACCCTTCCGTCGCGCCTGCGGCGGCTCGGCCGCGCCGTGATCGACGGCGTGCTGCCGCCGCGCTGCCTGGCCTGCGGCGTCCTCGTCGACGAGGTCGATGCGCTGTGCGGGCGTTGCTGGGCGGCGGTCGATTTCTTCGCCCCGCCATGGTGCGCGGTGTGCGGCGCGCCGTTTGCGTTCCCGATGGGCGAGGGGGCGGTCTGCGGCGAGTGCGCGCGGCGCCGGCCGAGCTGGGACCGGGCCCGCGCCGTGCTGCGCTACCATCGCGACAGCCGGCGCCTGGTGCTGATGCTCAAGCACGGCGACCAGACCCATCTCGCCGGCGCGTTCGGCCGCTGGATGCATCGCAGCGGCGCCGAGCTGCTCGCCGGCGCCGATCTTCTCGTCCCGGTGCCGCTGCACTGGACGCGGCTGATCCGCCGCCGTTTCAACCAGGCAGGGCTGCTCGCCCACGCGATCCGCGCCGCGGGCGGACCGCCGGTCGCCGCCGATTGGCTGCTGCGCCGCCGGCGGACGCCGTCGCAGGGCCGGCTGGGCGCGCTGGCGCGGGCACGCAACGTGCGCGGCGCCTTTGCGGTACGGCGCGGCCGCGATCTGCGCGGGAAGCGGGTGGTGCTGATCGACGACGTGATGACGACCGGCGCGACCGCCGAGGAATGCGCCCGCGTGCTGCGTCAGGCGGGCGCCGCATGGGTCGGCGTGCTGGTTCTGGCGCGCGCCTTGCGCGCCGGCGGTTGAGCCATACCGGCAGCGCGTAACGGTTTGATTTGCCGCGCCGCTGCTGACGCGGCATATGTCATGCTGCGGTGCGCGACGAAGGACGGGCGATGGCCGAAATCGACATCTACACGACGATGTGGTGCCCCTATTGCGCCCGCGCCAAGGCGCTGCTCGAGCGCAAGGGTGTCGGCTATCACGAGATCAGCCTCGACGAGGAACCGGGGCGGCGCGGCGAGATGATGCAGCGCGCTCATGGCGGCCGCACGGTCCCGCAGATCTTCATCGACGGCGAGCATATCGGCGGCTGCGACGACATGTACGCGCTCGACCGCGCGGGCAAGCTCGACGCCAAGCTAGGACTCGCCTGATGCCGGGCGAACCCTTCACCGTCGCCTGCGTCCAGTTCACCGCGGGGCCCGATCCCGAGCCGAACATCGCCGCGGTCGCCGATTTGATCCGCCGCGCGCGCGACGCCGGCGCCGTCCTCATCACGACGCCGGAAGCGAGCAACTTCATCGAGAGCGGCCAGAAGCGTCGCGAGAAGGCGCGGCGCGAGGCCGACGACCCGTTTCTCGCCGCGATGCGCGCGCTGGCGCGGGAGACCGGGGCCTGGATCCTCGTCGGCTCGCTGGTCATCGACCCCGCCGGCGAGGCGGGCGCCGCGGAGGGCGAGACGCGGCTCGCCAACCGCTCGTTCCTGATCGACGCCGCGGGCGGCATCGTCGCGAGCTACGACAAGGTTCACCTCTTCGACATCGACCTGCCGAACGGCGAAAGCATCCGCGAGAGCCATGCCTACCGCCCCGGCCGCCGCGCGGTGATCGCCGAGACGCCGTGGGGCCGGCTCGGCATGACCGTGTGCTACGACGTGCGCTTCCCGCAGCTCTACCGGCAGCTCGCGCAGCAGGGCGCCGACTTCCTCTCGGTGCCGTCGGTGTTCACCGTGCCGACCGGCAGGGCGCATTGGGAGGTGCTGTTGCGCGCCCGCGCGATCGAGAACGGCGCCTTTGTCTTCGCCCCGGCGCAGACCGGCGAGCACACCGGCGGGCGGCGCAGCTACGGCCACTCGCTGATCGTCGATCCGTGGGGCGAAATCCTCGCCGAAGGCGGGGAGGGGGTCGGCATCGTCACCGCGACGATCGATCCGGAACGCGTCGCCAAGGTGCGCGCCGGCTTGCCCTCGCTGCGCCATGACCGCGAGTTCGCCGCCCCCGAGTCGGCGCCGCGACGGGCCGCCGCCGAATAGGCTCGTCCCCGCGCCTCAGCCGGCCGACACCGGCCGCCGGTTCGCGCGCTGGCCGGCTCCCCGCATCGCCGGCAGGCGGCGCAAACCCCGGGAGGAACGGCCCGATTCACTTTTCGTTAGCACTGTTGCGCGACGATTGCTAAGGGCCCTCGGCAGCACTAAATTGAGGCCCGAGGAGGTCGCGTTGATGATTTGCTTCTCGCTGCGCTGTGCTTCGGGTCACGAGTTCGAAGGCTGGTTCCGCAACGGGGACGGGTACGAGGAGCAGCAGAAGGCGGGCGAGATCGCCTGCCCCGAATGCGGCGACACTCATGTCGAGAAGGCGCTGATGGCGCCGAGCATCGGGCGCTCGCGCGACGCGCGGCCGCCGATCTCGCCGGCCCAGCTGCGCGCGGCGCTCGTCGAGCTGCGCCGCCAGGTCGAGGCGCATTGCGACTATGTCGGTCCGCGCTTTGCCGAGGAGGCGCGGCGTATCCATTACGGCGAGGCCGATGCGCACGCGATCTACGGCGAGGCGAGCGACAC
>DATJOB010000324.1:0-6753 GCA_035507475.1 Allostellaceae bacterium | reverse complement strand
CAATCGCCCGCCGGCCGCGGCAGCGGCGATCAGCGACACCTGGCCGTTCTGATGCGCGAGGGGGCGTGGTGTGAACCCGGTGGCAAGCCGCCCGGCGACCTCGTAGCCGAGGATCAGCGCGGCGAGGATATCGCGTCCGGCGCTGCCGGCTTCTTCGGAGACCGCCAGCACGCCCGGCAGCACCTGCATCGCCGCCTGGCCCGAGACCAGCCGGAGCCCCTCGCAGAGCTCGACCGCGCGGCCGGCGATGCCGTTGACCAGCGCCGCGCTGCGCGGGTCGGCCGCGGGCCATCCCGCGGCATAGATCGTCGCACCGCGCCCCGCCGTCGCGGCGAGCCGCGCACGCAGCGCGGCGACCTCCGGCCTGGCGCTGCCGGCGAGGATCACGCCGAGCGTGTCGAGCAGCACGATCCGCGCGTGCCGCCGCACCGGCTCGGGGATGTCCTCCGGCCGGGCCTCGGCGACGAATTGCGCGAGCGCATCTATCTGTCGGCCCATCTGTTTGCCCTCATGGCGGCAAGTTGCTGCCCATCGCGAGAAACTTCTCGCGGCGGCGGCGGCGCAGCGTGTCGCCGTCGACCCCGCCGCACTGCCGCAGCGCCGCGTCGAGCGCCTCGCCGAGCCGCGCGATCGCCTCCTGCGGCGCGCGATGCGCCCCGCCCAGCGGCTCGGGCACGATCTGGTCTATGACGCCGAGCCGCAGCATGTCCTGGGCGGTCAGGCGCAACGCCTCCGCCGCCTCCTGCGCGTTCTCGGCGTTGCGCCACAGGATCGAGGCGCAGCCTTCGGGCGAGATCACCGAATAGATCGCGTGCTCCAGCATCAGCACCATATTGCCGGCGGCGAGCGCGATCGCGCCGCCCGACCCGCCCTCGCCGATCACCGTCGCGATCACCGGCACGCGCAGGTCGAGGCAGACCTCGATCGCGCCGGCGATCGCCTCGCTCTGGCCGCGCGCCTCGGCGTCGATGCCGGGATAGGCGCCCGCGGTGTCGACAAAGGTAAGCAGCGGCAGCTGGAAATGCTCGGCCAGCCGCATCAGCCGCCGCGCCTTGCGGTAGCCCTCCGGCCGCGCCATGCCGAAATTGTGGCGGACCCGCGCCTCCGTGTCGGCGCCCTTCTCGGTGCCCAGCACGACGACGCTCCTGCCGCGGAAGCGCGCGAGGCCGCCCAATACCGCATGGTCCTCGCCGAAGCCGCGGTCGCCGGCGAGCGGCACCAGGTCCTCGACGAGGCCGGCGAGGTAGTCGCGGCAATGCGGCCGCTCGGGATGCCGCGCCACCAGCACCTTCTGCCACGGGGTCAGCCGCGCATAGGTCTGCCGCAGCAGCCGGTCGGCCTGGCCGGCGAGCCGGCCGACCTCCTCGGCGATGTTGAGGCCGTTCTGCGTCGAAAGGTGACGCAGCTCTTCGATCTTGCCTTCGAGCTCGGCGATCGGCCGTTCGAAATCGAGAAAATGCCGCATTCGCGCGTCGCCGCCCTGCTACTTCCGGCGGGCCAGCGGGTGCGCGGTCTCGACCAGCCGGCGCAGCCGCTCGCTCTGCACATGGGTGTAAATCTGCGTCGTCGCGATGTCGGCATGGCCGAGCATCTGCTGCACGCTGCGCAGATCGGCGCCATGGTCGAGCAGATGCGTGGCGAAGGCATGGCGCAGCACATGCGGCGACACCCGGACCGGATCGAGGCCGGCGCCGAGCGCCAGCGCCTTGAGGAGCTGGCCGCAGCGCTGCCGGGTCAGGTGGCCCTCGCGGCTGCGCGACGGGAAGAGGAAGCGCGACGCCGCGCCATCCGGCAGGTGCTCGGCGCGGCGCGCGAGATAGGCGGCGAGCGCCTCGCGGGCCGGTGGGCCGAGCGGCACGAGGCGCTCCTTGCCGCCCTTGCCGCGCACCGTCAGGAAGCGCGGATCGCGCTGCGCCGCCGCCGCCGGCAGGGTGACCAGCTCGGAAATGCGCAGCCCGGTCGCGTAGAGCAATTCGAGAATGCAGCGCAGCCGCAGCCCCTCGGCCTCCGGCCACGCCTCCGCCGTGGCGAGCAGCTGCCCGATCTCAGCCTCGCTCAACAGCTTCGGCAGCGGCCGGCCAAGGCGCGGCGCATCGAGCCCGCTCGTCGGGTCGTCGGCGCGCACGCCCTCGGTCAACAGGAAGCGGTAGAACTGCCGAATCGCCGAAAGGCGGCGCGCCAGCGTGCGCGGCGCCAGCCGCCGGGTCGCGGCGGCGCCGAGATAGGCATGCAGCGTCGCGGGCTCGGCGCTGTCCAGCGTCACACCGCGCGCCGCGAGGAAGCCGGCGAGGTCGATCAGGTCGTTGCGGTAGGCCGCAAGCGTCAGCCGCGCCGCGCCGCGCTCGGCGGCGAGCATCTCGAGGAACGCCTCGAGCCGCGGCGACACCGCAAGCGCCGCCGGCTGCCTATTTCGGGAAGCGGGCATCGGGCAGCACCTTCTCGACCGGCTGGCGCGGCACGTCGAAATGCCAGTAGGCGAGGAACAGGCCGCCCCCGCCCAGCGCCAGAATCACCACCAGAACCAGGACCAGGGACACTTTTCCCATCTTCCGACTGCGATCCCTGCGCTCTCGACCGCGGCAGAACCGATTCCGCCGGGGCGGAAAATGGTTTAGTACCCTGTGTTGAGGCGGCGAGAAACAGCCGCGACGCGGATCGCGACAAAGGGCGGCGGAGATGGACGTCCAGACCGAGCCGGTGCCGGCGCGACAGGCGCGGGCGGCGAGCTTCCAGCCGCGCCGCTCGGTGGTCCTCGTCGGGCTGATGGGCGCGGGCAAGACCAAGATCGGCCGCCGTCTCGCCGCCCGGCTGAACCTGCCGTTCTTCGATTCGGACGAGGAGATCGAGGCCGCGGCGGGCGAGACGATCGCCGAAATATTCGCCAATCGCGGCGAGGCGGTGTTTCGCGACGGCGAACGCCGCGTCATTGCCCGGCTGCTCGCCGGGCCCGTGCAGGTGCTCTCGACCGGCGGCGGCGCCTTCATGGATGCGGCGACACGCCGGGTGATTGGCGAGCGCGCGGTGTCGATCTGGCTGCGCGCCGAGCTCGATACGCTGTTCGCACGGGTATCGCGGCGCAGCAACCGGCCGCTGCTCAAGACCGCGAACCCGCGCGCCGTGCTCGCCGAGCTGATGGAACGGCGCTATCCGATCTATGCCGAGGCCGACATCACCGTCGACAGCGGCGACGGCCCGCCCGACGCCACCGCCGCGCGGGCCATCGCGGCCCTGATGCGCTGCGAGCGCGCGCTGCTGCCGGCCGGGGCCGAGGAGCCATGAGCGAGCCCGTCGAGCGGCTGCGCGTCGAGCTCGACGAGCGCAGCTACGACATCCTGGTGGGGCGCGGGTTGATCGCCCGGGCCGGCGCCGAGATGCTGCCGGTGATGCGGCGCCGGCAAGCGATCGTCGTCACCGACACGACCGTCGCCGAGCGTCACCTCGCGCCGCTGCTCGCGAGCCTCGACGCCGCCGGGATCGCCCGCCACACGATCGTGCTGCCGCCGGGCGAGGCGACCAAGGACCTCGCCCATTTCGGCCGCCTGGTCGACGAAGCGCTGCAATGCGGCATCGAGCGCGGCACGATGCTGGTGGCGCTCGGCGGCGGCGTTGTCGGCGATATCACCGGGCTCGCCGCTGCGACCCTGCTGCGCGGCCTCGATTTCGTGCAGCTGCCGACCACCCTCCTGGCACAGGTCGACAGCTCGGTCGGCGGCAAGACCGCGATCAACACCGCGGCGGGCAAGAACCTCTTGGGCGCGTTCTACCAGCCGCGGCTGGTGCTCGCCGATACCGGGGCGCTGGCGACGCTGCCGCGCCGCGAGATGCTCGCCGGCTACGCCGAGGTGGTGAAGTACGGGCTCATCGCCGACGCGGCATTCTTCGACTGGCTCGAAGCCGAAGGCGGGCTGGTATGCGAGGGCGAGGCGGCAGCGCTGCGCCGCGCCGTGCTGACGAGCTGCCGCATGAAGGCCGAGATCGTCGCCGAGGACGAGCGCGAGACCGGGGATGCGCGCGCCCTGCTCAATTTCGGGCACACTTTCGGGCATGCGCTCGAGGCCGAGACCGGCTTCGGCGACGCGCTGCTACACGGCGAGGCGGTCGCGCTCGGCATGGTGCTGGCGTTCGATTTCGCGGTGCGGCTCGGCCTCGCCTCCGGCCAGGATGCGGTCCGCGTGCGCCGCCATCTCGCCGCGATCGGGCTGCCGACCGAGCTGCGCGCCGTCGGCCTCGCCGGCCGCGCCGAGGCGCTGCTCGCACATATGGCCAAGGACAAGAAGGTGCGCGACGGCCGGATCACGCTGATCCTGCCGCGGCGAATCGGCAATGCGCGGGTGATGCGCGACGCGGCGGCCGACGCGCTGCGCGGGTTCCTCGCCGAAGCCGCATAAAACCGGGCGCGAGGCGGGTGGCCCGACGACGTGATGCGCACCCGTCTCAGCCAAGCGGCGTCTTCCGCGGTCGGCCGCGCCGGTGGTAAACTCGGGGCATGTTCTGGTTTCATGGTTCGCTGATCGCCCTGGCGATCTACTTGCTCCCGTCAATTATCGGCTTGGCGCGCGGGCACCAAAGCTGGCCGGCGATCGCCGTTCTCGACCTGCTGCTCGGCTGGACCGGGATCTGCTGGATCATCGCACTGATCTGGTCCTTGACCGGCGTCCGGATCGAATATGGCGGGCGGCCGCCTTACCGGGGCGCGCAACGCGGCTTCTACTAGCTCCGCAGCATTGGCCTTCACGATACCGAGCTGAGGCGCAGCGGCGGCTTCCGGAGAGCGCGGCGAGGGGAGGCTTCTAGTGATCCTTCGAGCGCCCGCTGGTCCGCGGCCTTGACTGCAGCGAGCCGAGCGTTGGTAGCCCGAAATGCTCTCAACCCAAGGCCGATATCGTAATGGATCTTTGAAACGGGCACCGGCGGCGTGGTCACCAGTTCGAGCACGCGGTTACGAAATCACCGTTGCGGTGCGAGCATCTCTGCATTCGGCCAGGCGCCGGTGGCGACCATTTCGTTTACGACGATAGGGACGAGCGGCGCGATCGCCCCTGCGGCGCGCGGGAGCGCACGCGTCGCATGCCACGCCGTTACGTAGACGCGCTCCAGCGCCGGCTCTACGATTTCCGCCGCCTGCAAATAGCCGGCACCCATCTCCGGCTGCATCGCGTGCAGCGGCAAAATCGTACAACCGAGGCCCCGGCGCACCAGCGCCTTAATCAGGGTCATGCCGTCGATTTCGGCAATCGGGGCCAAGGTCAATCGCCGATCGGCCGCAACGGTCTCGAGCAACTGACGCAATCCGTTGCCGCGTGCCGGCACGATCAACGGCAGTTCCACCAACTCGACGAAGGTATAGCGAGCCTGAAGCGGCGGATCGCCTGGCCCCGCCAACAACTCCCGCTCGCGCACAAGAGGCTGCGTCAGCAAATTGGCTGAGGGCGGGCGTGCCCCGGGATAGGTCGGAAACAACGCGAAATCGGCATGGCCCTCCTCAAGCATCTGCTCGACCGCTTCGCTGTAGCCCTGCCGAATCACGACGCGGACCAAGGGATAGAGGGCGCGATAGCGGGCGATCAATTCCGGCACCAGAAGATCGCCCGCGCTCGGCGTCACCGCGATCGTGACCGAGCCGCTCGGGCTCCCGCCCCCATCCGCGAGTTCGGCGCAGAGCTGCTGAAACTGCCGCTGCAGCGATGATGCCTCTTGATAGAGGCGCTCGCCGGCCGGGGTCAGGCGCACGCCGCGCCAGTGGCGCTCCAGCATCGGAACCCCGAGCTGCTCCTCCAGCCGCTTGATTTGACGGCTCAAGGCGGGCTGCGTGATGCCCAACCGCATTGCTGCACGGCTGACGCTGCCGAGCTCGGCGATGGCTATGAAATACTCAAGCACGCGCGAGGCGACCGAGATCGGTGACCGGCTCACCGCATCGTCCATCAGTCAGCTCGCGAGCTCGTTCTTGAAAAGAGCTCCATTCTTCATGATCGCGCGGAGGTGCCGACCTTCGCCCTGCAGCACGTCGAGATCGCGCAGCGGGTTGCCTTCGACGACCAGCAGGTCGGCAAGCGCGCCCGGCGAGACGACGCCAAGTTTTCCCGCCATCTGCAATATCTCGGCGTTGATGACGGTCGCCGAGGCAATGATCTCCGCGGCGGACTGGACCTCATTGCGCAGCACCAGTTCGCGCAGATGATAGGGGTGAAGGATACCCTCAAGATCGGTACCGAGACCGATCTTGACGCCGGCACTCCGGCAAATCTCTATCGCGTGCTGCCCTTTCTTCAGCAGCGGCGGGATCGTCTCGACGATGCGCGGTGCGACCCCGATCTCCGCGGCATGCTTGTGATACCCCTCGTAGACGGCCAACGTCGGCACCATGAAGGCGCCTCGCTCAGCCATGAGGCTGGCGGTCGCATCGTCGACGAGGTTGCCGTGCTCGATCGTCCGCACGCCCGCTTCGAT
Organism: Allostellaceae bacterium; assembly: GCA_035507475.1. Taxonomy (GTDB): domain Bacteria; phylum Pseudomonadota; class Alphaproteobacteria; order ATCC43930; family CGMCC-115725; genus DATARH01. Next base: position 303 of record DATJOB010000324.1, on the reverse strand, counting down.
GCACCGACGGATCGACTCCGGTGAGTACGCATGTGCCATGACGTAGGTGTCGCACGCCTGCGCCTCTTCGACGGCGGCGCACAGTTCGCCCATCGAAAAATGAGAACGATGGATCGGCACACCGCCGGCGATCCCGCCGCCCGCCATGACCTTTATCTGAGTGGCGCCCTTGCGCAATTCTTCGCGCACGGCAAGGCGGACTGCGTCGACGCCGTCGACCACGCGCGAGATCGAGCGCAGCGCGTGACAGCAGGGGCAGCCCAGCACACCTTCTTCCACCGCGCGAAAATCGCCCTGCCCACC
>DATJOB010000323.1:0-11693 GCA_035507475.1 Allostellaceae bacterium | reverse complement strand
AGGGAAGCGTTCTTGCAACCCGAGCTTCTCGGCCCAACCGCGTGGCCCAACCGTCCTCCGCGCCAAAGCTGCTCTTTCTCGTCACCGAGGATTGGTACTTCTGCTCGCACCGCCTGCCGGTGGCGCGGGCGGCGCGCGACGCAGGCTTCGCGGTCGCGGTGGCGACCCGGGTGCGCGCGCATGCCGAGCAGATCCGCGGCGAAGGCTTCGCCCTGCACCCGCTCGGCTGGAAGCGGCGCGGCGATGGGATGGTCGGGCAGGCCCGCGCGCTCGCCGAGCTCGTCCGCCTCTACCGCCGCGAGCGCCCCGACCTCCTCTATCATGTCGCGCTGAAGCCGGTGCTGTTCGGCGCGGCCGCGGCGCGGCTCGCCTTCGCGCGCCGCGAACGGCCGGCGATGATCGCGGCGATCATGGGGCTCGGCGCGAGCGCCGGCGCGGCGTGGCGGCGCGCCGCGCTGGGACGGGCGCTGCGCCTGGCGGTCGGCGGCGCCCGCGTCATCGTGCAGAACCCGGAGGACCGCGCCGCGCTCGCCGGTTTCGGCGTCGATCCGGCGCGGATCGCGCTGATCCGCGGCTCCGGGGTCGACCTCGCGCATTTCGCGGCGCTGCCCGAGCCGCCCGTCGGCGGCGGGGTCGCCGCGGCGCTGGTCGGCCGCATGCTGCGCAGCAAGGGGGTGCCGGAGGCGGCGGCGGCGCTGCGCGCGCTGCGCGCGCAGGGCGAGGCGGTCGAACTGGTGCTCGCCGGCGGCGCCGACCCCGACAGCCGCGAATCGCTGAGCGAGGCCGAGATGCGCGCGCTCGGCCGGGAGCCGGGGATCGACTGGCTCGGTCAGGTCGGCGACGTGCGCGAGGTGTGGCGGCGCGCGGCGATCGCGCTGGCGCCGTCGCGCTACGGCGAAGGCGTGCCGAAGGCGCTGATCGAGGCGGCCGCCTGCGGCCGCGCGATCATCGCCAGCGACATGCCGGGCTGCCGCGAGGTGGTGATCGATGGCGCGACCGGGCTGCTCGTGCCGCCCGGCGACGTCGCCGCTCTCGCCGCGGCGATCGCCCGGCTCGCCGCCGACCCGGCGCTGCGCCGGCGCCTCGGCGCGGCGGCGCGGGCGCGCGTCGTCGCCGAGTTCGGCGAAGCCGCGGTCGCGGCGCAGACCACCGCGCTATTGCGGGCGGCGCTCGACGAGCGCAAGGGGGGCCGATGATCCGTTTGTGGCTGTTCATCGCGGGGCTCGGCGGCGCCGCCTCGGTCGCCGCGGGGGCGGCGGCGGCACATCTCGCCGATGCGCCGGCGACCGCGACGCTGCTGCGCAACGGCGCGCTCTACGGCCTCGTCCACGCGGCGGCGCTGGTCGCGGTGATCGGCTTCGCCCAGGGCCGCGAGCCGCGGCGCGGCGCGGCGGTGGTCGCCGGCTGGTGCTTTGCGGTCGGCATCGTGCTGTTCAGCCTGGCGCAGTTCGCGCACGCGGCGACCGGGCTGCGGCCCTTCGCCTGGGCGGTGCCGGTCGGCGGCACGGCGTTCATCGTCGGCTGGGCGGCCATCGCGATTCTTGCTTTCCGCCGGCGTTGAACGTGCAACAGTGGCCGCGTCCGACAGTGGTCCGGCACCTTCCGCGAGCCCGGCGATGACGACGCTGCTCTATACCCACCCGGCCTGCCTCGAGCATGATCCCGGCCAATACCATCCCGAGGCGCCGGCGCGGCTGCGCGCGGTGCTCGCGGCGCTGGCCGAGCCGGAATTCGCCGCGCTCGAGCGCCGCGAGGCGCCCCAGGCGGCGCTCGACGATCTCGCCCGCGTCCATCCCGCGCGCTTTGTCGAGCGACTGCTCGCGGCGGTGCCCGAGAGCGGCCATGTCGGGATCGACGCCGATACGGTGCTGGGCCCGGGCTCGGGCGAGGCGGCGCTGCGCGCCGCGGGCGCCGTCGTCGCGGCGGTCGATGCGGTGATCGGCGGCGAGGCCGACAACGCGTTCTGCGCGGTGCGGCCGCCCGGCCACCACGCCGAGCCGCATCGCGCGATGGGCTTCTGCCTCTTCAACAACGTCGCGGTCGGCGCCCTGCGCGCCCGCCAGGCGCACGGCGTCGGCCGCGTCGCGGTGGTCGATTTCGACGTCCACCACGGCAACGGCACCCAGGCCGCGTTCTGGGACGACGCCGATCTGTTCTACGGCTCGACCCACCAGTCGCCGCTCTATCCCGGCACCGGCTCGACCGGCGAGAGCGGCGTCGCCGGCAACATCGTCAACGTGCCGCTGGCGCCGATGTCGGGCTCGCAGGCGTTCCGCCTCGGCATGACCCGCACGCTGCTGCCGGCGCTCGACGCGTTCGCGCCCGAGCTCGTCATGATTTCGGCCGGGTTCGACGCGCATCGCGCCGACCCGCTGGCGCAACTGCTGCTCGACGAGGCGGACTACGCCTGGGTCACCGAGCGGCTGGTCGAGATCGCCCGGCGCCACGCGCGCGGCCGGGTGGTCTCGACGCTCGAGGGCGGCTATGATCTGGTCGCGCTCGGCGCGAGTGCCGCGGCGCATGTCCGCGTATTGATGTCCGCTTGACCGGGATGGCGATGAGCGAGCCGGCGTTGCCTGACGATATCGGGGCGATGAGCTTCGAGGACGCGCTCGCCGAGCTCGAAGGCATCGTGCGGCGCCTCGAAGGCGGCCAGGTCAAGCTCGACGACGCGATCCAATCCTACGAGCGCGGCGCGCAATTGAAGCGGCATTGCGAGCAGAAGCTCAACGAGGCGCAGCAGCGGGTCGATCGCATCGTGATCGGTCCGGACGGCGCCGTGACGGTCGAACCGGCCAAGCTCGACTAGGGGGCGACACGCGCTTTGACAGAGCAGCTGTGGGCTGACGCCGCGACGCTCGACGAGGCGGCGGCGACGACGGTCCGACTGACCGACCAGATCATCGACGGGCTGCTGAAGACCCCGCCGGGGCTGGAGGCGCGCGTCTACGAGGCGATGCGCTATTCGGCGCTGGCGCCGGGCAAGCGGCTGCGTCCGCTCCTGGTGCTGGCGAGCAGCCGCCTGTTCGGCGTCGCCCGGCGCAGCGCGCTGCAGGTAGCCGCCGCGGTCGAGATGGTGCATGCCTATTCGCTGATCCACGACGACCTTCCGGGCATGGACAACAGCGATCTGCGGCGCGGCCGGCCGACCTGCCACAAGGCATTCGACGAGGCGACCGCGATCCTCGCCGGCGACGGGCTGCTGACGATGGCGTTCGAGGTGTTGTCGCATCCCGACACGCATGGCGATCCGGCGGTGCGCTGCGAGCTGGTGGCGGCGCTCGCCGCGGCGGCCGGCGCGCCGGGGATGGTCGGCGGCCAGATGATCGACCTCATCGCCGAGACGATGACGCTCGATATCGGCGCGATCACCCGGCTGCAGGGGATGAAGACCGGCGCGCTGATCGCGTTCGCCTGCGAGGCGGGCGCCATCCTCGCCAAGGCGCCGCCCGACCTGCGGCTGGCCCTGCGGCGCTATGCCCGCGATCTCGGTCTGGCGTTCCAGATCGCCGACGACCTGCTCGATGTCGAGGGCTCCGCGGCGGAAACCGGCAAGCCGGTCGGCGCCGACGCCGCCGCCGGGAAGGCGACCTTCGTCTCGATTCTCGGCGTCGCTCGGGCGCGCGCACAGGCGGAACTTCTAATCAACCAGGCCGTTGCCTATCTTGATTTGTTCGAGCAAAGAGCGGAACTTTTACGACAGGTGGCGCGATTTGTTATCGACCGCCGGACGTGAGGAGCGTGCAGCGTGGATCAAAAGCCAAGCCCCCATATTTCCAACCGCACGCCGCTCCTGGACACGATCGATGTCCCGGCCGACCTGCGCCGCCTGCCGGAATCCGATCTGCGCCAGGTCGCCGACGAGCTGCGCACCGAGCTGATCGATGCGGTGTCGATCACCGGCGGCCATTTCGGTGCGGGGCTGGGGGTCGTCGAGCTGACCGTCGCGCTGCACTACGTGTTCAACACGCCGCACGACCGGCTGATCTGGGATGTCGGCCACCAGGCCTATCCGCACAAGATCCTGACCGGGCGGCGCGACCGCATCCGCTCGATCCGCCAGGGCGGCGGGCTGTCCGGCTTCACCAAGCGCTCGGAGAGCGAATACGACCCGTTCGGCGCGGCGCACAGCTCGACCTCGATCTCGTCCGGGCTCGGCATGGCGGTCGCGCGCGACTTCAAGGGCGACAAGCGCGACGTGATCGCGGTCATCGGCGACGGCGCGATGAGCGCCGGCATGGCGTACGAGGCGATGAACAACGCCGGCTCGATGGATTCGCGGCTCATCGTCATCCTCAACGACAACGACATGTCGATCGCCCCGCCGGTCGGCGCGTTGTCGTTCTATCTGTCGCGGCTCTTGTCGTCGAAATCGTTCCGCTCGCTGCGCCATCTCGCCAGCGAGGTCGGGCGCTTCCTGCCGAAGCGGCTCGAAGTCGCGGCGCGCCGCGCCGAGGAGCTGGCGCGCAGCTTCGTCACCGGCGGCACGCTCTTCGAGGAGATGGGCTTTTATTACGTCGGTCCGATCGACGGCCACAACATCGACCACCTCGTCCCGGTGCTGAAGAACGTGCGCGACAGCAAGGAGACGGGACCGGTCCTCATCCATGTCGTGACCGAGAAGGGGCATGGCTATCTGCCGGCCGAGCAGGCCGACGACAAGTGGCATTCGGTCGCCAAGTTCGAGGTCGTCACCGGCGCGCAGGCCAAGTCGACCCCCAAGGCGCCGCAATACACCACCGTATTCGCCAAGTCGCTGATCAAGGAGGCGGAGAAGGACGACAAGATCGTCGCCATCACCGCGGCGATGCCGTCGGGCACCGGGCTCAACCTGTTCGGCGACCGGTTCCCCAGCCGTACCTTCGATGTCGGCATTGCCGAGCAGCACGCGGTGACCTTTGCCGCCGGCCTCGCGACCGAGGGGATGAAGCCGTTCGCCGCGATCTACTCGACCTTCCTGCAGCGCGGCTACGACCAGGTCGTGCATGACGTGGCGATCCAGAAGCTGCCGGTGCGCTTCGCGATCGACCGTGCCGGCCTCGTCGGCAATGACGGTCAGACCCATGCGGGCTCGTTCGACATCGGCTATCTCGGCGCGCTGCCGGGGTTCGTGCTGATGGCGGCGGCCGACGAGGCCGAGCTGGTGCACATGGTCTCGACCGCGGTGGCGATCGACGACCGGCCTTCGGCCTTGCGCTTCCCGCGCGGCGAAGCCGTCGGCGTGGCGCTGCCCGAGCTCGGCGTGCCGCTGGATATCGGCCGCGGCCGGATCGTCAAGGAAGGCACGACGATTGCGCTGTTGAGCTTCGGCGCGCGGCTCCAGGAGTGCCTGAAGGCGGCGCAGGAGCTCGGCACCTACGGCCTGTCGACGACGGTGGCGGACGCGCGGTTCGCCAAGCCGCTCGACACCGATCTGATCAACCGGCTGGCGCGCGAGCACGAAGTCGTCATCACGATCGAGGAAGGCGCGATCGGCGGTTTCGGCAGCTTCGTGCTGCACCATCTGGCGCGGAGCGGGCAGCTCGACCACGGCCTCAAGATCCGCACGATGTGCCTGCCCGACATCTTCATCGACCACGATTCGCAGAACGCGCAGTACGAGATCGCCGGCCTCAACGCCAAGCACATCGTCGCGACCGCGCTCGCCGCGCTCGGCCGCGAGGTCGCCGAACAGCCGGCGCGAGCCTGACACGCCCACCAAGCGCCGCGCCGACCAGCTGCTCGTCGAGCGCGGCCTCGCCGAGAGCCGCCAGCGCGCACAGGCGCTGATCCTCGCCGGGCTCGTCTATGCCGGCGAGCGGCGCGTCGACAAGGCCGGCGAGGCGATTGCCGACGACGCCGGGCTCGAAGTCCGCGGCCGTGACCATCCCTGGGTGTCGCGCGGCGGCCTCAAGCTCGCCCATGCGCTCGACCATTTTGCGATCGACCCGACGGGGCTCGTCGCGCTCGACATCGGCGCCTCGACCGGCGGCTTCACCGACGTGCTGCTCGCGCGCGGCGCGGCGCGGGTCCACGCCGTCGATGTCGGCCGCGGCCAGCTCGCCTGGACGCTGCGCAACGACCCGCGCGTCGTCGTCCACGAGGGGGTCAACGCGCGGCACCTGAGCGCGGCGGAGATTGCCGAGCCGGTCGATCTCGTGGTGTGCGACGCGAGCTTTATCGGGCTGGCGACGGTGCTGCCGGCGGCGCTCGCGCTGGCCCGGCCGCAAGCCCGCCTCGTCGCGCTGGTCAAGCCGCAATTCGAGGCCGGCCCCGAGGCCGTCGGCAAAGGCGGAGTGGTGCGCGACCCCGCCGTCCATCGTCGCGTCTGCGAGGCCGTCGCCGCCTGGGTCGCGTCGCAAGGCTGGGCGGTCGTCGGCCTTGTCGAGAGCCCGGTCACCGGGCCGGCCGGCAACAAGGAATTCCTGCTCTATGCGCGCCGGTCGGCCGGCGCCTGACGTATCATGCGCCGATGTCCGCGCAGACCACCTCCTTCGCCGGCTTCCCGCCCGGCGGCTTGGCGTTTTTCGCCGGGCTGCGCGACAACAACGAGCCGGGCTGGTTCAAGCCGCGCAAGGCGGTCTACGACAACGAGGTGCTGGCGCCGCTGCGGCTTTTGATGCGGGCGCTGACCGAGCGCTTCGCGGCGCTCGGCCTGCCGCTCGTCGGCGACCCGGCCCGCGGCATCTTCCGCATCTACCGCGACGTCCGCTTCTCGGCGAACAAGCAGCTCTACAAGACGCACCAGGGCGCGGTGCTGACGCGCTCGGGCGGCAAGGGCGATCCGGGCCTGCTCTACGTCCATCTCGAACCGGGCGCGTCGATGATCGGCGCCGGCTTCTGGCACCCCGAGCCGGCGCTGCTCGGCAGGCTGCGCGCGGCGATCGCCGGCGAGCCCGACGCATTTATGGCGATCGCCGACGGCCTCGCGGCGCGCGGCTGCGCGCTGACCTGCGAGAACGAGCGGCTGAGCCGCCTGCCGCGCGGCTTCGAGGCGGCCAAGGGCGCGGCCTTCGCCGATTATCTGTGCTGGAAGAACGTGCTTACCGACACCGCGTTGAGCGACACCGAGATGCAGTCGCCCGATCTCGTCGAGCGCATCGTCGATTTCGCGCAGGCGGCGCGCCCGCTCCTCGAATGGGGATGGGCGGCCGAGGCGGACGACGTGCCGCCGCCGCTGCGCCTGATGATGCCGACCCGGCCGCTGCCGAAGCCGGATTTCTAGCCATCAAGCGCGGCGGCACATCGATGCCGCCTTCGGCACCAGCCCAAGCCGCCGCGGATGCGGCAGCGTCGTCCCGACTACGCCTGGTAGCCGGCAGGCGCCTTCTCGGCCTTGTCGAAGTCGAACTCGACCTTGCCGCCATGCGGGTCGTCAAAGAACAGCTGCCACAGCCCGCCGCGCGTGCTTTCGAGCGGCAGGCGGCGCAGTTCCCACTTGACGCCCGCCTTGTCGAGCTTGGCCACCGTTCCCGGCAGGTCGGTCGCGGTGAACGCCATGTGGTCGATCACCCCGGCGCGGTGCTCCTGCAGCTGCTCGCGGTGGATGACATGCAGGATCGGCTCGTTGCCGACATAGAGCCAGAAGCCGGGGAAGCGGAAATTGGGCCGCGCCCCGACCTCGAAACCCAGGAGGTCGCAATAGAATTTGCGCGTCTCCTCGAGGTCGTCGCTGAGCACGGTGAAGTGGTTCATGCCCTGAACGCTCATCTCTCTCGTCTCCTCTCGCACGCTCCCGTCGCGTCCGCGCCGCGCGGACCTGCCGACAGCCTAGCACGTAAATGGCCGAAGGGCCTCCGCGCCGTCAACGCCCCGCGGCGCGGCGACGCGCGTCAGCGCTTGACGATCAGCGCGTCGACGACGCTGACGCCCGCTCCGGCGGCGTGGACGATGACCGGGTTGAGGTCGATCTCGGCGATCTGGTCGGCATGGTCGGCGGCGAAGCGCGACAGCGCGACGATCAGCGCGGCAAGCGCCTCCTTGTCGGCTGGTCCGGCGCCGCGCACCCCATCGAGCAGCGACGCGCCCTTCAACTCGCCGATGAGCGCGAGCGCGTCGTCGCGATCGAGCGGCACCGGGGCGAACGCCACGTCCCTCAGCACCTCGACATGGATGCCGCCGAGGCCGACCATCAGCATCGGCCCGAACAGCGCGTCGCGGGTGACGCCGAGGATCGTTTCGAGGCCGGACTTCGCCATCGCCTGGACCAGCACACCCGCGATCGTCGCCTCCGGATGCGCCGCCTTGGCGCGCGCCAGCACGGTCCGGTAGCCGTCGCGCACCGCCGCATCGCCGGCGATTCCCAGCAGCACCGCGCCGGCCTCTGTCTTGTGCGCGATGTCGGGCGACTGGACCTTGAGCGCGACCGGTCCGCCGATCCGGGCGGCCGCCTCGGCCGCGTCGGTCTCGCTCGTCGCGAGGAATTCCGCGACGCGAGCGACGCCGTAGGCGGCGAGCAGCGCCTTGGCCTCGACCTCGGTGAGCACCTTGCCCGAAGCGGCGAGCGCTTGCGCCACGGTGTCGCGCACCGGCGACGCGCTCGCCGCCGCAGCGGTCGCGCGCCGCGCCAGCCGCTCGCGGAACCGGCCGTAATCGACCAGCGCCTTGATCGCCCGCGCGCAGCTCGGCATCGAGGTGTAGCAGGGGATGCCGACATCGGCGAAGGCGGCGAACGCCTCTGGTGTCGCGGTGGTGTAGGTGCACAGCAGGATCGGCAGCGCGGTCTCGGCGACCGCGCCGGCGAGCTCGGCGGCGCGCTTGCGCGCGATCGCCGCGTTGGCGACCGAGGAAATGAGCAGGATCGTGTCGATGCGCTCGGACTGGCGCACCAGCTCGACGATCGGCTTGTAGCCGACCTCGCCGATCGCCTGGGCGGTCGCGTCGATCGGGTTCTGCGCCGAGGCGTAGGACGGCAGCATCGCCATGATCCGCGCCTGGATGTCGTCCTCCAGCACCGGCAGTTCGAGCCCGTGCGCGGCGAGAATGTCGGCCATCCACACCGCGCTGCCGCCCGAGCCGGTGACGATCGCGACACGGTTGCCCTTCGGCAGCTTGCAGAAGGCGAAGGCGGCGGCGACGTCGAGCATGTGGTCGAGGTCCTCGCCGCGGATGATGCCGTGGCGGCGGAACAGCGCGTCGTCGATCGCGCCCGACTGCGCCAGCGCGCCGGTATGCGAGGCGGCGGCGCGGCGCCCGGCCTCGGAGCGCCCGACCTTGGCGACGATCAGCGGCTTGCCTTCCGCCGCGGCGCGGTCGGCGACGGCGCGGAAGCGCGCCGGCTGGCGGATGCCTTCGAGATAGACGAGGAAGATGTCGGCCGCGCCGGCATCGAGAGCGGCCTCGATGTAATCATGCGCCTCGAGCACGGTCTGGTTGCCCGAGCTGACCTGCGTCGTGAAGCGCAGCTGGCGCGGCTGCCCGCGCGACAGGAACGAGAAGGTCAGCGCGCCCGACTGGCACGACACGGCGATCGGCTTCGCCAGGCTGCGCTCGGGCAGGAGCGGCGTCGCCGGGTCGTGGAACACCGGGCTGAAGGTCGCGACCAGCGGACGCAGCGGGTTGACGAGCCCCTCCGAATTCGGCCCGCAGATCGCCATGTCGAGCCGCTCGGCGAGCGCGCGCAGCTCGGCGTCGCGGCGCGCCGCCTCCTCGCTCTTCTCCTCGCCGAACCCGGAGCTGATCACCACCGCCGCCGGGATGCCCTTGGCGCCGCATTGCTCGACGGTCGGGATCACGTGCGCCGCCGGCACGATGATGACCGCGAGGTCGACCGGTTCGGGAAGCTCGGCGACGCTGCGGTAGGCCTTGTGGCCGAGCACCTCGCCCTGGCTGCGCGTCACCGGGTAGATCGGCCCGTCGAAGCCGTGACCGATCAGCTGCTTGGTCAGCCGGCCGCGGATCGTGTCGTCGGCCGCCGCACCGACGATGCACAGGCTCTTCGGGGAAAGCAGGGGCTTAAGGTCAGGCATGAAACTTTCTGTTCCTTCGGTTCAATCCACTGACTGTCCAGCCGCCACTTTCATAATATCTTCCAGTGCGTCATGCCGAATATGCTGCCGGTAGTCGCCAGCGCGCTGTAACTGGCCACGTCAGCCGCCAAAATCGCAGCAAGTTTTCTTTGTTCCGAGCTGGCCGAAGCCGGCATTACCTCAAGCCCAGGCCGCGCGCGATGATGCCGCGCAGGATCTCGCGCGTGCCGCCCTGGATGGTGAGCTTGGGGGCGATCAGCGTGGTGTAGGCGAGCGCCTGCTCGAAGCGGTCGTCGTTGCTGTCGGGGGCGCTGTCGCCGCGCACCGGCGCCATCAACCGCACCTTGTCGGGCAGCGCCTGCTCGAAATTGGTGCCGAGGTCCTTGACGATCGAGGCCTCGGCGGCGGGCGTCTTGCCGGCCTGCAGCATCCCGGCGATCGACAGCGACATGCGCCGCAGCGTGGCGAGATGCGCGACCTGGCGGCCGATGCCCTCGGCCTGGCGCTCGCCCGGCTCGGGGCCGACGACGCGCACCAGCTCGGTGAGGCTCTGCAGCGTTTCGAGCCAGCGGTCGGGGCCGCTGCGCTCGTAGGCGAGTTCGGCGCTCGCCTGCTTCCACGCCTGGTCGACCTCGCCGATCATGTTGAGGTCGGGCACGAACACGTCGTCGAAGACCACCTCGTTGAAATCGTGCGCGCCGGTCAAGTTGACGATCGGCCGGACCGTGATCCCCTTCGCCTTCACGTCGACGAGGAATTGCGTCAGGCCGTGCCGGCGGTTCTCCGGGGTCGGGTTCGAGGTGCGCAGCAGCGCGATCATGAAATCGGCATTGTGCGCGTTCGAGGTCCAGATCTTGCGGCCGTTGACCAGCCAGCCGCCGTCGGTCTTCGTGGCGCGGGTCGAGGCGGCGAACACGTCGGACCCGGAATTGGGCTCCGAAAGGCCGATGCAGAAGCAGAGCTCGCCCGAGACGATGCGCGGGATGATCTCGCGCTTCACCGCTTCCTGCCCGTAGCGCAGGATGACCGGGCCCGACTGCCGGTCGGCGGTCGAGTAGTGGCGGGTCGGCGCGCGATGCGCCAGCATCTCCTCGGTGACGACGTAGCGCTCGAGCTGGGTGCGCCCGTGGCCGCCATATTCCTTGGGCCAGGTCATGCCGATCCAGCCCTTCGCGCCGACCTTCCTGGCGAACGCCGCAGCATTGTCGCCGCGCTTGCCGTCCGGGCTGAACGTGCCGGCGTCGATCTCCTGCTTGAGGAAGGCGCGGACCTCGCGGCGCAGCTCGCGGCATTCCGGCGGCAGCTCGATCGGGTCGAACTGGAAGGTATTGTTCATCGCTTCCTCACAATCCCCGGGGTCACGAGCCGCGGGTCACGAACGGCCACAGCTCGTCGGCGCCGGCAGCGGCGACCATGCGGCCGAGCCGCTCGGCCCACAGCGTCTCGTTGCCGAATTCCTCGCGCCACGCCCACAGCCGGCGGGTCGAATGGTGCAGCGTGTGCTCGTAGGTGAAGCCCATCGCGCCATGCACCTGATGGGCGATCGCCGCCCCCGTGCCGGCCGCCTCGCCGGCCCGCAGTTTGGCGATCGCCACCTGCGCGGCGGTGATGTCGCTGGCGATGCCGTGCTCGGAGATGGCTTCGGCGGCGCCGTCAGCCGCGGCGCTGGCGGCGGCGACCTCGCCGGCAAGCGCCGCGAGGTTCTGCTGCACCGCCTGGAACTTGGCGATCGGCCGGCCGAACTGG
>DATJOB010000322.1:0-10765 GCA_035507475.1 Allostellaceae bacterium | reverse complement strand
ATGAGCCAGCTGATCGACGAAGGCCGGCGCCGTTGCGTTTGCGCCGACGGGTACGGCGTCATCCGGGGGAAGCCGACCGCCGGCGCCGCGCCCAGCCGCGCACGACGACGTAGAATGTCGGGGTGAAGATCAGGCCGAAGCCGGTCACGCCGAGCATGCCGAAAAACACCGCGGTGCCGAGCGACTGGCGCATTTCCGACCCGGCGCCGGTGGCGACCGCGAGCGGGACGACGCCGAGGATGAAGGCGAACGAGGTCATCAGGATGGGTCGCAGCCGGGTACGCGCCGCCTGGACCGCGGCGTCGAAGCGGCTGGCGCCTTCGGCCTCGGCCTGGCGCGCGAATTCGACGATCAGGATCGCGTTCTTGGCGGCAAGGCCGATCAGCACGACAAAGCCGATCTGCCCCAGGATGTTGACGTCCATCTTGCGCAGCAACAGGCCGCTGACCCCGGCGAGCAGGCACATCGGCACGATGAGGATCACCGACAACGGCAGCGCCCAGCTTTCGTACTGCGCCGCCAGCACCAGAAAGACGAAGACCACCGACGCGCCGAACACCAGGAGCCCGGTGTTGCCGACCAGCTTCTCCTGATAGGCGAGCTCGGTCCATTCGTAGCCGAACCCGTCGGGCAGGCGGTCGGCGGCGAGCTTCTCCATCGCCGCCAGCGCGTAGCCGGTCGAGTAGCCGGGCAGCGTGTTGCCCTGCAGCTCGGCCGCCGGGTAGAGGTTGTAGCGCGGCACCCGGTAGGCGCCGGTGATGTCGCGGAAACTGGTGACGGCGCCGATCGGCACCATCTTGCCGCTGTTGTTGCGCGTCTTGTAGTTGGCGATGTCGTCCAGGTTCTGGCGATACCGGCCATCGGCCTGCGCCGTGACCTGGTAGGTGCGGCCTAGATAATTGAAGTTGTTGACGAACTCCGAACCGAGATAGACCTCCAGCGCCTCGAACACCTTGTCGGCGGGGACGCCGAGCATCTCCGCCTTCACCCGGTCGATATCGGCATAGAGCTTGGGCGTCCGCGTGTTGAACAGCGAGAACACCGCGGTCAGGCCGGGTGTCTGGTTCGCGGCCGCGACCAGGTCCTGCGTCGCCGCGTCAAGCGCGGCGAGGCCGCGCCCGCGCTTGTCCTGCACCATCATCTTGAAGCCGCCGGCATTGCCGATGCCGCGCACCGGCGGCGGCGGGATGACGATGATGAACGCCTCCTGGATGACGCTGAGCCGGGCGCGCAGATCGGCCAGGATCCGGTCCGCGCTGAGCCCCTTGGCGACGCGTTCCTCGAACGGCGCCAAGGGGGTGAAGACCGCGCCGGCATTGGGCGCGTTGGTGAAGGTCGCGCCGTCGAACCCGGCGAACGGCACCGCATGGACGATGCCCGGAGTGTCGAGGACGATCTTCACCGCGCGCCGCACCACCGCGTCGGTGCGCTCCAGCGACGAGCCCGGCGGGAGCTGGATCACCACGATCAGATAGGCCTGGTCCTGCGCCGGGATGAAGCCGGTCGGGGCGCGCTCGAACTGCCAGCCGGTCAGCGCGATGAGCCCGGCATAGACGACCAGGAAGATCGCGCCGCGGCGCACGAACGCGCCGGTAACGCGGGCATAGCCGTCGGACATCTTCCGGAAGCCGATGTTGAACCCGCGAAAGAACGCGTTGATCGGGCGCGTCAGCAACGGGCCGCGCCCCTCATGCTCGCTATGCGGCTTGAAGAGCAGCGCGCACAGCGCCGGGCTCAGGGTCAGCGAGACGATGCACGAGATCACCGTGGCCGAGGCGATGGTCACCGCGAACTGGCGAAAGAACTGGCCGGAAATGCCGCTGATGAAGGCGGCCGGGATGAACACCGCCGACAGCACCAGCGCGATCGCGATCAGCGCGGTGCCGACCTCGTCCATCGTCTCATGGGCCGCGTCGCGCGGCGACTGGCCGGCGCGGATGTTGCGCTCGACATTCTCGACCACGACGATCGCGTCGTCGACGACGATGCCGACCGCCAGCACCAGGCCGAACAGCGAGAGATTGTTGAGCGAGAAGCCGATCGCCTCGAGCACCGCGAAGGTGCCGATCAGCGACACCGGGATCGCCACGATCGGTATCAGCGAGGCGCGCCAGGTCTGCAGGAACAGGATGACGACGATGACGACGAGGATCACCGCCTCGAGGATCGTCTTGTAGACCTCGTTCACCGACTGCGAGATGAACAGCGTCGTGTCGTAGACGATGTCGTAGCGCAGCCCGGCGGGGAAGTCCTTGGCGAGCTGCGCCATCGTTGCCTTGATCTTCGCCGCCGTCGCCAGCGCGTTAGTGCCGGGCTGCTGGAAGATCAGCAGCGGCACCGCCTCGCGGGTGTCGAGATAGGCGTTCGAATTGTAGTCCTGGGCGCCGAGCTCGGCGCGGCCGATGTCGCGGATGCGCGTCACCCGGCCGTCGGGATCGGTGCGCACCACGATATCGGCGAATTGCCGCGGATCGACGAGCCGGCCGAGGGTTTCGACATTGAGCTCGAACGCGCTCGATTTGGGCACCGGCGGCTGGTTGAGGACACCGGAGGCGACCTGGACGTTCTGCGCCTGCAGCGCGGCGACGACCTCGCCGGCGGTCAGGTTGCGCGCCGCGACCTTTTCCGGGTCGAGCCAGATGCGCATCGAATAGTCGCGGGCGCCCTTGAGCTGCACGTCGCCGACACCGTCGATGCGGGCCAGCACGTCCTTGACCTGGAGCGTTGCGTAATTGGAGATGTAGAGCTGGTCGCGCGACCCGTCCGGCGAGTCGAGATGGATCACCATCATCAGGTCGGGCGAGTTCTTGCGCACCGAGATGCCGAGCTGCTGCACTTCGACGGGCAGCTTGGGCTGCGCCACCGCGACGCGGTTCTGCACCAGCACCTGCGCGATATCGAGATTTGTGCCGAGCGCAAAGGTCACGGTGAGCGTCAGATTGCCGTCGCTGGTCGCCTGCGACAGCATGTAGATCATGTTCTCGACGCCGTTGATCTCCTCTTCGAGCGGCGTCGACACGGTCTCGCTGACGACTTGCGCCGAGGCGCCGGGATAGCTCGCGGTGATGACGATCGTCGGCGGTGCGATGTCGGGATACTGCGCCACCGGCAGCGCGAAATAGGCGATGCCGCCGATCAGCGTGATAAAAACCGAGACGACGACCGCAAAGATCGGCCGGTCGATAAAAAAATGCGACAGCTTCAAGGCGGGGCGCCTTAATCCGGGCTGGCGTCGGCGGTGATCGTGCCGGGCTGCGGCGTGACCTTGGCGCCGGGCCGGGCGCGCAGCAGCCCGTCGATGACGATCTTGTCGTCCGGGGAAAGCCCGTTGCGGATGATGCGCAGCCCGTCATGCCTTGGCCCCGGCCGCACGACCTTGGGCACGACCACGTTGTCGGCATTGACCGTCATGACGAGCTTGCGCGACTGGTCGCTGACCAGCGCCTCGTCCGGGATCAGAACCGCCTTGTAGCGTTCCGAGGCGGGAACCCGGATCCGCCCGAACTGGCCGGCGGTGAATAGCAGGTCGGGATTGTCGAACTCGGCGCGCACGCGGATCGTGCCGGAGCCGCGATCCACCTGGTTGTCGACGAAATTGATCTTGCCCTTATGCGGCCAGCCCTGTTCGTCGGTCAGATGCAGCTCCGCCGGGATCGCGTTCGCCCGCGCGTCCTGCAGGTTGCCTTTGGCGATGGCGCGTTGATAGGCGAGGAATTCGGCCTCGTTGACGTCGAAGTAGAAATAGATCGGGTCGAGCGACACGATCGTCGTCAGCAGCGTCGCCGAGCCGGCGTCGCCGCCGGTCACCAGATTGCCGATGCTGACGCGATGATTGCTGATCCGGCCGGTGATCGGCGCCGTGATGTGCGTGAATTCGACGTTGAGCTGCGCGGTCTGGATCGCGGCCTGCGCCGCCTCGACCGAGGCTTGCGCGACCTTCAGATCCGAGACCCGCTGATCGGTGTTGCTCTGCGGCTCCCAGCCGCGTTGCAGCAGCGCGGACGAGCGGCCCAGCTGCCGCGTCGCCAGGTCGACCTGCGCCTGGCCCTGCGCCAGCTGCGCCTGCGCGGAGGCGAGCGCCGCCTCGTATGGGCGCGGATCGATGACGAACAGCAGATCGCCCTTGTGGACGACCTGCCCGTCCTGGAAATGGATCTCGGTCAGATAGCCGTTCACCCGCGCCCGTATCTCGACAAAGTCGATCGCCGCGAACTGGCCGGTGAATTCGTCCCACTCGACGATCTCTTTCTGCAGCGGCGCGCTCACCGTGACCGCCGGGGCGGCCGGCGCCTGCGCGCGGACGAGGCCGGCCGCGCCGGCGCAGAGCAGCAGGGCGATGCAAGCCGATGCGATGGCGTGTCTCACGGGACCCCTCGCGACAAGTCGTGCTGCGGCCGTCTTTTCAATCCGGGATAGATGGCCAAGCGCCGTCCCGATGTCGAGCGTCAGGACGATAAACCCTGGCGCATGGCTGGGTGTCGCCGCGCGTTCGTTGTCGGCCGCCGGCGAACGCCACGCCGTCGGTCGCCACGCCGTCGATCGCCCGGGCCGGTGGATGAACGAGCGCGGGTTGTGTAGCGTTGTCTGCGTAGCGGCGAATGCCCGAGAGCACGACCGCGCCGTCGCGTATCGGAGGACCGTGATGCCCGACAACTGCCCGCATGACGCGGCTATTCGCGAGGTCACCCCGAGCGCGCTCGGTTGCGAAGAGTGCCTCAAGATCGGCTCGCCCTGGGTGCATCTGCGGTTATGCCGGACCTGCGGCCATGTCGGCTGCTGCGACGACTCGCCGAACCGGCACGCGACACGGCATTTCCACGCGACCGGGCACCCGATCATCGAAGGATACGATCCGCCCGAAGGCTGGGGCTGGTGCTACATCGACGAGGTGATGCTCGACCTCGGCGACCGCACGACCCCGCAGAACGGCCCGATCCCGCGCTACTACTGAGCCGTCTGCCGCGCGTCGTCAGGTCATGCCGTAAGCGCCGACATATCGAAACGGGCTCGGGCTTCGCTGCGGCGGACCAGGCTGATCGTCGGCACGCCGCACAGCGCGCTGGTTCGCTCGCGCAGCGCCGGGGTGTCGGCACAGGGGCCCGTTATCAGGCTGATCGAGAGGCCCATTTCGAGCAGCAGCTGCTTTGCCGCCAGCGCGCCGAGCGCGTCGGCCGCCGCAAGGGTGATCCGCGGATCGGGGCGCCGCGCGATCAAGCGATCGAGGAACTCCCGCACATTGGGGTTGGAAAGATCGCTGCCGCATTCGATGACCACCGCATCGGCCGGCAGCGCGAGGCAGAAATCGAGCGCGCTGGCGAAAAACTCGCCGATCCCGTCGCGCCCGATCGGATAGGTGCCGGGCAGGCCGAAATCGAGGCAATCGAGGGCTTGCGCCGCACCAAAATCCTCGTAGGACGCGATTTCCTCCACCGAGCAACTGCCGGTCGCCTTGAGCGCCACGACCGTCTCGTGGCCGCGCAGGCGCAGCATCCTGACCAAGGCGATGCCGGCGGTGGTTTTCCCGACTTCGCCGGAGGTCCCGAGGATCAGAAAGACCGGCGCGCCGCAGTCGCTCCCGCCGGTGCCCTTCACCGCGAATTGCCGGATGTTCAACCTCTCGCCGTTATCCGTGCACACCGCCCCGAGATAACGCACGCTTCCGATATAGGCCTCGTCGAACGGCGATCCGCCGATCGGCTCGCCGACGACGCCCGAGGCGGCGAGCACCCAGTAGCGCTTGCCCGGCACGAGTCCGCCGTCGGGAATGCGACCGGACATCGAGCGCGTCGCGGCACGGTATCCCGGCGTCCCGAGAAAAACGTCGCCCGGGGCGACCGCCATCATTCGGCCGCTCGGGGCTTCGATCGTGATCGGCAAGGCATCGACCGGCAGCCTGAAGGCGCAAAGGTCGCCCTCGCCGCCGGGCATCGGCAGATAGCGGATTCTTTCGAGCGGCGGAACGCGCCGGAGTGCGGAGGAGCGCTTGACGTTGGCGGGTAGCGCTTTGCCCCTCATTTCTGTCGGCGTGGTGTCCTGGCCGCCGGCGACGAACGGGTGGTCGCGGCCCGCGTCGTTTTCTTGGCGCTCGCGCTGGCGGATGGCGATGTCGCAATGACGAGGCCGTCTTTCATGATCGCCGCGCGCTCGAGCTTCGACACCTCCAGAATGTCGGCGATTTTGTTCAGCTTGTCTTGATCAACCGTGACACGCAGCCGGTTCAGGTTAAAGGCAGCAGCTCCCGACATCGCCGTCTCCGTCGGTCACGCCGCGCTGCCGCCGGTCGTGCGGCACGGGCGGACCAGTGCCGCATCCTAGCGTAATCCGCACTCATCTAGATAGTGCTTCGGCCCGTGGTTGGGCGGGAGCCCGGCATGGCACCGCGCGGGCTAGGTTCGTCCCGACTCCAACTCGACAAGCAGGGCTCTCGCCGAGTCCAGCTCGGGGATGCCGAAGCCCTCGCTGAACCAGCTGTATACCGACGCCAAGAGATCGTGGGCGCCGTCGGCGTCGCCCTGCTCGCGGCGCAACCGGGCGCAGGCGGTCGCCGCGCGCAGCTCCCACAGCCGGGCCTCCTGCTCGCGGGCGATGGTCAGAGCCTTGCCGTAATATTGGTCCGCCGCCTCGGCATAGCCTTGGTGCTGCAGCAACCGGCCTTTCAGCCGGTGCAGCTCCGCCGCGAACCAGCGCTCGCCGAGCCGGTCGGCGCTCTGCAAGGCCTCCTCCGCGAGCGACAAGGCCTCCTCGACCTGGCCGGCGATCTCGCAGGCCTGCGCCACGAGGGCGACATGAAAGGAGCCTCGCGTGTCGGTGCCGGCGGCCCGGTAATCGCTCGAACCGCCGCGCAACAGAGCGATGCCCTCGCCGACATCGCCGCCGAGAACCTTGCTCCATCCGCGATAGATCGCGCCCAGCGCCCGGTAGTGCGGGAAACGCTGCTCGGCGGCGACGTCGATCAGCCGGTCGACGCATTTGTCGAGCGCGGCGGTATCGCCGGCGATGCAAAAGAGCCGAGCGGCGAGCGCCAGGCCGGTCGCCACCGACGGCGCATGCGCGAGCGACAGGGCCTCGCGAATGGCCGCATTGCCCTGCGCGAACGCCTGCTCCGGGAAGCCGAGACAGAACAGCGCAATTCCCAACTGTCCGCGTGCCGAGGGTCGCGGATCGCTGCCGCTCTGCAGGCCGAGCGAACCGTGCTCGGTCGGATCGTAGATCGCCAGCGCCTCCTCGAGATGGTGGCGGGCGGCGGCGAACCGGCCGGCATAGATGAGGGTTCGGCCGGCCGAGGCGTGGCCCAGCACGAGGCCGGGCACATCGTTGCGCTGGCGGCTCAGTCGCAGCAGATCGTCGTCGAGCCGCCGGGCCATCTCGAATTCGCCGCGATAGGTGCGATAGAAGGATTCGCCGTAGGGGATGTGGAGAAACTCCGAGGGGGAGCCGAGCTCCTCCCACAGCTCGCGGGCCCGCGCGTAGGCGTGACCCATCTCCGGCGTCGCCTGGCCCTTGACGAAGCGGAGCGCCGCGCCGAGCGCGCTCCAGAATTCGAGCTCCTGCCGGCGGCGCTGATCGCTCTCCGGCAGCAAGGCCAATTGATCCAGGCCCTTCTGCAACTGCGCCGCGGCTTCGGCCATGGCCGAGCGGGCGGCCGACCGCTGGCCGGCCTTGCCCCAATAGGTGACGGATTTTTCGACAAGCCCGGCGTCGGCATAGTGGCGCGCCAAGAGCTCGGGCTGGGTGTCGATCAGTTCCGGGAAGTCGGCGGCGAGGGCATCGGCGATCCGTGCGTGCAGATCGCGGCGGGCGCTGCGCAGCAGGCTTTCATGCGCGACGTCCTGGACGAGCGCGTGCTTGAACGCGTAGACGGCTTGCGGCGGGTTGCCGCGCTGCGAGATCATCTCGGAGGCGACCAGGCGTTCGAGCGCGGCCTGCAATTCCTCGGCCGGCAGGCGGGAGACGGTCTGCAGCAACCCGTACGAGAACTCGCGCCCGATCGCGGCTCCCATCTGCGCCACCTGGCGCATCGGACCGAGCCGGTCGAGGCGCGCCATCAGTGAATCGTGCAGGCTTGTCGGGATCGCGAACGGCTGCAGCGCGCGGTCGAGGACGTAGCGACCCGCTTCCTCACGCAGCAAGCCGCTTTCGAGCACGCTCTTGGTCAGCTCCTCGACGAAGAGCGGCACACCGTCCGTACGATCGACGATCTCGTCGACCACCTCATCGGGCAGCGCCTTGCCGGCGGCGACCTGCAGGACCAGAGCGGCCCGGTCGCCGCGATCCAGCCGATTGAGCGCCAGCACGCTGACCCTCGACTGGCCCGCCCAGGCCGGTTGGAACTCCGGGCGGAACGTCACGACGAGCAGCACCGCCAGGCGGCGCACCCGATCGACGAGCAGGTCGAGCAATTCGAGCGAGGTCGGATCGATCCAGTGCGCATCCTCGACGATCATCAGCACGGGCTGCTGCCGCGACAGCCCTTCGACCTGACGGGCCAGCGCCTCCAGGGTCCGCTGTTTCTTGCGCGGCGCGCTGAGCTCCGGGGTCGCGTCGCGCGGCGGCGGCAGCGACATCAGCTCGGCGAGGAAGGCGACGTCTTCGTCGGCGAGCGCAGCGCTTCTCGCCAATGCCTCGAGCTTCGCCAGTCGGATTGCGGGCGGGTCGTCGGCCGCGATCCCGGCCGCCCGGCCGAGCTGGACGACAAACGGATGGAGCGGGCTGTCCTGGTGGTAGGGCGAGCAGAAATACCGCAAGCGGATGGCCGTCTCGCCTTCCAGGCGTTCGTTCAGCGTCGCCGCGACGAGCGATTTGCCGATGCCGGCCTCGCCGGTGACCAGCACGACCTGGCCATCGCCGGCACTGGCCCGCGCCCAGCGCCGCAGCAGCAGATCGATTTCCTCGTCGCGGCCGACGAGGCGGCTGAGCGCCCCGCCGTGCAGCGCCTCGAAGCGGCTGACGACGACGCTGGAGCGCAGCACCTCGAACGCCGGCACGGCTCCGTCGATGCCCTTGACGTCGACGACGCCGAGGTCGCGGTACTCGAACAGCGTCCCGAGGAGCCGCCGGGTGCCGGCCGAGATCACGACCGAACCCGGCTCGGCCAGGCCTTGCAACCGGGCCGCGAGGTTCGGCGTCTCGCCGACCACGGACTGCTCCTCCGCCGATCCTTCGCCGATCAGGTCGCCGACCACCACGAGCCCGGTGGCGATGCCGACCCGCGCCTCTAGCCGCACCGATTTGACGGCGATGCGGCCGACCGCGGCGACGACGCCGAGCCCCGCCCGAACCGCCCGCTCGGCATCGTCCTCATGCGCCTGCGGATAGCCGAAATAGACGAGGACGCCGTCACCCATATAGCGCGCGAGGAAGCCCCCGCCATCGGCGGTGATCTGGGCGACGACATCGCGGTACGCCGCGAGAATCTCGCGCAGATCCTCGGGGTCGAACCGCGTGGAGAGTGCGGTCGACCCGACCAGGTCGCAGAACAGCACGGTGAGTTGGCGGCGCTCGGCCGGCGCCGGATGCTGGAGCGATGCGGGTACCGCCGGCCGGTGCGAAGGCCCGGCCTTCGCGGCGCCGTGCTCGCGCAACCCGGCAATCGCGGCGAGCAGTTTGCGGCGATGACCGACCGAGATGATCCCCAACGACACGAGGTCTTCCGCCGTCAGCTCCGGCAATACCTCGGCATCGACATCGTTCTCGGCGAACGCTCGTTCGTATTGTTCCAGCCCGAGGCTGTGCAACCAGGCTCCAACGCTCACGTCGCCTCGCCTGATCTTCGCGCGCCCGTCGTACGGCAGCCTGCCCGGCTGCCGCCAGCGGCCGACGCAGGATGGCGCTTTCCGGGTTGGCGGGCAACGCACAATCATCCGGCATCCGCGCCACCCGCGAGGCCCGGCACAGCCGTCGGACGCCGCCTCCCGGCCGGTGCCCTCGTCCCTGTCAGGACCCGGACGGCTTGCGTCCGGCGACGGTGCGCTTGACGCCGCGCTGCGCGATGGAGTGGCGGAAATCCTGCGCTTCGGGCGCGAGCATGTGATCGAGCAGCAGCACGGTATCGGCCCAGGCGTCGATCGAGCCGCGCATGCCGCGCATTTCATAGGTGCGGTTGATGCCGCTTTTCAGCATCTGCACCGCGGTGACCGGCAGCTTGAGAAGATTGTCGACCAGCTCGTCCACCGCGGCATCGAGCCGCTCGGGCGGCACCGCTTCGGTGATCAGCCCCCAGCGCATCGCGTCCGCGCCGGTGAAGTTGCGGCCGCGCAGCAGGATCGCCTTCGCCACCATCGGGGAGACGATCCACGGCACCATGAAAAAGGCAGGGCCGGCGCCGAACAGCACCTCGGGTTCGCCCAGCACGCAATCGGTGCTGGCGATGCAGAAATCGGCGGGCAGCATCAGCTCGAACGCGCCGGCGAGGCAGTAGCCATGCGCCTTGGCGACCACCAGCTTCTTCGAGTTCCAGATCTTCCACCGGTTCGCGTTGGCGACGGCGTGGAGAAATTCGCGCCGCTCGGCGGTCGGCTGCTCGGCGACCTCGATCGTCAGGTCGAAACCGGCCGAGAAGGCACGCCCGTCGCCCTGCATCACGATCACCCGGACGGCGTCGTCCGCCTCCGCCGCATCGAGGATCTCGCCAAGCCGGACATACATCCGCGGTGTGAAGGCATTGAGCTTTTCCGGCCGCGCGAAGCGAATGCGGCCGACACCGCCGGTCGAGGAGTAAATCACGTTTTCAGCCATTTGCCTGGGCCCGGTTGGCGTCGCGGCCGCG
>DATJOB010000321.1:0-7115 GCA_035507475.1 Allostellaceae bacterium | reverse complement strand
TGTTGGGGCAGGAGCCGCCGACCCAACGGCGCTCGATGACCGCCGTGCGCTTCCCCGCTGCTGCCATGTGCCAGGCGAGCTGCTTGCCGCCCTGGCCGCTGCCGAGGATCAGGATGTCGACCCGTTCAAGGGACATGTGGCCTCTCCCTCATTGCTGCCTCCTGCGCCCGGAGCGCGGCTCGCTACGCGTCCGGTTGCGGGTCGATGCAGTTCGCCTCGGCATCGAGATGCTCCGCCGTGAGCAGGCGCGCCTCCCAGATGACCGGGTTTGCCGCTCGCGCGGCGAAGCTCCGGTACCAGGCCGCCAGCGCGCGCAGCCTTTGCGCCTTGACCGCCGGATCGGCATCGACGGCAAGCGCCAGCTCGACGGCGGCGCTGACCCGCTTGGGCCCGCAGCGGGGGGTGGGTATCGAGCGTCGGGGCATCGAGCTCGCGGCGTGCACTCCGATTTTTCGCGGTTGTAGCTGCGGCCGGCCGGCACGCCGCGGTAGAAGCCGCGGCGGATTAACCGTTATGCCGGAACGGAATAATGCTTGCGCGACATGTGGTTAGGCCGGCACACCGGCGCCGTGCCCGCGCTTCTGCTAGTCTCGCGCGGCAGGGTCGGTCCTGCGCGAGGCAACGACCATGGATCGACTGTCCGCGATGGAGACGTTTGTCCGGGTCATCGAGGCCGGCTCCTTTTCCGGTGCCGCAACGCAGCTTCGGGTCGGACAGCCGGCGGTCTCCAAGACGATCGCGCAGCTCGAGGACCGCCTCGGCGTTCGGCTGCTGCTGCGCTCGACGCACGGCCTCACCCCGACCGAGGCGGGACGCAATTTCTACGAGCGCGCCAAGCGATCGATCGAAGAGGTCGAGGAGGCCGAACTCGCGGCGCGCGGCGCGTCGACCGCGCTCGCCGGCCGGCTGCGGATTTCCGCGCCGGTGACCTTCGCGCGGCTTCACATCGTGCCGCGCCTGCCGGCGTTGTTCGCCGAATACCCGGCGCTCGAGGTCGACCTGCTGCTCGAAGATCGAACCGTCGATCTGATCGAGGCCGGCATCGACGTGGCCCTGCGGCTGGGACGCCAGCCGGATTCGACGCTGACCGCGCGCAAGATCGCCGAATGCCGGGCGGTGGTTGTCGGCGCGCCCGGCTACCTCGATGCGATGGGCCGGCCGCAGAGCCCGGGCGATCTGCAGGCGCACCAGGCGATCATTTACGACCAGCGCCAGGGTGGCGAGGTGTGGACTTTTCGCCGAGGGTCGGCGGAAGTCGCGGTGACGGTGAACGGGCGGCTTCGGGTGAGCGCGGCGGAGGGCGTGCGGGAGGCGGTGCTTGCCGGGCTCGGGCTTTCGGTCGGCGGATCGGCATGGATGTTCACCGCCGAGCTGAAATCGGGCGCGGTCGAAGCCGTGCTGATCGACTGGAGCCTGGCGCCGGTGGAGCTTTGGGCGGTGTTTCCCGCCGGGCGGCAGGCGAGCGCCAAGGCGCGCGCGTTCGCGGCCTTCATGCAAGGCCAGTTGGCCGCGCCGCAGGACGGCTAGGGCGGAAAGAAGATCAGCGCCTGTCCGTAGAGCCGCGAGAACCGCACGACCGCCCCGAGACAGCGGCCGCTCGCGAAATCGAACGCCACCACCTCGTCTTGCGCGACGCAGTAAAGATTGCCGTCGGGGCCGAAGCGCAACCCGCGCGGCTTTTGGAAGGCCGCGTGCCGGCCGGCCGAGAACACGCGGACGAGGCGGCCGCTTTCGGGGTCGTACTCGCGGACCGTGGCGACGGCATCGGGCGCGCCGAACGGGTGCTCGCTGGAGACCACGACATTGCCGTCGGGCGCGACGATCAGGTCGAGCGGGCTCAGCTCCGGATCGCGCTCGACCAGCCTCGCCGGCCGCGTGCGGTCGGTCGCGGCGAAGGCGACGATCGCGTTGTCGCCATCGCCGTTCGGGCCGATCCCCGAGGCGAGAAACAGCCGGCCCGCCGCGTCGAAGCCGAAGCCGCGCGGGAAGGGCACGATCCCGGCGGGGAGCAGGTGTTCGCCGGCGCCGCGCAAATCGGCGGGCAGCGCCAGGATCGTCCGCGCGCTGCGCAGACCGGCGTAGAACCGGCCATCCGGCCCAAGCACGCCGCCTCCGGGGTCGAGCCCGGCGATCGCGCCGGTATCGCGCACGACCCTGCCGGCGGCGTCGAGCGCCAGCACCCGCTCGGCGCTGTTGAGGAACAGCACAAGCTGCTTCGGCTCGGCCGCCAGCCCGCGCGGATCGACGATGCGGCGATCCTCGCTGAAGGCGCCGAGCGGCTCGCCGTCGCGACCGAAGGCGAGGAGCGCGCCGAGGCCGTCTCCGTTGGCGCCGGAAGCGCTCGTCACCAGCAGCGGCATCGACGCCCTCTTTCGCCGGCGCATCGCACGATGCTGCGAACGCCGCGACGGATGCTGCCCGCGCGGCGCCGGCGGCTGATCCCGGCGCCTGCGACTTTGCCTTATTCCGCCCCGGAATACCGGGCGCGCTCAGCCTTTGACGAAGTCGAGGAGGTCGTGGTTGATCACCTCGGCATGGGTGGTGAGCATGCCGTGCGGGAAGCCGGGGTAGAGCTTCAGGGTCCCCTTGCTCAGCAGCTTGATCGAGAGCAGCGCGGCGTCCTTGTAGGGGACGATCTGGTCGTCATCGCCGTGCATGACCAGCGTCGGCACGTCGATGCGCTTCAGATCCTCGGTGAAATCGGTCTCGGAGAACGCCTTGATCCCGTCGTAATGCGCCTTGGCGCCGCCCATCATGCCCTGGCGCCACCAGTTCTGGATGACCCCTTCGAGCGGCGTCGCGCCGGCGCGGTTGAAGCCGTAAAACGGGCCGGCCGGCAGATCGCGGTAGAACTGCGCGCGGTTGGCCGCGAGACTGGCGCGCAGACCGTCGAACACCTCGATCGGGAGACCGCCGGGATTGCCCGGCGTTTTCACCATGATCGGCGGCACGGCGGACATCAGCACCGCCTTGGCGACCCGGCCGCTTCCGTGCCGCGCGACATAGCGGGTCACCTCGCCGCCGCCGGTCGAGTGCCCGATATGGATGGCGTCGCGCAGGTCGAGATGTTCGACCACCGCGGCCGCGTCGGCGGCGTAGTGGTCGAGGTCGTGGCCGTCGGCGCGCTGGCTCGACCGCCCGTGGCCGCGCCGGTCGATGCCGATCACGCGGTACCCGTGTTGCAGGAAGAACAGCATCTGGGTGTCCCAGTCGTCCGAGCTGAGCGGCCACCCGTGATGGAAGACGACGGGTTGGCCGGCGCCCCAGTCCTTGTAATAGATCTCGGTGCCGTCCCTGGTGGTGACCGTGCTCATTGCGTGGATCCTTTCCGTTGGTGATGGACCGCGCCAGCGGGCGCGGTGCGGACGCTGCGGCCCGGCGCATCCGATAGGTCGGGCCGATCCTCGCTTGTGCCGAACGGCGGGTCTTTCCGGATCGCGCGTCGGCTTGCAAAGCCGCACGATAAGCTTCGCGGCCGAACTCCGCTGCCATCGATTCCGGCCGCTGCGCTAGAATGCGGGCATGGGTCGGCGGCAGGCTCGCTGGCGCGGGCGGCTTGATCCGCGACAGGCAGCCCCGCAAACGCCAACCTCCGGTAAAACAAGGCATATGAGCGACTACTCTCTCGGCATCGATATCGGCGGCACGTTCACCGATCTCGTCATCCACGACCATGACAGCGGCCGTCGCTGGAGCTGCAAGGTATTGACGACGCACGGCGATCCGCAGCAGGGCGTCGTCGCCGGGGTGCGCACGATCCTCGCCGAAAGCGGGCTCGACCCGCGCGGCATCAGCCGGGTCGTCCATGCGACGACGCTGTTCACCAATGCGCTGATCGAGCGCAAGGGCGCGCCGACCGGCCTCCTGGTCACCGCCGGGTTTCGCGACATGCTCGAGATCGGCCGCGAGCGCAAATACGACCTCTACGACATCGGCATCGAGAACCCGCCGCCGCTGGTGCCGCGCAATCTGCGGCTCGACGTCAGCGAGCGGATGCGGGCCGACGGCAGCGTCGCCGAGCCGCTCGACGAGGCGCAGCTGCTGCGCCAGGTCGATGCGCTGCGCGCCGCCGGGGTGAATTCGGTCGCGCTGGTGTTTTTGCACGCCTACGCCAACCCGCTGCACGAGGAGCAGGCGGCGCGCGCCATCGCGGCCCATGCGCCCGAGCTGTTCGTCACGCCGTCGCATCAGGTGGTGCGCGAGATCCGCGAATACGAACGCGCCTCGACGACGGTCGCAAGCGCCTATGTCAAGCCGATCGCCGCCGGCTACCTCGCGGCGCTGGCGCGCGAGCTCGTCCGCCTCGACATCGCGGCGCCGCTGTTGCTGATGCTCTCGGGCGGCGGGCTCACGCATACCGCCGAGGTCAACCGCAATCCGGTGCAGATGCTCGAATCCGGGCCGGCGGCGGGAGCGCTGGCGGCGGCGTTCTTCGGTGCGCGCGACGGGGTTGCCGACCTGCTCGCCTTCGACATGGGCGGCACCACCGCCAAGCTCAGCCTGGTCGATGGCGGCGAGCCGCTGGTCGCCTACGGCTTCGAGGCGGCACGGCAGAAGCGCTTTATCGAAGGCAGCGGCTTGCCGATCCGGCTCTCGACCATCGAGCTGATCGAAATCGGCGCCGGTGGCGGCAGCGTCGCGCGGCGCGACGAGATCGGTCTGCTCAAGGTCGGCCCGGACAGCGCCGGGTCGGAACCGGGGCCGGCCTGCTATGGCCGCGGCGGCACCGCGCCGACCGTCACCGACGCCAATCTGCTGCTCGGCTATCTCGATCCCGATTTCTTTGCCGGCGGCACGCTCAAGATCGACCGCGCGGCCGCCGCGCGGGCGATCGCCGAGCTTGCCGGGACGCTTGGGCTTTCCGCCGAGGGCGCCGCCGCCGGCATCCACGAGGTCGTCAACGAGAACATGGCGGGCGCGGCGCGCGTCCATATCGCCGAGCGCGGCCGCGACCCTCGCCGCTATGCGCTGGTGTGCACGGGCGGCGGCGGGCCGGTGCACGGCTATGGCGTCGCCCGCAAGCTGGGCATCGCGCGCCTGGTGTGCCCGCCTTCACCGGGGGTCGCTTCGGCGTGGGGGCTGCTGGTGGCGCCGGCGCGCGTCGACCGGGTGACGACGATCGGCTTTCGCCTCGACGGCGATCCGCTCGCCGCGTTCGAAGCCGCGTTCCGCCAGCTCGAGGACGAGGCGCGCGCGGTCGTCGCCGCTACCGGGCTGCCGCTCGCCGGGCTGCGCCTCGAGCGGCTCGGCGACGGCCGCTGCCTCGGCCAGGGCTTCGACCTCGTCGTGCCGTTGCCGCCCGGGCCCTATGCCGACGACGCGACCGCTCGCCCCGCCTTGGCCGCCGCGTTCGAGCGCAGCTATCGCGAGAAGTTCGGTCGCGCCCCGCCCGCCGTGCCGCTGGAATTCATCAACGCGCGGGTTTCGCTGCGCGTCGCCGCGTCCGGCAGCCGGATCGCCGATCTCGCCGGCGTCGGCGCCGGCGAGCCGCCCGGCAGCGCGGTCAAAGGCCGGCGCCGCGCCTGGTTTGCCGAGGCCGGCGGCTTTGTCGACGCGACCGTCTACGACCGCGACCGCCTCGGCGCCGATACGGTGATCGACGGCCCCGCGCTCATCGAAGACGCCGGATCGACCCTCGTTATCGGCCCCGGTGCCGCCGCGCAGGTGATGCGGTCGGGAAGCATCGTGGTGGAGCTCCGGTGATCCGCCCGGGGTGATCCGCCCGGATGACGACCGCGACCGGGCCCCGGCGTTACGCTTCCGTGGCGCGCATCAAGGCGCGGTTGGGCGGCGCGACGGCGCTGCGGCGGCGCGGCGGATCGCCTATATAAAGGGCATGACCGACAACCCGCTGCTCGCCGCCTGGAACACCCCGTTCGGGCTGCCGCCCTTCGACCGCATCGCGCCGGCGCATTTCCCGCCCGCCTTCGAGCGCGGCATGGCCGAGGAGGCGGCGGAGATCGCCGCGATCGCCGCCGCGACCGAGCCGCCGAGCTTCGCCAACACCGTCGCGGCGCTGGAGCGCAGCGGCCGGCTGCTCGCTGCGGTCGGCGAGCTGTTCCACAACCTCAATTCGAGCGCGACCAATCCCGAGCTCGATGCGATCGCCCGCGACTACGTGCCGAAGCTTACCGCGCATCGCACCAAGATCGCGCTCGACCCGGCGCTCTTCGCGCGGATCGACGCGCTTTACCGCCGGCGCGCGGAACTCGCTCTCGCGCCCGACCAGTTGCGGCTGCTGGAGCGGCATCATCTGCGCTTCGTCCGTGCCGGGGCGCTGCTCGGCCCGGCCCAGAAGGCGCGGATGGCGCAAATCCAGACGCGGATGGCCGAGCTGCACGTCCATTTCGGGCAGAACGTGCTGCATGACGAGGACGGGTGGCGCCTGGCGCTCGATGCGGCGGACCTCGAAGGGCTTCCGGTTTTCGCCCGCGAGGCCGCGGCCGCGGCCGCCGCGGAGCGCGGGCTCGACGGCAGATACGTCATCACCCTGTCGCGTTCCTCGATCGAGCCGTTTCTCACCTTCTCGGCGCGGCGCGACCTGCGCGAGACCGCCTACCGTGCCTGGGTCGGGCGCGGCGAGCACCGCGGCGCGCACGACAATGCGCCGCTGATCGCCGAGATCCTCGCGCTGCGCCGCGAGCAGGCGCGGCTCCTCGGCTATCCGACCTACGCCGCCTATCGGCTCGACGACACGATGGCGAAGACGCCGGATGCCGCCGAGCATCTCCTGGAACAGGTCTGGGAGCCGGCGAAGCAGAAGGCCGCCGCCGAGCGCGCCGAGCTCACCGCGGCGGCACGCGCCGACGGGCTCAACGAGCCGCTGGCGCCGTGGGATTGGCGCTACTACGCCGAGAAGGTCCGCGCCGCGACCTACGATTTCGACGAGAGCGCGGTGAAGCCGTATCTCGTGCTCGACAACATGGTGGCGGCGCTGTTCGACACCGCGGCGCGGCTCTTCGGCATCGCCTTTGTCGAGCGCGCCGACTGCCCGGTCTACCACCCCGACGTTCGCGTCTGGGAGGTGCGCGGCACGGACGGCCAGGCCGTCGGGCTCTTCCTGCACGACAATTTCGCCCGTCCGGGGAAACGCTCCGGCGCCTGGATGTCGAGCT
>DATJOB010000320.1:0-2598 GCA_035507475.1 Allostellaceae bacterium | reverse complement strand
CGGTGTCGCAGGCCGAAGGCGCGGCGACCCTCGAACAGCAGGAGGCGGCAGCGCGCAGCGCGCGCGAGGGCGAGGCGGCGCGCCATCCGCTGGTGCGCGCCGTGCTCGACGCCTTTCCCGGCGCAACCATCGCCGCGGTGCGCGAGCGGCTCGCCGCCCCGGGTCCGCCGGCCGGCGCGGACGCCGCCGGCGACGATGACGGCGACGATGACAGCGACGATGACGGGGCCGGCAGCGAAGAGGACGAGCGATGAAGAACCTCGGTCAGCTGATGAAGCAGGCCCAGCAGATGCAGCAGAAGATGGCCGAGATGCAGGCGCAGCTCGAGACCGTCGAATGCACCGGCGTCGCCGGCGGCGGGCTCGTCCAGGTCACGCTCAACGGCAAGAGCGATCTGAAGAAGCTCAAGATCGACAAGTCGCTGCTGGTCCCGGACGAGGCCGAGGTGGTCGAGGACCTGATCGTCGCCGCGTTCAACGACGCCAAGCAGAAGGTCGCGGCGCACGCCGAGGGCGAGATGCAGAAGCTGACCGGCGGGCTCAACCTGCCGGGCGGGTTCAAGCTGCCGTTCTGACGCGGCGCCGGCCGAGCCCGCCTGGCAGCGGTCACGCGGCGCCGGCGAAATCGCTGCCGGTGACCGCGCGCAGCATCTCGCGCAGCGCCGCGGCGCGCTCCCCGCCGAACACCTCGCTGAAGCGCTGCTGCGCCTCGATCCAGCCCTGGACCCCGGCGCGCTGCCGCTCGAGGCCGCGTTGGGTGACGCGCAGCTCGCGGCGCCGCCGGTCGGTCACCCCGGGCGCCACCTCGACGAGACCGTCGCGCTGCAGCGGCAGGATGTTGCGGCCGAGCGTCGTGCGGTCCATCACCAGCGCCGCCGCCAGCTCGTTGATCGTCATCGGGCCCGAGCGCCGCAGCCGCGTCAGGATGCCGAACTGCGTGGTACGCAGCCCGCTCGGCGCGAGATGCTGATCGTAGAATTGCGTCACATGGCGCGCCGCCTGGCGGATCGCCAGACAGTTGCACTCGCTGAAGCCGGGCTCGGCCGGCGGGGATTGAGCGGCACTCATCGCGGCAGCCTCGATCTTGGATCAGACGGCGTTTCCGCTTATATAGGCGCATATGCGCCTTAATCCAACATGCGCGGGCGAGACATGCTGTATTTCGAGGATTTTGCGGTCGGGCAGCGCTTCGCCGCCGGACCGCGGCGGGTCGAGGCCGCCGAGATCGTCGCGTTCGCCGGCCAATTCGACCCGCAGCCCTTCCATCTCGACGACGCGGCGGCAAAGCACAGCGCCTTCGGCGGGCTGGCCGCCAGCGGCTGGCATACCGCGGCAATGACGATGCGGCTGATCGTCGACAGCGGGTTCCGGCCGGCCGGCGGCATCTTCGGCTTCGGCGGCGAGCTTCTCTGGCTGAAGCCGGTGCGGCCGGGCGACGAGCTGCGGATCGACAGCGAGGTTCTCGAATTGCGGGAATCGCGCTCGCGACCCGATCAGGGGCTGTTGAAGGCGCGGGTCACCACCTACAACCAGCACGGCGAGACGGTGCAGACATTCACCCCGACCTTGCTGGTGGAGCGGCGTCCCGCCTCTCGGACCGGCGAGCTGGAGCGGGTGAAGGGAATCGAACCCTCGTCGTAAGCTTGGGAAGCTTCTGCTCTACCATTGAGCTACACCCGCGCCCGCCGTCGATGATAGGCGATAGCGACGACGATGCAAGACGCGGCCGCGGGCCGGCCTGCCGCAGGCGTTGCGGCGGCCCGGCGCCGCATCAACAGGCGCTAGCGCGATCCCGGCCATTTACGCTAGAGTTTTATCGCTCAGCTCCGGAAGCCTCTTTTAGGTTTAGAAGACCATGTACGACCGCCGTACCGGCGTCTCACCCGAGGACGCCCCCCCGGCTCGCCGCGTCGAAGCCAAGGTCAAATGGTTTAACGCAAGCAAGGGTTTTGGGTTTGTCACGATGGCCGACGGGTCGCCCGACGCGTTCCTGCCGATGGCGATCCTGCGCCGCGCCGGCTACGACGACGTGCGCGAAGGCGCCTCGATCACTTGCGAGGTCGGCGCCGGCGCGAAAGGGCCGCTCGTCACCAGCGTGCTGAACATCGACCTGACCACCGCAGTCGCCCCGGTCCTCGGCGACCGGCGCGGCACCCGCCCGGCGACCACGCTCGAAGGCGCGGTCAAATGGTTCGAGCCCGAGAAGGGCTACGGCTTCATCGCGCCCGACGGCGGCGGCAAGGACGTGTTCATCCACATCACCGCGCTGCGCCGCTGCGGGCTCGACGGCCTGTCGCCGGGCCAGCGGGTGCGCGCCGAGGTGATCGACGGCCGCAAGGGGCTCGAAGCGGACTCAATCACCCTCATCTGAAACCGCCCAACTGACACGGTTGGCCCACGCCGCGGGCGACCCGCGGCACCGTTCCGGAACTTTCGGTTTCCGCTCGCGTCTTTCCCGTTGATACCCCCGCCCTTGATACCCCGTGACTGCATCCCTGGGCGGTGTCATCAAAGGTTTACAAAGGCCTCCGCGACGGGCACCTTCCGGACGGTAACGGCGGTACAGCCTGTTGCGACCGGGGACAGGACAATGGACCTG
>DATJOB010000319.1:0-4132 GCA_035507475.1 Allostellaceae bacterium | reverse complement strand
CTGCAGCAGGCCCTGGCTCACCTTGTAGGCGCCCTGATATTCGGCGACTTCCTCGCCCATCAGGAACACGGTCTCGTCGCGCCGCATCTCCTCGGCGATCGCGTCGCGCAGCGCCTCGCGCACGGTGATCGTCGCAGTGGCGCCGCGGTAGTCGGGCTCGCCGGGCGGCGCGGGCGATGCCGGCGGCGCGGCCGGCGCCGGCGGCGCATGGCTGCGCACCATCGGCGACGGCGCCGGCTCGGGATGCGGTTGGTCGATCGGCTGCGGCGCTCGGGCCTGCTGCGGCTCGCGAGCGGGCGGCGCCGCGATGTCCTCGCCGTTCTCGGCGATGACCGCGATCGGCGTGTTGACCGCAACGTGCTCGGTGCCTTCCGGGATCACGATCTTGGCGAGGATGCCCTCGTCGACCGCCTCGACCTCCATCGTCGCCTTGTCGGTCTCGATCTCGGCGAGCACGTCGCCGGGCTGGACGTGATCGCCCTCGGCCTTGACCCAGCGTGCGATCTTGCCCTCGGTCATCGTCGGCGACAGCGCCGGCATCAGCACGTCGGTGCTCACGGCAGCGACTCGTCAGGCGTCGGCGTAGACATCCGTCCACAGCTCGCTCGGGTCGGGTTCGGGGCAATCCTGGGCGAATTGCGCGGCCTCGCCGACGATCTCGCGCACCTTGCGCTCGGTCTCCTTGAGCTCGGCATCGCTCGCCAGCTCTTCCTGCAGCAGGCGCTGGCGCAGATGGTCGATCGGATCGTGCTCGGTCCGCATCCGGTCGACCTCTTCCTTGGTCCGGTACTTGGCCGGGTCGGACATCGAGTGGCCGCGATAGCGGTAGGTCAGCATCTCGAGGATGATCGGGCCCTGCCCCGAGCGCGCCTGCTCGGTCGCGGTTTGCGCCGCCTCGTAGACCGCCGCCACGTCCATCCCGTCGACCTGCTCGCCGGGGATGCCATAGGCGATGCCGCGGTGGAACAGGTCGGTCCGCGCCGAGGCGCGGCTGATCGCGGTGCCCATGCCGTAGCGGTTATTCTCGATCACGTAGACGACCGGCAGCTTCCACAGCGAGGCCATGTTGAAGCTCTCGGCGACCTGGCCCTGGTTGATCGCGCCGTCGCCGAAATAAGTCACCGAGATCTGCCCGTTCGCGCGATAGCGATGGGCCAAGCCGAGCCCGGTGCCGATCGGCACCGAGGCGCCGACGATGCCGTGTCCGCCGAAGAAATTCTTTTCGCGGCTGAACATGTGCATCGAGCCGCCCTTGCCGTGCGAATAGCCGCAATAGCGCCCGGTCAGCTCGGACATCACCCCTTTCGGGTCCATGCCGCAGGCCAGCATGTGACCGTGGTCGCGATAGGTGGTGATGACGCTGTCGCCCTCCTTGAGCGTCGCCTGGACACCGACGACCACCGCCTCCTGGCCGATATAGAGATGGCAGAAGCCGCCGATCAAACGCATCCCGTACATCTGGCTCGCCCGCTCCTCGAAGCGGCGGATCAACAGCATGTCTTGGTAGAACCGCTTCAACGTCGCCGCAGCGACAGGCGGCTCGGCGAGCTTCAACGCGTTGCCCGAACGCTTCGAGGGCATGAACGGCATTCCTCCGGGACTGCGGGCGCAGAATGTCGGCAAACGGCCCGGTTTGCAACCGGCGGCGCGCGATGGCGGCGCGGCAAAACCGGCGCGTCAGCACCCCCGTCGGTATGCGCTGCGACAGCTTAGCGAGGCGGGCTCGGCTGTGCCGGCTGGACGATCACGACGTCGTTCGGCGACACCAGGTCGAGCGTCGCGCGGATCTGCTGGTCGAGCAGGTCGGGGTCGACATGCGCCGGGTCGAGCCCGGCGACCTTGTGCGCGAGCGCGTCGTGCTCGGCCTCGGCGGTGGCGAGCGTGTCCTTGGCGGCGCGCAATTGCTGGCTCACTTCGCGCCAGGCGCGCAGCCCGCGCTCGCCCTCGATCGTGTGGTAGACGAAATACGACGTGAGCGCCGCCCCGAGCAGCGGCCCGACGAGAAAGCGCGCGCGGCGCCGCATCTCGTGCAGCACGATCATCGCTCAAAGGAATCACGCGCGGGCCGGCGCGTCAACGCCGTGCCTGCGGCGGCGCCAGCGTCGTGCGGTCGCGGGGGTTAGCGGGCGTAGGGCCGGCGGCCGGCAAAGGCCGCCGCGCCGCCGAGCCTCTCCTCGATCCGGATCAGCTGATTGTATTTGGCGAGCCGGTCGGAGCGCGACAGCGACCCGGTCTTGATCTGTCCGCAATTGGTCGCGACGGCGAGGTCGGCGATGGTCGTGTCTTCGGTCTCGCCCGAGCGGTGCGACATCACCGCACCATATCCGGCGCGCATCGCGAGCTCGACCGCCTCCAGCGTCTCGCTCAGCGTGCCGATCTGGTTCACCTTTACCAGCAAGGCGTTAGCCACCTTTTTCTCAAATCCCTCGCGAAGCCGCACCGGGTTGGTGACGAAGACATCGTCGCCGACGAGCTGCACCTTGCCGCCGAGCTCGCGGGTCATCAGCGCCCAGCCTTCCCAGTCGTCCTCGGCCATGCCGTCCTCGATCGAGACGATGGGATAGCGCGCGACGAGGTCGGCGTAATAGGCGACCATGCCGGCGGCATCGAGCACCTTGCCCTCGCCCGCCATGTCGTAGCGGCCGTTGCGGTAGAACTCGCTCGAGGCCGGGTCGAGCGCCAGCACGATATCCTCGCCCGGCCGATAGCCCGCCGCCTCGATCGCCCGCATGACGAATCCGAGCGCGGCGTCGGCCGAGGCGAGGTTCGGCGCGAATCCGCCTTCGTCGCCGACATTGGTGTTGAGGCCGGCCTCGTGGAGCTGGCGCCGCAGCGCGTGGAACACTTCCGAGCCGGCGCGGATGGCGTCGGCCACCGTCGCCGCGCCGACCGGCACGATCATGAACTCCTGGACGTCGATCGGATTGTCGGCATGCACGCCGCCGTTGACGATGTTCATCATCGGCGCCGGCAGCACATGCGCGTAGGCGCCGCCGATATAGCGGAAGAGCGGCTGCTCGACCTCGATCGCCGAGGCCTTGGCGCAGGCGAGGCTGACCCCGAGGATCGCGTTGGCGCCGAGCCGGCTCTTGTTCGGGGTGCCGTCGAGCTCGACGAGCGTGCGGTCGATGTGCAGCTGGTCGGCGGCGTCGAAGCCGGACAGCGTGTCGAAGATCTCGCCGTTGACCGCTTCGACCGCCTGCAGCACCCCGCGCCCGTGATAGCGCGAGCCGCCGTCCCGCTTCTCGACCGCCTCGTGCGCGCCGGTCGAGGCGCCGGACGGGACCGCGGCGCGGCCCAGCGCGCCGCTGTCGAGCGTCACCTCGACCTCGACCGTGGGATTGCCGCGGCTGTCGAGGATCTCGCGCGCGTGGATGTCGGCGATCGCGGTCATGCTAATTTCCCCGTAGTCGAAGCGAACATCCTCCCGCTCGACAGTCGGACCTTCAATATCCGGGCTGCATCGGCAAAGGCGACAGCATGCCTCCGAATATTGGCGAGGTTCTTATTCGGGTCCCAGGTAAATCGCACCCCGGCATCTAAGCACCTGGTTTCTCTGGTTCAACGGCAAGCGGCCGCGCCTTGGCGATGCGATCGAGCTCGACGAGCGTCTGCAAGAGATCGGGGATCGCCCTCAACGGCAGCATCGTCTGGCCTTCGCAGGGTGCGTTGTCCGGGTCCCGATGCGTCTCGATGAACATCGCGGCGACGCCGATCGCCGCCGCGGCGCGCGCCAGTACCGGGCCGAACTCGCGCTCGCCCCCCGAGCGGTCGCCCTGCCCGCTCGGCTGCGCCACGGCATGGGTCGCATCCATCACCACCGGATACCCGGTCCTTGCCATGATCGGCAGCGCGCGCATGTCGACGACGAGCGTGTTGTAGCCAAAGCTGACCCCGCGCTCGCACAGCATGATCCGCTCGTTGCCGGTCGAGGCGACCTTGCCGGCGGCGTGGCTCATGTCCCAGGGCGCGGCGAACTGGCCCTTCTTGATGTTGACCGCCCGCCCCGTCGCGCCGGCGGCGAGCAGCAGGTCGGTCTGGCGACACAGGAAGGCGGGAATCTGCAAGACGTCCACGGCTTCGGCGGCCGGTGCGCAGTGTTCGGGCAGATGCACGTCGGTCAGCACTGGCA
>DATJOB010000318.1:0-12519 GCA_035507475.1 Allostellaceae bacterium | reverse complement strand
GCGCCGAGGAGACGACGCCGCTGCGCCTCACCGCGGCCTATGCGATGCTGGTCGACGGCGGCAAGAAGCTGACGCCGACGCTGATCGACAGCGTCCAGGACCGCAACGGCGCCACCATCTTCCGCGCCGACCAGCGCCCGTGCACCGGCTGCAGCAACGTCGAGTGGCAGAACCAGGCGCCGCCGGTGATCCCCGACACGCGCGAGCAGATCGCCGACCCGCAATCGGTCTACCAGCTGGTGCAGATGATGCAGGGCGTGGTGCAGCGCGGCACCGGCGCCAGGGTCGCGTCG
The DNA here is from genome assembly GCA_035507475.1 of Allostellaceae bacterium. Classification (GTDB taxonomy): domain Bacteria; phylum Pseudomonadota; class Alphaproteobacteria; order ATCC43930; family CGMCC-115725; genus DATARH01. Next base: position 12,226 of record DATJOB010000318.1, on the reverse strand, counting down.
ATCGGCAAGCCGATCGCCGGCAAGACCGGCACCACCAGCGATTGGCGGGACGCGTGGTTCGTCGGCTTCACGCCCAACCTCGCCTCGGGCGTCTATGTCGGCTACGACAACCACGACAGCCTGGGCCGTGGGCAGCAGGCCGCCGTCGTTGCGGTGCCGCTGTTCCGCGACTACATGATGGCGGCGCTGAAGGATGCGCCCGCGACCGAATTCCGCATCCCGCCCGGCATGCAGATGTACCGGGTCAACCCGGATAGCGGGCTGCCAGCGCAGGCCGGCGAGGCGGCGGTCTACATGGCCTACAAGCCGGGGACCGGGCCCGACAAGGACCGCGACCTCGGGCTCCAGGGCGTGCCGGGTGAAGGCTCGGGCGGGCTCGTCAGCAGCGAACCGGAGGCGCGCCAGCCGGCAAGCGGCACCGGCGGCCTCTACTAGGGGGTCCGCCGGCGCGGACGCGGGTGGCGCCGAAGGCGGGACGGATGTGCCGCCGCACTCGAAAGGAACCTTAATATGCGCGCGGAAATCCAGGCGGTCGTCGCCGAGATCGAGAAATCGCTGTCACTGCTGCGGAGGCATCTTTGACTGGGATGCCGCGACGCAGCGCCTCGCCGAGCTGAACCGGCGCGCCGAGGACCCCAAGCTCTGGGACAATCCCGAGGCGGCGCAGGCGCTGATGCGCGAGCGCACCCGCCTCGACAACCTGGTCGGCGGCTGCCGGCGGATCGAGCAGGACTGCAAGGACGCCGTCGAGCTGATCGAGCTCGGCGAGGCCGAAGGCGATGAGAGCGTCGTCAAGGAGGCCGAGGCGACGCTCGAAAGGCTGCGCGCCGAAGCCGCGCAGCGCGAGCTCGAAAGCCTCCTGTCGGGGGAGGCCGACGGCAACGACTGTTTTCTCGAAATCCACGCCGGCAGCGGCGGCACCGAGGCGCAGGACTGGGCCGAGATGCTGCTGCGCATGTATGTGCGCTGGGCCGAGGCGCACGGCTACAAGGTCGAATGGGTCGAGGAGAGCGCCGGCGAAGGGGCCGGCATCAAATCGGCGACCGTCAAGGTCGTCGGCGCCAACGCCTATGGCTGGCTCAAGACCGAGAGCGGCGTCCACCGGCTGGTGCGCATCTCGCCGTTCGACTCGGCGGCGCGCCGCCACACCAGCTTCGCCTCTGCCTGGGTCTACCCGGTGATCGACGACAAGATCGACATCGAGATCCAGGACAAATACCTGCGGGTCGACACCTACCGCGCCTCAGGCGCCGGCGGGCAGCACGTCAACAAGACCGACAGCGCGGTGCGTCTGACCTATCAGCCGCCCGGCGCCGAGCCGGTCGCCGTCGCCTGCCAGAGCGAGCGCTCGCAGCACCAGAACCGGGCGCAGGCCTTCGCGATGCTGCGCGCGCGGCTCTACGAGCTCGAATTGCAGAAACGCGAGGCGGCGGCCGACGCGATGAACGCGTCGAAGACAGATATCGGCTGGGGCCACCAGATCCGGTCCTACGTGCTGCAGCCCTACCAGATGGTCAAGGACCTGCGCACCGGGGTCGAGATCGGCAACGCGCCGGCGGTGCTCGACGGCGACATCGACCGCTTTCTCTCGGCCGCGCTCGCCGCCCGCATCCAGGGGGCCGACGCGATCCGCGCGGAGTCCTAGAGAAAGGAACGACCGGAGCCGCGAGCCGGCCGACCCGCCGCTGTCGCGCTGCCGGTCTTGCTCGAAGACGGGCGGGCCGGTAGCCGCCGGTCGCCCGGTCGGTCGGCGCTGAGCTCGAGCTCAACCGCCGCGTTGACCGGAGGGCTCGCGTTCCGCCACCGCTCCGCGTTCCGGATCGAGGTACTCCCAGACCTCGGCGTCGCGGCCGTAGACATCGGGACGGAACTGCAGCCGGCCATCGGCATCGGCAAATGCGGTCTCGTAGACGACGAATACCGGCACCGGCGTCGGCAGGTCGGTGCGCGTGGTGTCGCCGGTCGCGATCACCTGATCGATCGCCTCGATCGGTTGCTGCATCAGCAAGGCGGCCAGCTCGCGCGGCTTCTCGACCCGGATGCACCCGTGACTGATGCGGCGATCCTCGCGGGCGAAGAGGTTTTTCGACGGGGTATCGTGCAGATAGACATCGAACCGGTTCCTCATGTCGAACATCAATTGCCCGAGCCCCGAATTGGGTCCCGCCCGCTGCTGCAGCACGCCGTCGGGCAGCACGACCATGTTGTGCCGGGCCAGATAACCGGGGTCGGAGGCGGTTTTCGGCAGGATCTCGTTGGCCGCGATGTCTTGCGGGACGTTCCATGGCGGGTTGAACAAGACGGCGTTGATCGCGGTCTGGAACTCGGGGCTCTGATTGCGCCTCTCATCCTGGCCGACAATGACCTTGGTCGAGAAAATCGGCCGGTCGTCGCGGTACAGCACCAACCGCTCGTCGGCGGCGTTGACCCAGACGCGATCCGGCGGCAGCGGCCGCGGCAGCCAGCGCTCGCGCTCCATGTTGATCGCGATCTCGCGGAGGCGGCCGGTCACGGCAGTCCTGCCGCCCGGGCTGCCGGAGTAGCGGTTCTGCAAGGCCTGGCGGAGCAGCCGGTAGGTCGGGGTCGCCGGCGCCAGCGCCTCGATCGTCGCGGCGGCGTCGGGGCTGGCGATGGCGGCATCGAGCGCGGCCGCGACGTCGATCGGCGCGGGCGCCAACGTCTCGTCGTCCCTGCGGCGCTCGACCGGCATGACGCCGCGGGCGAGCGCGTCGGCATAGGAGAGGAAGGCATCCGACAGCACCAATTCGCGGTATAGCGGCGGCAATGTCGGCGACAGCAGCAGATTGGCGTGAAACCGCTCGGGGGCGAGGCCGTGGTCGCCGGCGCGCAGCACCGCATTGGTCAGTGCCGCCGCCTGCGCCGGTCGGCTCGTCCAAATCGGCTCGAAGCCGTGGCGTGCATAGAAGCGCCGCAGCAGCTCGACATTCAGCGGTTCGCCGGCAACGACGAATTCCTGCGCGCTGCCGATCAGCTGGGTGAGGTCGGCGCCGGCGTCCGCTCCGAAGGAGGCCGGCGGCGGGACCACGAAGGCTGGCGGGGGTCCCGGGTCGGCGGCGAGAGCGGGCGAGGCGGCAAGCGCGCACGACGCGGCCAGCGCGATCGCGCCGCCGGCAATCGGTCCAATGAGGGTCCAAAAGCCTCGCGGCCAGCCGCTACGTAATGGGGACAAGACAGCCTCACCGAAAGCGTGATTCCGGGGCGATTTGCTCTGCCGCCGGTGGAAAACGGCGGTGTGCGTTTCGCGGTTCCGCCTCAAGCTACACAAAACCTGCACGCGATGCCCCTCTAACGATTGTGCCCGGTTGAACGCGGCCTCTTCAAGCGACAGTAGGGGAAAATCCTTTGCTTATCGACCCTTCGATGTGGCGCCGATGCCCGGGACCGGATGCCCCAAAACCGGTCGGCAAACCGGATTTTGTGCCGATGTAGGGAGCTAATGACCATTTTTGACGTTTATGGTAGCTGTCAATCGCTTTACGATTGCCGTATTGTGCAACCCTCTCAACCGTGGAGAAGAGCAAATGCCCGACTTTGCCGAAAAAACAGCCCGGCGCAGACAGTTGCGGAATGCGGCGCTGGTAGCCATCGTGCTCCCGGCGTTCCTCGCGGCTTGCGCCCCGGCCCCGGCCCCGGCCCCGCCGCCGCCGCCGCCGGCACCGATGCCTGCTCCGCCGCCGCCGCCGCCGCCTGCGGTTCCGATGGTCCGCGGCTAAGCTGGAGCGCCGGTAAGGCTCAAGGGTCGGAGCCCCGGCTCTCGGCCCGACGAGCCGACTACCGTAGCCGACTACCGTAGACGGGGCACAAGCGAGCATCAGGACACGGGGCGGCCAAGCGCCGCTCGCGTGTCCTATCGCTTGTGCCCTAACTACGGGATTCTCATCGCCGACGGCCTGACCGCCGATTGCGATGATATGCCGCGAACACAGTCGCGGCCGGGTTCCTGATCGGACCCGCCACAGATCGGCTGACCTCGTCAGCCAGCCGGGACGGCCAGCGCCGGCACCGGCGCTGAATCACCACCATTCCCTCGCTCGGCTAGAGGCGGCGCGCGACCGCTTCGGCAAAGCCGTGCGTCGAGGCGTCGCCGCCAAGGTCGCGGGTGCGCACCCCGTCGGTATTGATCGCCGCGTCGATCGCGCCACGCAGGCGCGCGGCCAGCTCGGGCCGACCGACATGATCGAGCAGCAGCCCGGTGGCGAGCAACAGGGCGACCGGGTTGGCGATCCCCTTGCCGGCAATGTCGGGTGCCGAGCCGTGCACCGCCTCGAAGATCGCCGCGCCGTCGCCGATATTGGCGCCGGGCGCGAGGCCGAGCCCGCCGATAAGCCCGGCCATCAGGTCGGAGAGGATGTCGCCGAACAGGTTGGTGGTGACCAGCACGTCGAACTGCCAGGGGTCGAGCACCAGCTGCATCGCGCAGGCGTCGACGATCCGGTCGTTCATCGCCACCCGCCCCTCGTACGCCTTCGCGATCTCGTGGCCGACCTCGAGAAAGAGCCCGGTCAGCGCCTTCAGCACATTCGCCTTGTGCACCACGGTCACCGTCTTGCGGCCGTGGCGCAGCGCATATTCGAACGCGAAGCGGATGATGCGGCGCGCGCCCGCGCGGGTGTTGACGCCCGTCGCGATGGCGACGCCGTGGGGGTCGTCGCCGATCGGCACGTAGTGCTCGAACCCGACATAGAGGCCTTCGAGGTTCTCGCGGATCAGTACGAGGTCGATGTTGTCGTAGCGCTGGCCCGGCAGGACCGTGCGCACCGGGCGGATGTTGCCGTAGAGGTGGAATTCCTCGCGCAGCCGCACATTGATCGAGCGGAAGCCGCCGCCGACCGGGGTGGTCAGCGGCCCCTTCAGCGCGAGGCCGGTGCGCCGTATGCTGGCGAGCGTTGCCGGCGGCAGCGGGTCGCCGGCAGCCTCGAGCGCGCCGAGCCCGCCCTGCTGCACGTCCCAATCGATCGGTGCGCCCAGCCCGTCGAGCACGATGTTCACCGCCTCGACGATCTCGGGCCCGATCCCGTCGCCGGGGATGAGGGTGGCTGCGATACGGTCTTTTCCGGTCATGGCCTCAGATCGCCCTCTTCTGCGCTGCTAACGCGGACCCCGCCTGCCGCGGCCTCGCCGCCGCCCGGCGCCGCCACGGCGGTCGGCGGCAGCTCGAGCGCGCTCCGCAGCCGCCAGAACCATGCCGCGACGCCGAGCGTGAGGAGCCCGGTCAGCAGGAAAAGACCGGGCACGCCCAACCCGAGCGCGAGCAGCCCGATCACCGCCAGCGCCGACAGCACCATCGCCGCGGCGTTGACGACGTTGTTGGCGCCGACCGCGCGGGCGCGGCGGTGCGCGTCGCCGGCGACCTGCAAGAGCGCGTAGAGCGGCAGCACGAAGACGCCGCCCGCCGCGGCGATGGCGAACAGGTCGACGATGATCCGCCAATGCGCCGGCGCCGCGAGAAACGCGCCGAGCGTCGCCAGCGGCAGGTCGCCCGCGCCCCGCCGTGCCGGGCTGGCCAGCCATAAATCGAGCGAGAACAGCGCGATGCCGAGCGCGCCCCACGGTGCGATGCGCGCGCTGATGCGGCCCTTGAGGATGCGGCTGCCGAGCAGCGACCCCGCCCCGACGGCGAGCGAGAAGACGGTGAGGAACAGCGTCACCACCGCTTCCTCGGCGCCGAGGTAGTCGCGGACATAGGTGGGGAATTGCGAAAGGTAGGTGGCGCCGACCAGCCAGAACCAGGAGATGCCGAGGATCGCGCGGAAGCGGGTCGTCTCGCGCCGCTCGGCGGCGATGAGGCGCGCGGTCTCGGCGACGATGTTGAGCCCGATGCGGGCGCCGGGCGCCGCCGGCAGGGTCGGCGGGATCGCCCGGCTGGCGCCCCAGGCGGCGAGTGCCACCAGCACGATGAGCGCCGCCACGCTGGGCGCGCCGTGGCGCATGGCGATCAGCATCCCGGCGATCGTGCCGAGCAGAATGGCGAGAAAGGTGCCGCCCTCGACGAGCGCGTTGCCGAGCAGCAAATCGTCGGTCGCGAGCAGGTCGGGCAGGATCGCGTATTTCAGCGGCCCGAAGAACGTCGCCGCGATCCCCATGACGAAGAGCAGCGCAAGCAGCCCCCAGACGTTGCCGGCCAGCACTGCCGCCGCCGCCGCGAGCATCACCGCGATCTCGCCGAGCTTGATGAAGCGGATCAGCCGCGCCTTGTCGTGCGCGTCGGCGAGCTCGCCGGCGGTCGCAGAGCCGAGGAAGAACGGCAGGATGAAGAGCGCCCCGGCGAGCGGGATCAGCATCCCCGCCGGCAGCCCGCGCGCCATCTCCGGCCGGTAGGCGAGCATCAGCACCAGCGCGTTCTTCAGCGCGTTGTCGTTGAACGCCGAGAGGAACTGCGCCCAGAACAGCGGCGCGAAGCGGCGCGAGCGCAACAGCGCCAGCGGCCCCGTCCGCCCGTCACTCGCGCGCGCCGTCTGCATCGCCTCTCTCTCGCACACTCCGGCAGGACGTTGCGAGCGCGTCTTTCGCACCGCAGCATCACCATATCGCAGCGGTGGGCGTGACCGCCGCGCCGCAATCTGCTACCGAGACGCCATGCCCCTGACGCTCTACAACTCGCTGACCCGCCGCAAGGAAGAATTCCGGCCGATCGATCCGGCCAACGTGCGCATGTATGTCTGCGGGCCGACGGTCTACGACGAAGCGCATATCGGCAATGCGCGGGCGATCACCGCCTTCGACCTGCTCTACCGGGTGCTGCGCCACGAATACGGCGCCGGCCGCGTCACATACGTGCGCAATATCACCGATGTCGAAGACAAGATCATGGCCCGCGCCCGCGAGACCGGCCAGACGATCGACCAGGTGACGACGTTCACCACCGCCGTCTTTCACCAGGACATGGCCGCGCTCGGCAATTTGCCGCCCGATATCGAGCCGCGCGCGACCGAGTACATCAACGAGATGATCGCGCTGATCGAGCGGCTGATCGCCTCGGACCACGCCTACGCCGCCGAGGGCCACGCCTTGTTCCGCGTCGCCTCGTTCAAGGATTACGGCAAGCTGTCGCGCCGCAGCCGCCGGGACATGATCGCCGGCGCGCGCGTCGAAGTCGCGCCCTACAAGGAAGACCCCGGCGACTTCGTGCTGTGGAAGCCGTCGACCCCCGACCAGCCGGGCTGGGCCAGCCCGTGGGGACGCGGCCGGCCGGGCTGGCACATCGAATGCTCGGCGATGAGCGAAAGAACGCTCGGCGAAACGTTCGACATTCACGGCGGCGGGCTCGACCTGATCTTCCCGCACCATGAGAACGAAATCGCGCAGAGCGTCTGCGCGCATGACGGACGGCCGTTCGCCAATTACTGGCTGCATAACGGGATGCTGACGGTCGGCGGCGCCAAGATGGCGAAGTCGGAGGGCAATTTCATCACCGTCCGCCAGGCGCTGGCGCAGGCGCCGGGCGAGGTGGTGCGCCTCGCCCTGCTCTCGACCCATTACCGCGACCCGCTCGACTGGACCGAGGAGCGGTTGCAGCAGGCGAGGCAGACGCTCGACCGCTTCTACCGCGCGCTGTCATTGCCCGCCGCCGGCGGCGGACAGGCCGAAGCGAAAGAACTTGACATGAGAGGCGTTGTCAATGCCTTAGGGGACGATCTTAATGCGCCGCTTGCATTGACGCACCTGCACGAATTGGCCGGCGCCGTCAACCGCGCCGTCGATGCGGGCGAGCGGGCGGTGCTGCAGGCGGCGCTTCGTCAGGGTGCCGCCCTGTTGGGCTTGATGGAGCACGATCCGGAGGATTGGCTGCGCGGCGAAGGCGACGCCGCGGTCGAGGAGCGCATCGCGGCGCGCGCGCAGGCGCGCAAGGAGCGCCGCTTCGCCGACGCCGACCGCATCCGCGACGAGCTCGCCGCGGCGGGCATCCTGCTCGAGGACGGGCCCGGCGGCACGACCTGGCGGCGCGGCTGAGATGCGCCCTTGCCCTCACCCGCGCCCTCTCCCGCGCGCCGGAGAGGGTCGAGAATGCGCCGGTGGAAGACCCCTTTTGCGCTAAGCGGGAGAGCATGCCGAGCGCACGAGGCGGGTGAGGGTGGCCGGGACCGACCATAAGAAGACGCTGCTCTCGGGCGGACCGGCAATCGTGCTGGTCGAGCCGCAGCTCGGCGAGAACATCGGCACCGCGGCGCGCGCGATGCTCAATTGCGGGCTCGACGATCTGCGGCTCGTCGCGCCGCGCGACGGCTGGCCCAACCCCAAGGCGGTCGCGGCGGCAAGCGGCGCCGACCGGGTGCTGGAGCGCGCGCGGCTCTACCCCGACCTCGCCGCCGCGGTCGCCGATCTGCGGCATGTCTACGCGACCACGGCGCGCGACCGCTACATGGTGAAGCGCGCGGTCACGCCGCGCCTCGCCGCCGAGGAAATCCGCGGCTTCCTCGCGCAGGGCGAGGCCTGCGGCGTCGTTTTCGGGCCGGAGCGCACCGGGCTCGTCAACCAGGACATCACCCTCGCCGAGACGGTGCTGACCGTGCCGCTCAACCCGGCCTTCTCGTCGCTCAACCTGGCGCAGGCGGTGCTGATCGTCGGCTATGAATGGTTCATCGCGCGCGAGGAGCCGCCGCCCGAGATGCTGCATACCGGGCACAGCCGGCCGGCGACCAAGGACGAGCTCATCCGCTTCTTCGAGCATTTCGAGGAAGCGCTCGTCGACAGCGGCTTCATCCGCCATCCCGACAAGCGGCCGAGCCTCTTCCGCAACCTGCGCAACTTCTTCCAGCGCGCCGCGCCGACCGAGCAGGAGCTGCGCACGCTGCACGGTGTCGTCACCTCGTTCGTGGGACCGCGCCGCCGCGACCCCGACGCGACGCCATAGGGTACTCGCCGCGCGGCAAAACCGGCTACAATCGCCCGATGCGCGTTCTCTACCATTCGTTGCTGTCGCCGTTCGCGCGCAAGGTGCGCGTCGTGCTCGCCGAGAAGAATCTCGACTTCACGATGAAGGCGGAAAAGGTATGGGAGCGCCGGCCGGAATTCCTCGCGCTCAACCCCGCCGGCGAGGTGCCGGTGCTGATCGAGCCGGACAGCACCGTGCTGTCCGGCACCGACGCGATCGTCGAGTATCTCGACGAGGTCTATCGCGAGAAGATGCTGATCGGGATCAACCCGGCCGACCGCGCCGAGGTGCGCCGGCTTGTCGCCTGGTTTGACGGCAAGATGCACCGCGAGGTCACCGAGAACCTCGTCGGCGAGAAGATGATGAAGCGGATGATCGGCGAGGGGCAGCCGAACTCGCAGGCGATTCGCGCCGGCCACGCCAACCTGCCGCACCATCTCGAGTATATCGGCTATCTCGTCGACCGCCGGCGCTGGCTCGCCGGCGATTTCTTCTCGGTCGCCGACATCACCGCGGCGGCGCATCTCTCGACCCTCGACTATCTCGGCGACGTGCCGTGGGACGAGCACGAGCCGGCCCGCGAATGGTATGCGCGGATCAAGTCGCGGCCGAGCTTCCGCGCGATCCTCGCCGACCATGTGCCCGGCCTGCCGCCGCCCCGGCATTACGCCGATCTCGATTTTTGACGCTGGCTCCCCTGCATGGCTGGCTCCCCTGCATGACGGCGTGCGTGGTGCGCGACGCCCCCTCCGGGCGCGCCTCGCCATGACGGGCGCCGGCGGATGACGGCAGCCATGCCCGTCATCCGGAGGGGCTCGCGCAGCCAGCGTGGCGAGGGAGGCCGGGCGGTTCTCGCCGCTTTTCTCGTGCTGCTCCTCGTTGCGTGCGTGCCGCTCGTCTCGACCGTGCTGCCGCCGCTCGTCGATTACCCGAACCATCTGGCGCGGCTGCACCTGATCGCCGAGGGCGGCAACCAGTATTACGCGGTGCGCTGGGCGCCGCTGCCCGACCTTGCGGCCGATCTCGTCGTCCCGCCGCTGGCCCGGCTGATCCCGTTGGCCGTCGCCGGAAAGCTGTTCCTCGCGTTGACCTTCGCGCTGATCGCCGGCGGCGCGCTGGCGCTCAATCGCGCCGCGACCGGAGCCTGGCGGCTGTGGCCGCTGCTCGCCTTCGCGCTCGTCTACAGCCGCATCCTCTTGTGGGGGTTCCTCAACTATCTCTTCGGTCTCGGCGTCGCGCTGTGCGGGCTGGCGCTGTGGCTGGCGCTCGAGCGGCGGCCGGGATGGCGCCTGCCGCTCTCGCTGGCGGTCGCGCTCGCCTGCTTCTTCAGCCACCTCGCGGCGTTCGGCGTCTACGCGCTGGCGATCGTCGGCGTCGAGCTGCCGCCGGTGCTGCGCCTGTTGCGCGGCGGCCGTGCCGCCGCGGCCGCGGCGCGCGCCGGGGTCGCTGCGCTCCAGTTCGTCGGCCCGGCCATCATCCTGTTCTGCTTCGCGCCGGCGGCGCCGGCCGGCCCGCTCGGCTATGCGCCGTGGCGCAAGGCCGACCTGTTGTTCAGCGTCTTCGACAATTACAGCCGCCCCTTCGACATCGCCTGCTTCGCGCTGCTCATCGCGCTCTTCGCCGGGCTCGCCTGGCGCCGCAGGCTGGCGATCGACCCGCGCCTCGGCCTGGCGGCGGCGCTCGTCTTCGCCGCCTATCTGCTGCTGCCGAGCCAGATGCTGACCGGTTCCGGCGCCGACCGGCGGCTCCCGGTCGCGCTCTTCGCGCTCGTCGTCGCGGCGACCGCGCCGCTGCCGCTGCCGCGGCGCACCGCGCTGTCGATCGGGATCGCCGCCGGCGTGCTGTTCGCGGTGCGGATGGCGGTGATCGAGGCGGTATGGCTGAAGTCCGACGCGGTCTATGCCGGCGACATCGCGGCGCTCGACCGGCTGCCCGAGGGCGCCCGGCTCGCCGTCGCCTACCCGGCGGGCGACGTGCATGCCGGCGACATCCCGCTTCTCCATGTCGCAACCCTGGCGGCGGCGCGGCGCGAGGCGTTCGTGCCGACGCTGTTCGCCTATGCCGGGCAGCAGCCGATCGCGCTGCGCCCGCCGGTCGCGGCGCTGGCCGGCGCGACCTCGCCGAACTGGCTGTGGAGCGGGCTGGTCGAGGGCGACGCGGCGACGCTGGCGGCAAGCGCGCCCGTGCTGCGCGACTACGACTTCGTCGTCTTCACCGACCGCCGGCCCTTTGCGGTGCCGTCGCGGCCGTGCCTGCGCGCCCTGCCCTCGCCCGCCGATTTCCGGGTCTTCGCGCTCGATCACGCCGCGCCGTGCGGCTGATCAGCGGCACAGCGCCGGCCAGTGGCGCGTGCGCTGCCAGTGCGACAAGGCAATGCCGGCCGGGTGCGGCCAGGCGGCGAGCCGGCGCCACTCGCCGCCCTCCAGCTTGAGCAGCGCGGCCTCGCCCGGCACCAGGCCGGCAAGTCCAGGCGGCGTGCACGAGATCAGCGCCAGGCCCCAGCCGGTCGCCGCCAGCCCGGCAAGAGTCGCGGCATCGGCGGTCCGGCGCTGCACCAGCGCGAGACCGCGCCGGCGCGGCGGCGCGCTCGCCAGGTAGTCGGCAAGCATCCGGCCGATCTCGCCGTCGTCGCCGGGCAGGACCAGCGCCAGACGGTCGCCGTCCTGCAGATAGGGCTTGAGCTCGGCGGCAAGGTCCCAGACCAGCGGCTGCGGCATCTCGATGTCAAAGCGCAGCCGCTCGGCAAAGGCGAGCGGTGCGACGAGGGCGACCCCGAGCGCGCCGGCCGCGCCCCAGCCGACGACGCGCCGGCTCGCCCAGAGCGGGGCGGCAAGCTCGCGCGCCGCGAGCGCCAGCGCCAGCACCAGGATCAGCGAGAGATGCGTGTTGTAGCGGAAATAGGAATGCGCCTCGGCGCTCATCAGCGGCGAGAAATGCGCGATATAGGTGACGATCAGGAAGAGATTGTAGAGCACGAAGGTCGCGGCGAAGAAGGCGAGGGCGCGCGTCGCCGGGCTCCAGCCCCGGCGACGCAGCAGCAGCCCAAGGAGCAGCAAGGCCAGCGCCACCGCGCCGAAAAACACCGGCTTTTCGGCGATCGCGCCGCCGATCCCGGCGAAGGTCGCCGGCAGCAGCGCCCAGTTCCACTGGGCGAAGGGCAGCGGCACCAACTCGGCGACGCCGGCGATCGCGACGTAATACCGCCAGACGGCGTAAAGCAGCGCGGCGGGCAGCAGGATCGCCGCCGTCTGCGCCGCCATCCGGCCGGCGACGCGACGCCGTTCGGCGGCGTCGGCGAGCAGCGCTGCCCCGGCCAGCGCCAGCACCAGCCCG
>DATJOB010000317.1:0-5099 GCA_035507475.1 Allostellaceae bacterium | reverse complement strand
CAACGCCGGCCCAACGAACGACAATGATGAACAGGGGGAGAGAGCCAATGCAGCCGATCGATCGCCGCCGTGTCCTCAGGCTTTCCGGCGCGGGGACGCTCGCCGCCGCCAGCGGCGGGCTCGCCGCTATCCTGGCGAGCGGCCGCGCCCCGGCCTATGCCCAAGGCAGTACGGTCCACTGGCTCAAATTCGTCGATTTCGTCCCGGTCTCGGACCAGCTGCTGAAGGGCGCGCTCAAGGACGAATGCAAGAAGGCGCTCGGCATCGGGCTCGAGGTCGAGACCATCAACGGCGACGGCGTGCAGGCGCGCATCACCTCGGCGATCCAGGCGAAGAGCGGCCCCGACATCCTGATGGCGGTCAGCAACTGGGCGCAGCTCTATGCCGAGAGCCTGGTCGATCTGAGCGAGCTCGCCGAGGCGCGCGGCAAGGCCGAGGGCGGCTATTTCGACACCGCGAGGGCGGTCGCCAACGACGGCAAGCGCTGGCTCGCGATGCCGTTCACGATCCTCGGCGTGCTTTACGTCAACCGGACCTCCTGGTTCGCCGAGGAGGGGGTGACGCAGGAGAACTTCCCGAAGACCTGGGAGGCCTATCGCGCCGTCGGCAAGAAGATGAAGCCCAAGGGCCGGCCGTTCGGGCAGACCCTGGCGCACGCCTTCGGCGACGGCCCGGCCGGCTGGTACCCCTATCTCTGGTCATGGGGCGGCAAGGAGGTCGAGGCCGACGGCAAGACCGTGACGCTGAACAGCAAGGAGACCCTCGAATCGGTCAAGTTCGCGGTGGCGATGTGGAAGGACGCCTTCGACGAGGGCGCGATGTCGTGGGACGACGCCGGCAACAATCGCGCCTTCCTGTCGAACACGATCAGCTCGACCAGCAACGGCGCTTCGATCTATCTGCTGGCGCGCGCCAAGCCCGACGACTACCAGACCGAGGCGGGCAAGCCCCTCAAGGACGATTGCTTCCATTCGCCGCTGCCGGCGGGACCGGCCGGGCAGTTCAGCTACCACGTGCCGTTCTCGAACCTGGTGCCGAGCTACGTCGCCGACCAGAAGCCGGCGAAGGAGTTCCTGCGCTGGTTCCATTCGAAGGAGATCTACGGCAAGTGGTTCGCCTCGCAGCAGGGGTTCTCGGTCGGCAGCACGCGGCTGTGGGAGGACGACCCGCTGTGGAAGATCGACCCGGTGATGGCGCCGTTCCGCACGGCCGCCGAGAGCGGCCGCTTCGCCGGCTATGCCGGCCCGGCGAACCGCGCCGCGGCGGAGACCATCAGCAAGTTCATCATCGTCGACATGTACGCCAAGGCGGTCCAGGGGATGGCGCCCGAGGATGCGGTCAAGTGGGCGCATGCCGAGCTGGTGAAGATCTACGTCTGAGCATCCATTTCGGATGCAAAATAGATCCGTTTCTACGCCAGGGACATCGGCCGCATGGACCTGATCGTCAAGAACGTGCGCCTGGTCGCCGCGCCTGACGAGATGCCGGTCGACATCGCGGTGGCGGACGGCAAGATCGCGGCGATCGCGCCGGGTCTCGACGGCGCCGGCGAAGTCTGGGACGCCGGCGGCCGTCTGGCCTGCGCCGGTCTCGTCGAGACGCACATCCATCTCGACAAGTCGCGGATCATCGACCGCTGTCCGCTGCCCGAGGGAAGGCGGGTCAACCCGGTGACGACGGTGGCGCCGCTCAAGCCGGCGATGACGGTCGAGGACATCTACGCCCGGGCCGAGGCGACGCTCAGGGAATGCCTCGTCAACGGTGCGACGCGGATGCGCACCCAGGTCGAGGTCGATCCCGCCATCGGGCTGCGCGGCTTCGAGGCGATCCGCGCCCTCGCCGCCGCCTATAAATGGGCGATCGACATCGAGCGTTGCGTCTTTCCGCAGGACGGGCTGACCAATTATCCGGGGACCGAGGAGCTGCTGGTCGAGGCGCTCGAGGCGGGGGCGCCGGTGCTCGGCGCCGCGCCGCGCTACGACAGCGACCCCACGGCGCAGCTCGACCGCATCTTCGCGCTCGCCCGCGAATACGACGTCGATCTCGACCTGCATCTCGATGTCGGCGACAGCACCGAGCACATGGACATCCGCCGCGTGCTGGAGTTGACCGAGCGATACCGGCTCGGCGGCCGCGTCGTGGTCGGCCACATGGCGAAGCTGTCGCTGATGCCGCCGGCCGAGAGCGCGGCGCTGGCGCGGCGCCTCGCCGCGGCCGGCATTGCCGTCACCGTGCTGCCGGCGACCGACCTCTATCTGATGGGCCGCGACCGCGACCACGACGTCCGCCGCGGCGTCGCCGACGTCAACCACCTCGCCGCGCACGGCGTCACCTGCTCGCTGTCGAGCAACAACATCCTCAACCCCGCGACACCCTATGGCGACTGTTCGCTGATCCGCATCGCCAACCTGCACGCCAACATCCTGCAGGTGATCGGCGGCGCCCGCCTGCGCGACTTGTTCCTGATGCTCAGCGAGCATTCGGCGAGGCTCCTGAAGCTCGAGGATTACGGGCTCGCGGTCGGGCGGCCGGCCGACATCGTGGTGATCGACGCGACCAGCCCGGAGCAGGCGGTCGCCGAAATCCGCCCGCCGCTCGCGGTCTGGAAGCGCGGGCGGCGCACCGTCACCCGCCGGCCGCCCGAACTGCACCCGCCGGCCTGATCGCCGCGCCGTCGGCGATTGCCGGAGAGCCCGTGCCGCATCGACGGCGAAACGCGGGCTTTGCTAGACTGCCGTTCCGCCCATCACGAAAGCCGTACCCACCATGCCGCAGCAGGGGCAGGCATCATCGTCCGGCCGCGACCTGCGCCTCGATTTCTTTCGCGGCCTGGCGCTCGTCTGCATCTTCATCGACCACATCCCCGAGAACTATCTCAGCGCCTTCACCCTGTCGGCGATCGCGTTCTCCGACGCGGCCGAGGTTTTCATCTTCATCTCGGGCTTCACCGCGGCGCTCGTCTACGGCCGCGCGCTGGCGGTGCGCGGCCCGCTCGTCGCCAGCGTGCTGGTGCTGCGCCGCGCCTGGCAGCTCTATGTCGCGCACATCTTCCTCTTCGTCATCTTCATCGCCGAGGTGTCGTACACGGTCCGCACCTTCAACAACCCGATGTACAACGAGGAGATGGGCGTCGGGGACTTCCTCGAGCACCCGCACATCGCCGTCGTCCAGGCGCTGGCGCTGCAGTTCCAACCGACCTTTCTCGACATCCTGCCGCTCTACATCGTCCTCCTGCTGATGTTTCCGGCGATCCTCCTGGGGTTGCGCTGGCGCGTCTGGGCGGTGCTGGCGCCGTCGGCGCTGCTCTATCTCGCGGTCCAGCTCTTCGGCCTCGAGACCCCGGCCTACCCGGCCGGCAGCGTGTGGACCTTCAACCCGCTGGCCTGGCAGTTCCTGTTCGTGCTCGGTGCCGCGCTCGGTTACGGCCGGGCGGGGACCGAGGGGCGCGCGCGGCTGGTGCGGATCGCGTTCTGGCCGGCGCTGGCGATCGCCGCGGCGGCGCTGGTGATCCGTATCAGCTGGGCGCTGCACGGCAGCTGGGAAGCGGTGCCGGCGCTGCTGTTGCGCCAGCTCTGGCCGGTCAACAAGAGCAGCCTGTCGCCGATCCGCCTCGTCTCGTTCTTCGCGCTCGTCGTGCTGGTGGCGCGCTGGGTCGCGCCGCAGGCGGCGTTCCTGCGCGCCGCGGCGGCGCGGCCGCTGGTGCTCTGCGGCCGCCACTCGCTCGAAATCTTTTGCCTTAGCATCCTGCTGTCGGCGCTCGGCCACTTCCTGATGTCGGAATTCGCCGCCGGTCTGACGATGCAGGTCGCGGTCAATGTCGTCGGGATTGCGACAATGTGCCTGACGGCCGCCATGCTCGACTGGTATAGGGCAATGCAAAGCATGCCCGCAGCGCCAAACGCGCGGGCCGCCAGCGAGGGGAGCGGCGGGGAGGGATGAGCATCTTGAGGGGGGCGCTTGCCGGCCCGGTCCTGGCGGCGTTCGCCGGTCTTGCCGTGGTTGCGGCCGCGTCGCCCGCTGCGCGCGCCGAAGCGGAGGAGTGCGCCGTGCCGCCCGAACTGACCGAGGGCGACATCGCGCTGCCGCACCTCGCCGAGCGGGTCGCGGCGCGCCAGCCGCTGACCGCAGTCGCGATCGGCGGCGCCTCGACGATCGGCCAGGCCGCCGGCTCGCCCGACTTGTCCTATCCGCACCGGCTCGAACAGGCGCTCGCCAAGGATTTCCCGAACATCCCCGTGTCGGTGGTCAACAAGGGCGTGCCGCGCCAATCGGCCAAGCAGATGCTGGAGCGCTTCCCGAGCGACGTCTTCGCCGAGGATCCGGTGCTGGTGATCTGGGAGGTCGGCATCAACGACGCGGTGCACGGCACCGATGTCGACGACTTCGCCCAGACCCTGCAGGACGGGGTCACCGAGATCAAGAATCGCGGCATCGACATCATCCTCGTCGATATGCAATTCTCGCGCAGTTCCGCGACCGTGATCAATTTCGAGGACTATCTCAAGGCGTTGCATCGGGTCGGCGACCTCGCGGAAATCTTCGTCTTTCCGCGCTTCGCGATGATGCGCTACTGGAGCGAGCAGAACGTGTTCAACTTCGACGACGTCGCCCCCCAAGACCGCGCCAAGCTTGCCGCCCGGGTTTATGACTGCCTGGCCCGGAACATGGCTCGCATGATCCGGCGCGCGCTGCCGTGATCCGCCTGGCCTGGGGGGCGGCCGTCACTCTCGCCGCGCTTGCGCCGCCCGCTGCGCGCGCCGCCGATCCCGCGCTGTGCGACGGTGCTCCGGGAACGACCGCGATCATCGCGCCGCTCGAACGGTTCGCGGCGCGGATCGAGCAGGGTGGGCCGCTCAAGATCGTCGCGGTCGGCTCGTCCTCGACCGCGGGAACCGGCGCGACGAGCGCCGCGGCGACCTATCCGAGCCGGCTCGAAGTCGAGCTGCGCGAGCGCCTGCCGGACCGTGCGGTCGATGTCGTGAACCAGGGTCACGGCGGCGAGGACGCACCCGAGGAACTCGCCCGGCTCGGCCGCGACGTCGTCGCGCTCAACCCCGACCTCGCGATCTGGCAGGTCGGCACCAACGCCGTCCTGCGCC
>DATJOB010000316.1:0-7688 GCA_035507475.1 Allostellaceae bacterium | reverse complement strand
GAGCCGTTGATCTCCATGTCGCCCCAGCGCAGCAGCAAGTGGTCGAGCTCGACCGTGCCGCCCGCGTCGCGCCAGGCGGCGGCGGCCTGGCGCAGCGGCCCCGGCGGAAACGCGCCCATCATCGTCAAGCCGAAGCCGAGGTCGTCGATCGCCGGCTTGAACCCGGCCGGCGCGGCGGGCAGCGTCAGGTCGCGGATGTCGGCGGCAAGGCCGAAGCCGGGATCCTGATGGCTGGCCGGCGGGCTCGCCGGCACGATTGCCCAGGCATTGACCGCGCGCGCGCCGACGGCCAGTCCGGCCTCGGCCTTCGCCTGGTAGAGCGTGAGCCAGATCGCCGCGGTGCCGTCGGCGGTGAAGGCCGCGGCGCCGCTGCCGCGCGCGGCGCTGAGCTTGGCGAAAGCCAGCGCCTCGGGCCCCGCCGCGGCGTTGAGACCGTCCGGCGCGGCAAACCACAGGCGGTGGAAATTCCACGGCGATACGCTCGCCGAGAGCAACGGCGCGCCGAACTCGGCGGGCGGCGTCGTCGCGGCGTCCTTCACGACGACATCGCCGAGCTCGAGCCGCAACGAGAACGGGTAGCCGGCGACGCGCATCGTCTGCCACGAGGCGTCGATCTTCTGGGCGCGCGCGGACTCCCGCCACGCCGTCGCCGCCTCCTCGATCTTCTGCGCGGCGACCCACCAAAACGCGGTGTAGGCACCGATCCCGACGACGAGGACGGCGCCCAGCAGGCCGAGGACCGTCGCGCGGCGCATCGCCGCTATATAGCCGGGCGCATCCCTGGGCGCCAGCAGCCGCGGTTGACGCGCCAGCGCGGCGGGGTCAACATGACCCCCGCGCGCAACCCGACGAAGAGGCATGGCCGTGGCCGCGCCGCTCAAGGCGTTCTGGCAGCCTGGTTGAACCAGCTGCCTGAGACTGAAAGAGTTTCTCTCGGTCCGTGGGATCGAGTTCGAATCGATCAACATCCTTGAGGACCCGGCCGGCCGGGCCGAGTTGGCGCGGCTGGGCGCCCGCTCGATCCCGATCCTGTCGCGCGGCGACGAGTTCGTCTTCGCCCAGAACATCGCGCAGGTCGTCGCCTTCCTGAAGCTGAACGAGAAGGCGGGACCGGTGCTGAGCCCGGCCCAGCTCGTCGCGCGCATGGAGCGCTTTATCGATGCGGCGCTGCGCATGATCCCGCAGATGCCGGACGACCAGCTCGAGACGCTGACGCCGAGCCGGCCGCGCAGCTACGCCCGGCTCGCGCACCACATGTTCCGCATCTGCGAGGCCTTTGTCGAGGTCGCGGGCGGCAAGTTCTTCTCGAACGGGCTGCCCGGCGAAGTCCACGACCCGGCGGAGATGGCCTCGACCGCGGCGCTCGCCGAATATGGCGGCCGGGTCAAGGCCAGGGTCGAGAATTGGTGGACGGCGACTCCCGACAAGGAGGCGCAAGCCGAGGTCGACACCTATTACGGCAAGCAGAAGCTGCACGAGGTCCTCGAGCGCGCGACCTGGCATATCGGCCAGCACACCCGGCAATGGGTGATGCTGCTCGACATGCACGGGATCGCGGCCGATCGGCCGCTGCAGCCGGCCGATTTCGCCGACCTACCGATGCCCAAGCAGGTCTGGGACGGCTGAGGACGGGGAGCCCCGTCGCCAAACCGTTTGCACACTTGGCGTGACCGGACGAGAATTTCACCGGAAGCCAAGAATCCGCGGACGGGCAAGCGAGGGACATGCAGCCGACGAGCCGGTCCGACGCGGAAGCGCAGACACAGCCGGCGCTTCCGAACCGGGACGAACCGGTCGACTGGCCCTTTGAACCCTTCGCGGAAGCCGCGCTCGACGGGTCGATCGCCGATCGCTTCGAGCTGATCGCGGCGCGCCATGCCGAACGGCTGGCGGTCTGCGACGCCCAAAGCCGATCGGGTGAGCGGTCGGCGCCACCCGTCATTGGCGGCCGATCGGCCGCAGCACTCGGCCGATTTCGCCGACCTGCCGCTGCCCGAACAGCTCTGTGACCTCTGGCGAGAACCAAGCGCGTCGGCCGTCGTTATTGCTGCGTCGGCTCGCCGATCGGCGGCGAGCCCCGTCACAGGGACCGCCATGCCCATCAGCGCCGACACTTCCGAGCCGACCTCGATCGCCGCGACCCGGCGCACCGAGCCCGAGATCGTCGCCGGTATCGCTTCGGCCGAGGGCCAGCCGGCGGACTACGCCTTCGCTGCGACGCCGCCGCTCGATTTGCGGCCGTTCCGCATGATCGGCGTGGCCGCGGCGCTGGGATTGGCCGCCGCGCTGGGCTTGCGCGCCGTCTGCCGGTCGAGCTGACACAACAGAGCAGGAACACGATCATGGACACCGTCATGCCGCCGGGCGGCAATGTCGCCACCGACGAGACCCTCAACCTCATCTCCGCCGACAAGGTCATTGGCAGCGCGGTCTACGACACGCGGGCCGAGCGGCTCGGCTCGCTCTATGGGCTGATGCTGAACAAATTCAACGGCCGGGTCGCCTACGCGATCATGTCGTTCGGCGGGTTTCTCGGGATTGGCGAGAGCTATCACCCGCTGCCCTGGCGGATGCTGACCTACGACACCCGGCTCGGCGGCTATGTCGTCGACGTCGACCGCGAGCAGCTGGAGCGCGCGCCGAGCTACACGGCGGCCAGCGAACCCGACTGGTCGACCTACCCCGAGCGGATCGACGCGTTCTACCTGGTCCCGCCGGCGTAAAGCGCGGTTCAGGTCGCTTCAATCGCCTCTTATGTCGTCATGGCCGGGCTTTGGCCCGGCCATCCGTCCCACCGGTCGGACCCGGGCGCATCGGGGAACAGTCGGTGCTTGCGCGCGGCGCGCGCGGGCCGCAAGCTCGCGCCGCCATGGGATTGGCCGCCCCGCTCCTCGTTTCGCGCTATCCGATCGACCCGATGCCCGGCTGGGTGGTCGAGCTGCGCGCCGCCGCGCAGCCGGTGTGGATCTTTGCCTACGGCTCCTTGATGTGGAGCCCGGAGATGCGCTTCGAGGAGGCGCTGCCCGCCCGCATCCACGGCTACCATCGCGCCTTCTGCCTCTATTCGCCCGAATATCGCGGCACCCGCGAGAAGCCGGGGCTGGTGCTCGGGCTCGACCGCGGCGGCTCGTGCCGCGGCATCGCCTACCGGCTGCCGGCGGCCTCGCTGGCCGAGGAGCTGGACCGCCTCTGGGCGCGCGAGATGACCGGCTTCGTCTATCGCCTGACGCCGCTCGGCATTGCCACCGCGCGCGGCCCGGTGGGCGGCTACGCCTTCACCGTGCGCCGCGATTCGCGCGACTATGCCGGCCGCCTCGCGGCGGAGGCGGCGGCGCGGGTCATCGCCGTCTCGCGCGGCGACCGCGGCACCGGGCGCGACTATCTCCGCAACACCGTGCGCCATCTCGAAGAGCTCGGCATTCGCGACGGCGCGCTGCACCGCATCGAGCGGCTGGTCGAGGCGATCCCCTAGCCGCCGAACCAATACCGGGCAGCGAAGGCGGACATCCCGCCGGGGCCTTCGTGGCCGACCCCGGGCACGACTTCGAGCCGCCAGTTGCAGGCGACGCCGAGCCTCGCCGCCTCGCTGCGGCCGCGCTCCAGGTAGAAATGCGCGCGGGCAAAACGGTGCGGTCCCTGCGCCTTGGCCGCGTCGTGGCTCGGCAGGTTCGCGGCGGTGCTGTCGATGTCGCGGTCGCCGGCAAAGATCACCAGCGGGTACGCCAGCAGTCGGACGACGTCGTCGCGGCCGAGCCCGATGCCGCCGAGCCCCTCGGGATAGGGCAGGTCGAGCGTCGGCAGCGTGTACCAGCCGGGATTGGCGGCGCCCACCTTGGCCAAGACCCCGTGCGGCTGCGTCGCCAGCAGCCGGTGGACATATTGCCCGCCGGCCGAGTGCCCCCACAGATGCATCTGGGCCCGCCGCGTGACGCCGGCCTCGCGCAACAGGCCGAAGACCCGGCCGGGGATCGCGAACGACCACGCGTCGCGCGGACGCAGCGCGCCATCGGCGTCGAGCACGTGGCCGTTGTTGTAGGTGAGCGCGTCGGGCCACGCGTCGAGCGGAAAGGTGATCGCGACGACGAGCAGTCCGACCCGATCGGCGGTGGCGATCCAGCCGTCGCAATATTCGCGGCCGTTGCGGCTCTGCCCGTGCTGGACGATCGCCACCGGCGAATCCGGGCCGTGCGTGGCCGGGCGGTAGCATTCGAGCGAGAGCGCCCGCTCGGGGCTGAACCGGTCGCGATACGGGATGCTCACCCGCCCGCCGGGCGCCAGCGCCGCCGCCAGTTCCGTCGTCAGCTCCGTCGGGGTCGTCATCGGCTTTGCTCTCCGCGTGGCAGGCGCGCAGCTTAGCGGCTTTCGGGCGGCGGTGGTCATTTCGCGGCGCGCGGCTATGATGCCGCGGCGATGAAGGCTTTTCTGACGCTCATCCTGGTGCTGGCGATGCTCGGCGTGCTCGCCGTGCTGGCGATCGGCGTCGCGACGATGCTGAAGGGCGGCAACCCGCGCCGCTCCAACAAGATGATGCAGATGCGGGTCGTCCTGCAGGCGGTGGCGCTGGTCGTGCTGGCGATCCTGATGATGATGGCGGCGAACCGCTGATGGTCAGGCTGACCCGCATCTACACGCGCGGCGGCGACAAGGGGCAGACCTCGCTCGGCGACGGCAGCCGGGTCTCGAAGCAATCGGCACGCGTCGCGGCGTACGGCACGGTCGACGAAGCCAACGCCGCGCTTGGCCTGGCGCGGCTGCACACGCAGGGCGAGGCCGACGCGATGCTGGCCCGCATCCAGAACGACCTCTTCGACCTCGGCGCCGATCTGTGCACGCCGCAGGCCGGCCGCCGCGCCGCCGGCGCGCTGCGCATCGTCGCGGCGCAGGTCAGGCGCCTCGAGCGCGAGATCGACGCGATGAACGGAGCGCTGCAGCCGCTCCACTCGTTCGTGCTGCCGGGCGGCTCGCCGGCCGCGGCGCATCTCCACCTCGCGCGCACCGTGACCCGCCGCGCCGAGCGGCTGGTCTGCACGCTTGCCGTCGAGGAGCCGGTCAACCCGGAGGCGGTCAAGTATCTGAACCGGCTCTCCGACCATCTCTTCGTGCTGAGCCGACAGCTCAACGACAACGGGGCCGGCGACGTGCTGTGGCGGCCTGGCCTCACCCGCGACAACGAGAAGAGCGCATGACCATGGTGACCCTCGACCTGATGAAATCGATCTCGGCCGCGTTCAACAGCCGCGACGTCGACCGCATCGTCGCCTGCTTCGCCGAGGACGGCGTGTTCTGCCTGGCGCGCGGGCCGGAGGCGGTCGGCCGCACGCTGAGCGGCAAGGCGGCGATCCGCCGGGCGCTCGCCGACCGCTTCGTGCAGATCCCCGACATGCGCTGGGAGAACGAGGAATACATCCTCGCGCCCGAGGCCAACCGGGCGATCTCGGTATGGACGGTGCGTGGCCAGGGCAGCGACGGCGAGGCGCTGAATTACCAGGGCTGCGACATCTACACCTTCAACCTCGACGGCAAGATCGTCCACAAGAACACGTTCTGGAAGCAGGTCGAGCACAAGGCCCGCCTCTAGCGGCGGAAGGCGCGACGGCCTTGCGCCCGGGCCTCTTGCCATCTGCCTGAGCACATGCACAATCGGCGCCCCAATTTCCGTCGTGGTGCGAGATGAAGGCGCTGGTCGCGGTCAAGCGGGTGGTCGACTACAACGTCAAGGTGCGGGTCAAGGCCGACCACACCGGCGTCGAGACCGCCAACGTCAAGATGTCGATGAACCCGTTCGACGAGATCGCCGTCGAGGAGGCGCTGCGCCTGCGCGAAGCCGGCAAGGTCGAGGAGGTCGTCGCCTTCTCGGCCGGGGTCGCGCAATGCCAGGAGACGATCCGCACCGCGCTGGCGATGGGCGCCGACCGCGGCGTTCTGGTGCAGACCGACGTCGAGCTCCAGCCCTTGGCCGTCGCCAAGCTGTTGAAGGCGGTGATCGAGAAAGAGGGGCCGGAGATCGTCATCATCGGCAAGCAGGCGATCGACGACGACTGCAACCAGACCGGCCAGATGCTGGCCGCGCTGCTCGGCTGGCCGCAGGCGACCTTCGCCTCGAAGCTGGTCATCGCCGACGGCCATGCCGAGGTGACGCGCGAGGTCGATGGCGGGCTCGAGACCGTGCGGCTCAAGCTGCCGGCGGTCGTGACGACCGACCTCCGACTTAACGAGCCGCGTTACGCATCGCTGCCCAACATCATGAAAGCGAAGAAAAAGCCGATCGACATGCTGACCCCCGACGCGCTCGGCGTCGATGTCGCGCCGCGGCTCGTGACGCTCAAGGTCGACGAGCCGGCGAAGCGCCAGGGCGGCGTCAAGGTCGGTTCGGTCGAAGAGCTGGTGACCAAGCTCAAGACCGAGGCGAGGGTCATCTGATGGCCGTCCTCGTCGTCGCCGAGCACGACAACGCCTCGCTCAAGCCGGCGACGCTCAACGCGGTCGCGGCCGGCGCCGAGCTGGCGAAGGTCGGAGCCGGCGACATCCATGTTCTCGTCGCCGGCCAAGCCTGCCGCCCCGCCGCCGAGGCGGCGGCCAAGATCGCCGGCGTGGCCAAGGTTTTGATCGCCGACGATGCGGCCTACGGGCACGGGCTTGCCGAGAACGTGGCGCCGCTCGTCATCGGCCTCGCGCCGCAATATTCGCACCTGCTGGCGCCGGCGACGACGCAGGGCAAGAACCTGATGCCGCGCGTCGCCGCGCTCCTCGACGTGATGCAGGTCTCCGACATCAGCGCCGTCGTCTCGCCGGACACCTTCGTGCGGCCGATCTATGCCGGCAACGCGCTCGCGACGGTGCAATCGAAGGACGCGGTCAAGATCATCACCGTGCGCGGCACCGCCTTTCCGCCGGTCGAGGCGACGGGCGGCGCGGCGCCGGTCGAGGCGGTGAGCGGTCCGGGCGCCGCCGGGCTCTCCGAATTCGTCAAGGCCGAGCTGTCGAAATCGGAGCGCCCCGAGTTGACCGCCGCCCGGGTCATCATCTCCGGCGGGCGCGGCATGCAGTCGGGCGACAATTTTCATCTGCTGGAGGCAGTGGCCGACAAGCTCGGCGCCGCGGTCGGCGCTTCGCGCGCCGCGGTCGATGCCGGCTTTGTCTCCAACGACTACCAGGTCGGACAGACCGGCAAGATCGTCGCGCCCGAGCTCTATATCGCGGTCGGCATCTCGGGCGCGATCCAGCACCTCGCCGGTATGAAGGATTCGAAGGTCATCGTCGCCATCAACAAGGACGAGGAGGCGCCGATCTTCCAGATCGCCGATTACGGGCTCGTCGGCGATCTGTTCAAGGTTCTGCCCGAGCTCGACGCCGAGCTCGCCAAGCGCCAACAGTGAGCGAACTGCACCGCATCGAGCATATGCACGGTCAGCCCGGCGCGGGCCGCGACCTGCGCGATGCCCGAGCCCATCTGTCCCGCGCCGATCACCCCGATCGAAGAGATCATCGCTTCACGCCTTCTGCTTCTCCAGCTCCGCCGCCAGCTCCGGCACCAGCTTGAACAGGTCGCCGACCACGCCGTAATCGGCGATCTGGAAGATCGGCGCCTCTTCGTCCTTGTTGATCGCGACGATGACCTTCGAGTCCTTCATGCCGGCCAAATGTTGAATCGCACCCGAAATGCCCACGGCCACGTACAGTTGCGGCGC
>DATJOB010000315.1:0-7561 GCA_035507475.1 Allostellaceae bacterium | reverse complement strand
AGTCGACCGGGAGCTGCACGACCCGGTCGAAGATGTAGGTCGAGAGCTTGGCGTCGGTGCGCTGCGTCAAATGCAGCACGAGATAGCGCCGCAGATAGCCGAACACGGTCTCGAACGCGATCAGCACCACCATCGCCACGCACAGCATCGCCAGCGTGTCGAGGCTGCCGTAATAGAGCACGCGGTCGATCAGCAGGCGCCAGAACATGATCGGCGCCACCGCGAGCAGGCTGAGCACAAAAGCCGCGACCATCACGTCGCGGAAGATCCGCTTGTCGCGCAGCAGCTGCCCCACGATCAGCCACACGCCAAACGGCTGGTCCTCGTCGCGGACGCGGTAGTCGCGCTTGAACAGCAGGACTTCGCCGGTCCATGCCGCGGTGAACCGCGCCTCGTCGAGGACCAGCGGAGCGTCCTCGTGCGCGTTCGGGTCCTGCAGCACGACACGCGGCAGCTCGGGCGTCTCGGCGACGCTGCGCAGCACCATCGCGTGGCCGTTGCGCAGCAGCACGATCGCCGGCAGCGCCTTGCCGAGCTTGAGCAACTGGCTCCAGGTGAGCTGGGTGCGCGTCGCGCGCAGGCCGCAGGCCTCGGCGATGTTGAGGAGCTGCGCCACCGAAGGCTGCCCCGGCTCGAGCAGATGATCGTGGACGAGCTGCGGCACCGAGAGCTGGACGCCGTGCTGCCGCGCGACGATCACCAGCGAGCCGAGCAGCGAGACGCCGGACGCCGCCGTGCGATCGGCTGCCGGCTGCTCGCTGCGGTTCTGTTCGACCACCGCCATCACATACCCCCCGGGGGCAGGCGGCGCGGCACTGCAAACCCTGCCGCCGGCACCGCGCCTCCCGTCATCCTATCGTGTCGCCGCCTAGCGCTCGATCGCGGTGTCGCTGACGAACCGGTAGCCGCGGCGGAACTCCGTCTTTATCAAATGTTGCGCGGCTTCGCCAACCGAACGCAGCTTGGTGCGCAGCCGGTTGACCACCACGTCGATGGCCCGGTCGGTGGCCGGGCGGTGCTTGCCGTAGAGCGCCTCCGCGAGCGCGGTGCGCGACTGGATCTCCCAGGCATTGGCGACGAAATGGCTGAGCAGCAGGCTCTCGGCGGTGGTCAGGTGGACGGACTTGCCGTCGGGGCCGAGCAGCAGGTTCTGGTGCGGCCGGAAGGTGCCGCCGGAAAACTTGATGGTCTCGGCTTCGCGCGTGCTCGGCACGTTGGCCTGGCCGTTGATCCGGACGATCTGCTGCAGCACCTCGTTGAAGGCGACGACGTCGACCGGCCCGGCGATGCATTCCGCGGCGCCCGCGAAGCGGTAATCCTGCACCGACTGCGCGTCCTGACCGCAGACCACGAGGATCGGCACCGTGCTCTGCCGGCGGATCTTCAGGATCATCCCGACGCCGGAGCCGTCGCCGTTGGCGCTCCGCAGGTCGAGCACCACGACATCCGGCTTGCTCTCGCGCAAGAGGCTGAAGAAACGGCTTTCAAGCGCGAGCGGCTCGCCTGCCTCGGGGTTGTCGCCGCCCGGGATCGAGAAATCCTCGCGGGCTACTACGATGGTGGTCGCTGCTGGCATCGTTTCGGCTCTGCCTCATTCCCGCCCGATGGCAGCGCGCGCCGGAGCCGTGGTTGGGTCGCGCCGCCACCGCGTCGCGTTGCCGTGCCGGGGGGAAGGCATGGCCCCAGGGTAGAACCAGGCGTTACAAGAGTCGACAAACAAAGACATGACCCCTGACTGCTCCGGCGACCGCCTATCTAAGCGATCATCGATGCAAGTTTCTGCAACAATTTAGTACATTTCGAAACAAATTTCATAGTTAAGCGATTGACAAGATAGTTAAGGAAAGATCGGCAGGCGGCGCTGTTCCTTCCCCAATAAGTGTAGTACGCGAGAACTTGATCGCGAGTTCCGTTGGGCCGATTCAGCGGTGGCGGCGGATCAGCCGGCGCAGCAGCGCCAGATAGGCGGGCAGACAGACGCGCGCGAGGTCGAAGCGCTCGACCACAGTCTGCCGTGCGGCGGCGCGCATCGGCTCGTGCCGCTCGCGCTCGCGCAGCAGCTCGCCGACGCGCTCGGCCAGCGCATCGCCGTCGAAGAAATCGACCAGATAGCCGTTTTCGCCGTCGCGGATCACCTCTTCGACCGGCGGCGTCCGCGACGCGACGACCGCGCATCCGGCGGCCATCGCCTCGAGCAGGGACCACGACAGCACGAACGGGTAGGTCAGGTAGATATGCGCCGAGGAAATCCGCAGCACCGCCAGATATTGCGGGTAGTTGATGCGCCCGAGGAAGTGGATGCGGCTCGGGTCGAGCTGACCCTGCAGCTCGGCGAGGAGCTGCTCGCGCCAGCTGCGCGCGCGGGTCGGGCGACGCCCGTAGCTGACCTCGCTGCCACCGACGATCAGCACGCGCGCGTTCGGATGGCGTTCGAGGAGCCGCGGCAGCGTGCGCATCATGACGTGAAAGCCGCGATAGGGTTCGAGGTTGCGGGCGCTGTAGGTAATCAGCTGATCGTTGCGCGAGAGTGACAGCCCGCCGGCGAGCCACAGATGCGTGCCGGGCTCGGGATGCACCGTCGCGGTGTCGATCCCTTCGTGGATCACGCTGATCGCGCGGCGATAGCGCTCGGGGTAGAGGTCGCGCTGGAACTCGGTCGGCGTCTGGCCCCAGTCGGCGGTCTCGAGCCCCAAGAGGTTGACCGCGTTGCGCGTGCGGATGCGCATCCGGTCGTTCGGGTCGGGCGGGAACTCCGGATCGAAATCGAGATCGCTGCCGACCGGCCGGTAGAAGAACTCGAAATAGCCGAGCAGCGGCACCGACGGCCAGCAATCCTTGACGTAAAGGATTTCGCCCCAGCCGCTATGCCCGGCGACGAGGTCGGGCGTGAAGCCGCTGCGCTTCAGCTCCTCGCAGACGCGCAGCACCGCCAGCCCGTTCTCGACCGCCATGTTGAGATCGACGACGAAGGGATGGACCCCGGCGCCGGAGCCGCGCGCCGGCGCGTAGACGATCTTGCGGACGCCGTCGAGCTCGCGCTCCTTCTGCTGGGTGATGAACACGACCTGATCGCCGGCCGCGGCGAGGTGCCGGGCGACGTGGATATACTGCGCCGGAAAGTTCTGGTGGATGAAGAGCCAGTTCATCGCGCGCGGCCGCCCGGGTCACCCGTCACGACGCCGGCTTGTAGACCCGCGCCCACAGCGCGAAGCCGTCGCGTTCGAGCGTCCCGCCGGTGAACCCGGCATCGACCAGCAGCCGCGTCAAGGTGCGCGCGGTAAAGCCGGTCCTGTGCGCCATGTGGTGATGGCCGTGCGCCAGCGAGGCGGCATGGCCGTAGATCATGTCGAGCGGGGTGATCGGCCCGCTCGGCGAGCGATAGGCCTCGTCCTCGAGTCGGTCGCCCGCCACCAGGTCGGCGATGCGCTGCAAATCGGGCAGGGTCAGCAGCAGCTCGCCGCCCGGCCGCAGGACGCGCAGGAATTCGGACAGCGCGACCGGCACCTCGTGACGGTAGAGATGCTCCAGATTGTGCGACGACCAGATGGCGTCGATCGAATCGTTCGTCACCGGATGCATGTCGATGATCGAGCACAGGATGTCGGGATTGACCGCGGGATCGATGTCGAGCCGCACCTCGCGCCAGTCGGCGCCCTGGAAGGAGGCGTGCAGCCCGGTCCCGCCGACATAGCCGCAGCCGACGTTGAGGACGATCTTGCGGCCGCTCGCGGTCTCGCCGGGGCTGACGCTGTCGCCGATCTCGCGCTCGAAACCGCCGCTCATCCGCAGCCGGCCCGCGCCCTGCCGCGACCCGCTCGCGAAGCCACCTGCCGCCGTCGCCGCATCGTCATGCGCGCCTTCCTTAACAAACGCACCGCCGCCTTGCCAGCCGCTTATCGGCAGCGACCGGCGGAAGATGCACTGCCTCGCCTCAATGTTTCGCTAATGCCGGCTTTCGCTCGACTGCGTCCTACATCCTTCGCGACGCGCCGCCCGCGGACGCGCGTCGGATGATTACGGCCGGCGCCGTTTTGCTTGACGGGTCGCCGCCCGCGATTACATGTGGTGCTTCGCAGCGGGCGGTGCCGCCCGCGCAACAAGATTCTGCGACGATGGCGCAAACGTCAGACGAGGCACGCTGGCACGGCACGACGATCCTTTGCCTGCGCAAGGGCGGCGAGGTGGTCGTCGCCGGCGACGGCCAGGTGACGATGGGGCAGACCGTCGTCAAGTCGAACGCGAAGAAGCTGCGCCGGCTCGGCGGCGGCGCGGTGATCGCCGGCTTCGCCGGGGCGACCGCCGACGCCTTCGCGCTCTTCGAGCGCCTCGAAGCCAAGCTCGAGCAGCATTCGGGCCAGCTCGTGCGGGCCTGCGTCGAGCTGACCAAGGATTGGCGCACCGACCGCTATTTGCGCCGCCTCGAAGCGATGATGGCGGTCGCCGACAAGAACGTGTCGCTGATCCTCAGCGGCACCGGCGACGTGCTGGAGCCCGAGGACGGGATCATCGGCATCGGCTCGGGCGGCGGCTACGCGCTCGCCGCGGCGCGCGCGCTGATCGACGTCGACGGGCTTGATGCCGAGGCCATCGCGCGCCGCGCCATGGCGATCGCCGCCGGCATCTGCGTTTACACCAATGACAAGATCACCCTCGAAAAGCTGGCCGGCAACGAGGGGCTGCCATGAAAAGCGGGCTGCTCAGCTTGGTGCCTAAATGACCGCGTTCAGCCCGCGCGAGATCGTCTCCGAGCTCGACCGCTTCATCGTCGGCCAGCACGACGCGAAACGGGCGGTCGCCATCGCGCTGCGCAACCGCTGGCGCCGCCAGCAGCTCAGCCCCGAGCTGCGCGAGGAGGTGCTGCCGAAGAACATCCTGATGATCGGCCCGACCGGCGTCGGCAAGACCGAGATCGCGCGCCGTCTCGCGCGGCTCGCGCAGGCGCCGTTCCTCAAGGTCGAGGCGACCAAGTTCACCGAGGTCGGCTATGTCGGCCGCGACGTCGAGCAGATCGCAAGGGACCTCGTCGAGATCGCCATCGCGATGACCCGCGAGCGGCTGCGCAAGGAGGTCGCGCCCAAGGCCGAGCTGGCCGCCGAGGACCGCGTGCTCGACGCGCTGGTCGGCAGTACCGCCGGCGCCGAGACCCGGCAGAAGTTCCGCAAGATGCTGCGCGAAGGGCAGCTCGACGATCGCGAGATCGAGATCACCGTGCAGGAGAGCGCGGCGCCGCAGATGCCGACCTTCGACATCCCCGGCATGCCCGGCGCGCAGATGGGGATGCTCAATCTCGGCGACATCTTCGGCAAGGCGTTCGGCACCCGCGCCGCACCGCGCCGGACGACGGTCGCCGAAAGCCACCGCATCCTCCTGGCCGAGGAGGGCGACAAGCTGCTCGACCAGGAGATGGTGGTGCGCGAGGCGCTCGCCGCGGCCGAGGAGAACGGCATCGTCTTCATCGACGAGATCGACAAGATCTGCGGGCGCAGCGAGCGCGGCGGCGGCGTCGGCGCGGCCGATGTCAGCCGCGAGGGGGTGCAGCGCGATCTCCTGCCGCTGATCGAGGGAACCACTGTCGCCACCAAGCACGGGCCGATCAAGACCGACCACATCCTGTTCATCGCCTCGGGCGCGTTTCATCTCGCAAAGCCGTCGGACCTGCTCCCCGAGCTGCAGGGCCGGCTGCCGATCCGCGTCGAGCTCAAGGGGCTCGACCGCGCCGATCTGTGCCGCATCCTGACCGAGCCGCAGGCCAGCCTCGTCACCCAGTACAAGGCACTGCTCGCGACCGAGGGCCTCGCCCTCGACTTCACCCCGGCGGCGATCGAGGAGATCGCGCGGCTCGCCGAGCAGATCAACGGCACGGTCGAGAATATCGGCGCGCGCCGGCTCCACACGATCCTCGAGCGGCTGCTCGAGGAGATCAGCTTCACCGCCTCCGACCGGCCCGCCGGAACCGCGCTGACGATCGACGCCGATTACGTGCAGGAACGCGTCGGCAGCCTCGCCCGCGACAGCGATCTCTCGCGCTTCATTCTTTAGAGCACTGTCCGATAAGGCCGAATCGGCCTGTTGCACGGTCATGGCCGGGCGTGACCCGCGCCGCTCCCGGCGCCATTCCCGCACAAGCGCAATCCGGCGCGACCCGCCAAGACCTCAGGCAACGAGAGGTCGGCCGCGACCCCGCGGCGGCGCGGATTTAACTAAGTTTTGTCGAAAATTTACCGCGAATTGCCGCGGTTCGTCACGCCGGCCCGGCTTAGGGTGCCGGTTGCTGCCGGTTGGGCGGCGGCGGGAGGAGCCTGGCGGAACCATGTGGCGCGGCATCATCAGCGGTCTCATCGCCTTCGCGGCCATCTGCGTCGTGGCCTATCCGGTCGCGCAGGAGCTGTTTGCGCGCGCCATCGTCGAGCGCGAGATGATCAACAATCTCGACGTCAACGACGCGGCCGCGCTCAAGCAGTGGCCGGGCAGCGTCGCCTCGTTCGTCGCCATGCTGCACGAGCGCTGCATGAGCATCCACGGCCGCGACAGCGCCGCCTGCACGCGCTACCGGCTGCTCGCCAACTGACGCCGGGCCACGCCGGCGCGGCATCGCCGCCGCGGGGCGGAACCGATACCGCGACTGGAGGATTTGCTCTACAGTCGCCGCGTCGTTCTCCCGAGCCCGCCGATGGACGTTCTGAGCGTACCGGTCAGCCCGTTTCCCGGCCAGCGCCCGGGAACCTCCGGGCTGCGCAAGAAGGTCGCGGTGTTCCGCGAGCCGGGCTATCTCGAAGCCTTTGTCCAGGCGATCTTCGACGCGCTGCCCGAGGCGGTCGGCCGCGGCGTCGCCGGCGAGACGCTGGTGCTCGGCGGCGACGGGCGCTTCTTCAACGACCGGGCGCTGCAGACCATCGTCCGGCTGGCGGCCGGAAACGGCGTCGGGCGCCTCATCGTCGGCCGCGGCGGGCTGCTGTCGACGCCGGCCGCCAGCGCGCTGATCCGCGAGCGCGGCGCGTTTGGCGGGATCGTGCTGTCGGCGAGCCACAACCCGGGCGGACCGGACGGCGATTTCGGCATCAAATACAACGTCGCCAACGGCGGCCCGGCGCCCGAGCGGGTGACTGAGGCGATCTATCGCCGGGCCGAACGGATCGCCGCCTACCGCACCGTCGAGGCGGCCGACCTGCCGCTCGACCGGCTCGGCACGAACCGCCTTCTCGGCACCGAGATCGCGGTGGTCGACCCGGTCGCCGACTATGCGGCACTGATGGAGCGCATCTTCGATTTCGACCGGCTGCGCGCCCTGTTTCGCAGCGGTTTCGGGCTGCGGTTTGACGCGATGAGCGCGGTGACGGGCCCTTACGCGCGCGAGATTTTCGAGCGCCGCCTGGGCGCAGGTGCAGGCAGCGCCATCCATGCCGAGCCGTTGCCCGATTTCGGCGGCCACCACCCAGACCCCAACCCGACCTACGCCGCATCGCTGGTCGCGGCGCTCGCGGCGGCGGACGCGCCCGATTTCGGCGCCGCTTCCGATGGCGATGGCGACCGCAACATGGTCGTGACGCGCGCGGGGCCGGTC
>DATJOB010000314.1:0-5685 GCA_035507475.1 Allostellaceae bacterium | reverse complement strand
TCGAGGCGGCCGAGCGAGGCGTTGGTCGGCGTCATCAGCCAGCCGCCATCGACGCGCACGCTGATATTCCCCGACGACCCCGCCGTCAGCCCTCGATTGAAGATCGAGGCGCCCAACACACAGATCGCTTCTCGAGCCTTCGCCTCGCTCATGCCGAAGCCTCCTCCAGCGCCGTGAACGCCCGCAGGAAGAAATCGGGCGCGCCGAAATTGCCGGATTTGAGCGCCAAGGCAAGTGGCGGGTCATTCAGGCTGACCGTCCACGGCACGCCGGGATCGATCTGCCGGCCGATCCGGAGCCCGGTGACGCCCAGCGCCTGCACGACGGCGCCGGCGGTTTCGCCGCCGGCGACGACGAGCCGGCGCACGCCGCGCGCGACAAGCCCGGTCGCGATCTCGGCCATGATGCCCTCGACGAGCGCGCCGGCGCGCTCGCGGCCGAGCTTTTGCTGAACCTCGGCGACCTGGTCGGGCGGCGCGGTCGCGGCAAAGAGGATCGGCGCGTCGCCGAGCTTGTCGGCGGCCCAGTCGAGCGCCGCCTCGGCGACCGGCGTGCCCGAGGCGGCGGCGAGCGGGTCGATCGCAAAGACCGGCGCGCGATCGCGCATATGGGCGAGCTGCGCCAGCGTCGCCTGCGAGCACGAGCCCGACAGCACCGCCGCCTTGCCGCCGATCCGCGGCAGGATGTCGGCGCCGCTGCCATCCGCGATGAGGCCGAGCCGGCGAAAATTCGCCGGCAGGCCGAGCGCGATCCCCGACCCCCCGGTGATCAGCGCGAAATCCTTGGCCGCCTCGCCGATCGCCTCGAGGTCGCGGTCGGCGATCGCGTCGACGATGGCGTGCCGGCAGCCGTCGCGCTTCAGCGCGGCGAAGGCCGCGGTGACCGCCGCCGGGCCCTTGGCGACGGTCGCCTGCTGCACCAGCCCGACCTTGCCCCTGCACTGGCGCTGCAGCACGCGAACCAGCGAGGGGTCGCGCATCGGCGTCAGCGGGTGGTCCTTCATCCCCGATTCCGAGAGCAGCACGTCGCCGACGAAGAGATAGCCCTTGAAGATCGTCCGCCCGGCTTCGGGGAAGGCCGGGCAATACAAGGTGAAGTCGCCGCCGAGCGCGTCGAGCAGTGCCTCGGCAACCGGGCCGATATTGCCGGCATCGGTCGAATCGAAGGTCGAGCAGTATTTGAACAGGATCTGCCGCGCTCCGGCGCGGCGCAGCCAGGCGAGCGCCGCAAGGCTCCGCGCCACCGCGTCGCCGGCCGGGATGGTGCGGCTCTTCAACGCGATCACCACGGCCTCGACCTCGGGGACCGCGGCGTCGGAGGGCGGCACGTCGATCAGCTGCACGGTCTTCATGCCGCGTCGCACCAGCGTGTTGCACAGGTCGGTGGCGCCGGTGAAGTCGTCGGCGATCGCGCCCAGAACCACGCCCATCGCAGCCTCCTTGCGTGCCGGCCTTGCCCGCCGGCCTTGCCCGCTGGCCTTGTCCACCTGGAGCGAGAGTAGCCCCGCGCCGCGGCGCCGGCAAAGGAAGGGCGCTTGACGCGGCGATCCGTTGCGGCGCGAACATAGCAGCGCGATGCCGCACAGGCGGGGACCCATGCCGATCATCGACGCGCAGGTGCATGCCTATGAGCGCAACCATCCGGGCCGCCCCTGGGTCGGCTTCCTGCACGGCCCGCCCGAGGTCACCGGCGACCAGATGGTGGCGGCGATGCAGGCGGTCGGCGTCGACGGCGCGATCCTCGTCTCGCCGTTCGCGATGTACGGCTACGACGCGAGCTACGCGCTCGAAGTGTACGCCAGGCATCCCGGCCGCTTCGGCCTGGTCAAGCCGGTCGATCCCGGCGACCCGGCGGTGGCGGAGACGATCGCCGACTGGGCGGCGACCGCGGGCACCGTCGCGATCCGGCTGATGATGCGCGACAACGTGTCGAGCGACCCCGACGACCCGGGGATCGGCCGCGTGCTGAGCGCCGCCGGGCGCCATGCGCTGCCGGTCAACGTGCTGTGCTGGGGCCGGCTCGACCAGGTCGGCCAGCTCGCCGCCCGCCATCCGAACACCAGGCTGGTGATCGACCATCTCGGGCTGCAGCAGCCGTTCGAGCCGCCGGCCCCGGCGGCGCCGTGGGCCGACCTGCCCAAGCTCCTGGCGCTCGCCCCGCACGCCAATATCGCGGTCAAGATCAGCGGCGCCTGCACGCTGTCGCACCAGCGCTTTCCCTACGACGACATCTGGGAGCCGCTCGGCCGCATCTTCGACGCGTTCGGCTTCGAGCGCTGTCTGTGGGGCACCGACTGGACGCGCGCGACCGCGCTGCTCACCTACGCCCAGGGGGTCGAGCCGTTTCGCGTCACCGACCGCCTCTCCGGCAGCGAGCGCGCCGCGCTGATGGGCGGGAGCCTCAGCCGGGTCTACGACTGGGCCCCCACGCCCGGCTAGAATAATGTCCGGAGCGGCCGGAGCGGCGACCGATCCGAGCCGACCAATCCGAGCCGGTCGGACCGGTGCCGCGCTAGGCCGGCGGGTGGTGGGCGATCCAGTGGCGGGCGATGTCGGCGCGCCGGCAGATCCAGACCCGCTCCTTCGCCTGGATGTATTCGATGAAGCGCATCAGCGCCTTGGCGCGTCCCGGGTGGCCGGCAAGCCGCATGTGGAGGCCGATCGACAGCATCCGCGGCCGGTCCGCGCCTTCCTCGTAGAGCACGTCGAA
Source organism: Allostellaceae bacterium (assembly GCA_035507475.1). Classification (GTDB taxonomy): domain Bacteria; phylum Pseudomonadota; class Alphaproteobacteria; order ATCC43930; family CGMCC-115725; genus DATARH01. Next base: position 2,976 of record DATJOB010000314.1, on the reverse strand, counting down.
CGCGTCGCGCAGATAGGCGAAGAAATCCTCGCCCGGCCCGAACACGCCGCGGCCGAATTTGACGTCGTTCGTCGACAGCGTGTACGGCACCACGAGATGCGGCTTGCCGCCCACCCGCACCCAGTAGGGCAGCTCGTCGTTATAGGCGTCGCTGTCGTAGAGAAAGCCGCCCTGCGCGGCGACGATCCGCCGCGTGTTCTCCGACGGCGCGTAGCGGCAGTACCAGCCGAGCGTCGGCTTGCCGGTGGTCTCCTTGATCAGCGCCACCGCGGCGGCGATCTGCCGGCTTTCCTCGGCGGCGTCGAGCTCGAAATGCTTGATCCAGCGATAGCCGTGACCGCAGATGTCCCAGTCCGTCGCGGCGATCGCCGCGGCCGCCGGCGGGTTCGCCTCGAGCGCCTTGGCGCAGGCGAACAGCGTCACCGGCACGCCGTAGCGGGTGAAGATGCGATGGAGCCGCCACCAGCCGACCCGCGCGCCGTATTCGAACATGCTCTCGGCGCCGAGGTCGCGGCGCCCGGCCATGCCGGGATCGACGCTGGCGCTCTCCGTCAGCCCGCCCTCGCTGACCCCGTCCCCCGCCGGGTAGGAAAGCTCCGAGCCTTCCTCGAAATTGATCACGAAGTTGACCGCGACGCGCGCCTCGCCGGGCCAGCGCGCATGCGGTGGGGTCGGCCCGTAGCCGACGAAATCGCGGGTCATGATGCCTCCTCCGCCGGTTCGCTCCGTCCTCGCGCCGCGGCCGCGCTCATCCGCCGATCTGGCGCGCCAGGCTCGGGCCGAGCCGCGCCAGGCGCCGGTAGTCGGCGATCTCGTTGTAAATCTGCGCCGAGACCCGCACCCAGAGACTGTCGGCGAGCGCCATCACCCCGACCGTGATGTCGTGCTCCTGCGCAAGATAGCGCGCGAGGCGCCGCCCGGCGGCGCGGTCGGCGCCGTCGCTGCCCGGCAGGCGCACCGCGGTCATCGCGGCGCGGAATGCGGGCGCGGCCGAGGCCTCGCTGTGCCACGCCGCGCACAGCATCTCGCCGGCTTCGCGCGCCAGCGCGTCGTTATGCGCGCGCACCGCCTCGCCGCCGAGCGCGTCGAGGTAGTCGAGCGCCTGCGGCACCGCAAGCCAGGCCGAATTGTCGCGCGTGCCGCTGTAGTCGAACTCGGCGGCGAAGCCCTGCCCGAGATTATGCGAGATCGCCACCGGGTGGAGCGCCGCCTGGCGCTCGGGACTGCACCAGAGCGCCGCGGCGCCCTTCGCGGCGAAGGCCCATTTGTGCAGGTTGCCGACATACCAGTCGACGCCGAGCGCCGGCACGTCGAGCGGCACCTGGCCCGGCGCGTGCGCCCCGTCGATCGCGACCGGGACGCCCTGCGCGCGGCAGACCGCGGCCATCTCGGCCACCGGCAGCACGACCGCGCCGGCCGAGGTGATGTGGTCGAGGCAGGCGAGCCGCGTTCGCGGCCCAAGCGCGGCGACAAGCGCCGCGAGCAGCGGCGCGGGATCGGCGAACGGCACCGCGACCGGGACCACGACGACCTGCGCGCCGCGGCGTCCGGCATGGTAGCGCAGCGTGTTGGCGACCGCGCCGTAAGCCTGGCTCAGGCAGACGATCTCGTCGCCCGGACCCAGATCGAGCGCGGCGACGATCGCGTTGAGCCCCTGCGTCGCGTTCTCGACCAGGGCCCAATCCTCCGCCCGCCCGCCGAGAAAGCGCGCGACGCGCTCGGCCGCGCGGCGCACGAGCCCGGGCAGCGCGTCGCGAAAGAAGCGCGCGGGATCGGCCTCCATGCGCAGCCGGTACTCCTCGGCCGCCGCGAGCACGGCGCGCGGGGTGGCGCCATAGCTGCCATGATTGAGATGGTCGACGCCGTCGCCGAGCGCGAAGTCGCCGCGCCGCTCGCGGCCGAATTGCGGGAAGTTCACCGCCGCGCGCTCGCGGTTGCGGCGGCGCGGATGTCGAGACGGGCGGTCCTGTAGCTCATGCGCCTTCGTGCCGGATGCGCGGGCCATCACGCACCGGCCATGATGCGCCGATCGCCAGGCGCGCGAAAGACTTCGGAAAAGCGCTTGCCGGCCGCCGCCGTTGCCAATAAAGCGGGAGGCGCATTCCCCCAGCCGGAGTACCGACGATGCCGAGCCTGCCGAGCGCCGCCAGCCTCAAGGCCCTCACCCAGTGGGACACGCCGACGATCTGCAACGCGCTCGAGATCACCAACCCCGAGCGGCGCGCGCACGGCTTCACCCGCCGCCCGGTCGTCGCCTGCTTTCCCGAGATGAAGCCCGTCGTCGCCTTCGCCCGCACCGCGCTGATCCGCTCGCGCGAGGCGCACCCGCGCGACCGCGACAGCGCCAACAAGATCCGGCTCGGCTATTACGAGCACATCGCGGCGCAGCCGATGCCGTCGCTCGCGGTGATCCAGGACATCGACGCGCCCGACACCGGCTTCGGCGCGTTCTGGGGCGAGGTGCAGACCCATGTCCATGCCGGGCTCGGCTGCGCCGGCGTCATCACCGACGGCTCGGTGCGCGACATCGACGCGATGGCGCCCGATTTCATGGTCCTCGCCGGCTCGATCATGCCGAGCCACGCGCATGTCCATCTCGTCGATTTCGGCGGCACGGTCAGCGTCTTCGGCATGACGGTCTCGGCCAACGACGTGATCCATTGCGACCGCCACGGCGCCGTGGTCGTGCCCTACGACGCGGTCGAGAAAATCCCGGAGGCGGTCGATCTGTTGACGCGGCGCGAGCGGGTGGTGATCGAGGCCTCGAAACGCCCCGGCTTCTCGGTCGACGACCTGCGCCGCGCCTTCGCCGAGCAGGCCGACATCCACTAAGGCGGGCTACGCCGCGCCGGCGGTTCCCTGCCCCGCCACGGTGCGCCGGCGCGCGGTGCGGTCCATCTCGTCGAGCAGGTCGTGCAGCGCCTGGTCGGCGGCATAGGACATCTTGGCGAAGGCGCGCAGGAAATTGTCGGTGCG
>DATJOB010000313.1:0-7448 GCA_035507475.1 Allostellaceae bacterium | reverse complement strand
TCGACCTTGACCCCGTCCTTTTTCAACAGGTCGGTCATCGCTTTCAGCGAGTGCTGCGCCTGCGCTACCGCCATCCCGTAACCCGGCACGATGATCACCGACCCGGCGTTCTTGAGGATGAACGCGGCGTCCTCGGCGCTCCCCGACTTGACCAAGCGGTCGCCAACGCTTCCCCCCGCCGCCGCGGCGCCGCCTTCGGTGCCGAACCCGCCCAGGATCACGTTGAAGATCGAGCGGTTCATCCCCTTGCACATGACGTAGCTGAGGATCGCGCCGGACGAGCCGACCAGCGCGCCAGTGATGATCAGCAGGCTGTTCGACAGCGTGAAACCGATGCCGCAGGCCGCCCAGCCGGAGTAGGAATTGAGCATTGAAATGACGACCGGCATGTCGGCGCCGCCGATCGGCACGATCAGGAGGAACCCGAACAGCAGCGACAACAGGATCAGCAGCGCGAAGACCGGCACCGCCTCGGTCAGCACGAAGAGCACGATCAGCACGACGAGCGCCGCGCCGAGCGCCGCGTTGAGCAGGTGCTGGCCGCGGAACACCAGCGGCGCGCCCGACACGAGACCCTGCAGCTTGGCGAACGCGACCACCGAGCCGGTGAAGGTGATCGCGCCGATCGTCAGCCCCAGCGCCATCTCGACGAGGCTCGCGCCGTGGATGTTGCCGCGCACCCCGATGCCGTATTCCTCGGGCGCCGAGAAGGCGGCGCAGGCGACGCACACCGCCGCGAGGCCGACGAGGCTGTGGAACGCCGCCACCAGCTGCGGCAGCGCGGTCATCTGGATCTGACGGGCGATGAAGGTGCCGATCGCACCGCCGATCACGAGGCCGGCGATGATCAGCCAGAAGCTCACCACCTCCGGCGTCGCCAGCGTCGTCAGCACGGCGATGACCATGCCGGCGATGCCAAACAAATTGCCGTTCCGCGCCGTCTCCGGCGAGGACAGGCCCCTGAGCGCCATGATGAAGCAGATCGAGGCGATCAGGTAGAGGAAGGCGGAGTAGCTTTCGCCCACGAGGTCTGGCTTTCGGTTATTTCTTGCGCTGGAACATCGACAGCATGCGCTGGGTGACGATGAAGCCGCCAAAGATGTTGACCGCGGCGAGGGTCACCGCGACGAACCCCATGATCTTGGCGAAGCTGAAGCCGTGCGGCCCGGCGGCGATCAGCGCGCCGACGATGATCACGCTCGACACCGCGTTGGTGACGCTCATCAGCGGCGAATGGAGCGCCGGGGTCACCCGCCAGACCACGTAATAGCCGACGAAGACGGCGAGCGCGAACACCGTCAGCTCGAAGACGAACGGAGTCCCGGCATGGCTCGCCTGGGTCGAGGCGGCGGTCAGCTGCTGGGCGAGGTTGTCGAGGTTCTGCGCCAGCGCCCTGGCATTGTTGGCAAGCTCGCCGGCGGTTTGGGCGAGCGAGGCGGGGTCCGCCATCGATCCTCCGTCAGATTGAAGCCGGCGCGGCGGCGGGCGGCGTTGATGGCGCTCCCAGGGCCGGGTTGACCACCGCGCCGTCCATCGTCAGCAGCGCCGCCTTGACGATTTCGTCCGAGGTGTCGATGCGCAGCCCCTTCTCCTTGTCGACCAGCAGCGCCAGAAACGCCGACAGGTTGCGGGCATAGAGCAGGCTGGCGTCGACCGCAATATGCGCGGGAGCATTGGCGTAGCCGATGATCTTGACCCCACCCGCGGTGACGACGGTCTCTTCGGGCTTGCTGCCCTCGACGTTGCCGCCGGCCTCGACCGCCAGGTCCGCGACGACCGAGCCGGGCGCGAGCGCGTCGAGCATGTCGCCGGTCAGAAGGACCGGCGCCTTGCGCCCTGGGATGAGCGCGGTGCAGATGACGATGTCGATCCGCTTCAGCGCGTCGGTCACCATCTGGTGCTGGCGGCGCTGGAAGTCCTCGCCCATCTCGCGCGCGTAGCCGCCCGCGGTCTCGGCGCTCTTCATCGCCTCTTCGTCGACCATGAGGAAATTGGCGCCGAGGCTCTCGACCTGCTCCTTGGCGGCGGCGCGCACATCGGTGGCGAAGACCACCGCACCGAGCCGGCGCGCCGTGGCGATCGCCTGCAGCCCGGCCACGCCCGCGCCCATCACCAGCACGCGCGCCGCCTTGATCGTGCCGGCCGCGGTCATCATCATCGGAAAGGCGCGCCCGAATTCCGCGGCGGCGTCGACCGCCGCCTTGTAGCCGGCGAGATTGGCCTGCGACGACAGCACGTCCATCGTCTGCGCGCGGGTAATGCGCGGGATCAGCTCCATCGCCAGCGCCACGACGCCGGCCTTGGCGTAGGCCTCGGCGTCCGCGGGGTGCTCCAGCGGCGCCAGCAGCCCGATCAGCACCGCGCCCTTCTTCATCGGCTTCAGCTCGTTGAGCTGGGCGCCCCTGCCGAGCAGCGGCCGCTGCACCTTGAGCACGATGTCGGCGCCGTCAAGCGCGGCCGCCGCGTCGTCGGCGATCGTCGCGCCGACCGCCTCGTAGGCGGCGTCGAGAAACGACGCGCCGGCACCGGCGCCAGCCTCGACCGCGACGTCGAGCCCCATGCCCTTCAGCTGCTTGACGCTGTCCGGCGACGCCGCGACCCGCCGCTCGAACGGGCGCCGTTCCTTGATGATGGCGACCTTCATCGGGCGGCCAAATCCTCTATCGGCGGTGTCATTGCCAAGCCGCCACAATGCCGCGGGGCGAAATCAATGTGAAGACGCGTATGTGGGGGCAGGCCGCGAACTATGCCATGCTTACGTCGCAATTCTGCTACATGGTACGAGTCGCGGGAGATCGCCCCTGACAGGGCCCCGTACGCGACCGGCGCGGCTCGAACGTTGCAGAGACCCCCGCCGCAGGCCCGATGGGGTCGGAATAAGCCGGAGGGTGGCACGTTGTCGCTGCGTTGGAACTATGGGCGGGCCCGGGATGCGGCGCCGGCCGCCAGCCCGGTCAGCAAGCGGTTCAGCGACCAGTTGATCGCGATGCTGCCGCGGCTGAGGCGCTTCGCCGCCGGCCTGACCCGCTCGGCGAGCGAGGCGGACGATCTGGTTCAAGCGGCATGCGAACGCGCCCTGGCGCGGGAGCATCAGTTTCAAGAGGGGACGCGGTTCGACAGCTGGATGTTCCGGATCGTGCAGACGATCTGGATCGACCAGCTCCGGGCGCGGGAGATCCGCAAGGAGGACGGCGACATTGCCGAGGAGCGGCTGGGATCGGATGAGCCGGTGCGGCGGGTCGAGGCGCGGCTCGCCTTGTCGGAGGTGCGGCGGGCGGTCTCGCTGTTGCCACCCGAGCAGCGGGTCACGCTGATGCTCGTGACGGTCGAAGGTCTCAGCTACAAGCAGGCGGCGGAGGTCACCGGCGTGCCGGTCGGCACCATCATGAGCCGCCTGGCGCGCGCGCGCATTGCCTTGCAGCAGCGGCTCGAGGCGGGCGACGGCGAGCGCGGGAGCGCAAGCGATGCAAAAGCATAGCGACGAAGCCCTGGTGGCGTATCTCGACGGAGAGCTCGACGCCGAAGAGCGGGCGCATGTCGAAGCCTGGCTGGGCGCCGATCCCGGCGTGCGCGACCGCCTGCTGGCGCTCAGCGAGACCGCGGGCCTGTTGCGCGGCGCCTTTGCCGAGATCGCCGGCGAGCCGGTGCCGGAGCGGCTGCTCGCCGCGGCGCGCGGCGAGACCGCGTCGGCGGGCGAAGCCGAGATCGTGGTATTGCGCCCCACGCGCGACAGCCAGCCGCCCGCGCCGTCGCGACGCTGGCATATCCAGCTGGCGAGCGCGGCGGGCCTCTTCGGCCTCGTGGTCGGGGTCGGCGCCGGCTATCTCGGCGGCAATACGCTGGCCCCGTCGGGCGGGCTTACCGCGCGCCAGGTCCAGACCGCCGCGGTCAACAACTGGCTCGACAACGCGGCCGGCGACTACAAGCTCATGGTCAATGCCGGCGGCGACGCGCTCGTCGATGTCCCGGCGAGCGGCGACAACGGCGACGTGCTGCAGAAGATCAGCCAGAACCTGCCGCAGCAGGTGCGGCTGCCCGATTTGAAGCCCTGGGGCCTCTCGTTTCGCGGCGCGCGGCTCGTCGTGGTCGACGGGCGTCCGGCGGCGCAGCTGATCTACAACACCGACAACAAGGCGATCGGCCCGCTGGCGCTGATCATCGGCTCGACCAAGCAGCCCGACATCGCGCCGACCTTCGAGCGGCGCCAGGACCTCAACCTGCTCTACTGGCGCCATCAGGGGCGCGCCTCGGTGCTCGTCGGGCAGAGCGAGATCGGCTACCTGTGGGGCATCGCCAACGACGTCGCCTGGCAGCTCGACGCTATCTGAGGCGCCCGGCGCCGGACTATTCGGCGGGCTCGGACTGCAGCTGGATATAATTTTCGAGGCCCATCCTGGGGATGAGGCCCAGCTGCGTTTCAAGGAAATCGACGTGATCCTCCTCGCTCTCGAGGATCATCTCGAAGAGTTCGCGACTGATGAAGTCCTTGACCGTTTCGCAATAGGCGATCGCCTCGCGCAGGCGCGGCATCGCCGCCTGTTCGAGCTTGAGGTCGCATTCGACGATTTCCTGCACGTTCTCGCCGATCAGCAGCTTGTCGAGATCCTGCAGGTTGGGCAGCCCTTCGAGGAACAGGATGCGGTTGATCAGCTTGTCGGCATGCTTCATCTCGTCGAGCGACTCCTTGTACTCGTAGTCGCCGAGCCGGGTGACCCCCCAGTGCCGGAGCATGCGGGCGTGCAGGAAATACTGGTTGATCGCAGTCAGCTCGTTCTTGAGCACCGCGTTCAGATGCTGGATGACGGTCGGGTCGCCTTGCATGGCCGGGCTCCGCGCTGGGGGCACACGAGATCAGCCGGGACCGAGCCGGCCACTGCAAGATTATGACAGCTAAGCGCCTAGTCGTCGCCGCCGGTTTCGCTGTCCGCGGCGGCCGTGGTCTCGCGCAGCATCCGGCGCACGAACGGCACGCATTTGCCGCATTGCGGCGCGCAGCCCAGCGAGCGGTAGACCATGGCGACGGAACAGGCGCTGTCGGAGCAACGGCGCACGTCGCTGTCGGTGAGGCCGTTGCACAAGCACACGTACATGGACGCCTCGACGGCTGGGACGCAGGAGACTTAGCGGCAGTGCGAATGCCTCGCAACCTCATCCCGAGCAGGGCAGTCATGCGTGGCGTCGAGGCCACTCTGCGTCGGCTGGCCGCGGTCGCCGGTCGCCCGCCCCGGCCCCAGCCGCTATTGTGAAGCGTAAGCAACACTTTACCCCCCGAGGAGGAACCCCAGCGATGGCCGACACGCCGACCTTTGGCCGCTATGCCGAAATCCCCTATGACGCGATGACGCCGGAGCAGCAGGAGGGCTATCGCCTCCTGATGGAGGCGCGCGGCCGGCTGCCCGGCCCCAACAAGATCTACGTCCACAATCCCAAGCTGGTGAAGGTGATGGCGCCGCTCGGCGCCTATTTCCGCACCGGCTATTCGCTGAGCGAGCGCGAGCGCGAGATCGCCGTCGTCATCGTCAACAGCAAGTGCCATTCGGCTTATCCGACCAACGCGCACGAGCGCGCCGCGAAGGCCGCCGGGCTGCCAGCCGACAAGGTCGAGGCCATGCTGTCGGGCCTGCCGACCTCGTTCGACGACACGCGCGAGCAGGTGGTCTACGAGATGGCGATATGCCTGACCGAGGCGCGCTGGGTGGCGAAAGGGCTCTACGACCGCGCGGTCGCGGCGCTCGGCCATGAGGGGATCACCGACGTCATCTGCCTGCTGGGCTTCTACACGAGCGTATCGATGACCCTCGCCTTCTACGACGTGCCGGCCGGGGCCGAGGGGATCGCGCGCTGAGCGGCCGCATGGGACGACAGCCGGCGCTGCCGGAAGCGCTGGTCCTGACGCCGGGCGGGTTCCGCCCGGCGTCGCGGGCGCACCGGATCGAGGCGGAGCACCATCTCGATCTCGCCGGCGGGCGGCTGCGCAAGGTGCATCGCAGCGGCCGCACGGTCGCCGATTTCGGCCCCTTGGAGCACGCCGCGACGCCCCCGCCGTCGCGCCCTGGCAACGTCGCCCGCGGCGCCCCGGCCCCCCGGTCGGCAATCGAGGCCGTGCCGGGGCTCGGCGGCGGCTGGATCGCCTATGCCGGATGGACCAACACCAGTGGCGCGCCGGTCTCGCTGCTCAGGACGACCTGGACCGTCCCGCCCCCGCCGCGCACCCAGTCGGGCCAGACCGTGTTCCTGTTCAACGGGATCGAGAACGCGACGATGATCTACCAGCCGGTCCTGCAATGGGGCGTCTCGGCGGCTGGCGGCGGAGACTATTGGGCGATCGCCAGCTGGTACGCCGCCGGACCGGGCGGTCACTCGTTCTATTCGCCGCTGACCCCGGTCGCCGCCGGCACCGAGCTGGTCGGCGTGATGACGCTGACCGACCGGTCGAGCACCGGCTGCAGCTACGAGGCCGCTTTCGAGGGGTTCGCCGCGACCAGCCTGCCGGTGCGCAACGTCCCCGAGCTGACCTGGTGCGTGCAGACGCTCGAAGCCTACGGGATCGGCGCGCGGTCCGACTATCCGCCGGTGACGGTGACCGCGATGCGGGCGATCGAACTGCAGGTCGGCGGCCGGCCCGCGGCGCTCGCCTGGACCGCCTACAGCCCGGTCACCGACACCGGCCAGCACTGCGTCGTCGTTAGCAACGACGCGGCGCTGGGCGAGGTCGACCTCTATTACCAGCAGCCGGCGGCGACGCCGGTGGCGTGATCGGCGGCTTGCCGGCCGGCCCGCTATCGGCCGCCCCGTAATCGGCGACGAGGCGGCCCTCGCGGTCGAGTTCGCAAAGGCGCCCGTCGCGCATCTCGAGGCGGTGTCCAGGCGCCAGCTTGTGCACGCTCGCGCGCGGCCGGGGACCGGCCGGGGTCAGGACGGACTTCCCGGGCATCGCGGTCCGGGCCCGCTAGCCTGCGGCCGACGTCAAGATGTCGACAAAGGCCCTCAGTGTCATCCCGGGGCGCGCCCCGGCCCGCGCCGCCGCCTGGTTGACGTGCGACAGGACGCCGTCGTGATAGAGCGCGCGGGCGTCGCCGATCGGCGCGCTGTCGGCCGACACCGCGGCGGCCGGGATGCCGCGCGCATCGAGCGGGGCGAGGCGCGCGATCCCCGCCCCATCCATGCCGACACCGCCATCGCTGAAGAAACAGGCGTAGACCTCGGGCGCGACGGCGTTGTCGGGCCGCCCGCCCGACAACGCGCCATGCGACGCGGTGACGACGATCTTGCCGGCGTCTTCCGGCACGATCATCCCGATCGAGTCGGCGCAGACGAGGCCGGGCCTGCCGTCGCGCAGGATGTAGCGCGCGCCGTCGGTGATCGCCGGCGGCTTTTCGGTCGGCGGCAGCGCCGCGCGCATCAGCTCGGCGCATTCGCGCACGCTCTGCCCCGGCTTGCAGCCGAGC
>DATJOB010000312.1:0-10003 GCA_035507475.1 Allostellaceae bacterium | reverse complement strand
CGACGCGCTGTCGTTGACCGCGACCGCCGTCTATACCGGCAAATGGGCCGACATCAATCGCGACGGCACGGCGACGGGGCTGTTCGCGACGCCCTACACGCTCGTCAACCTTACCGGCAATTACGACTTCGGCAACGAGCTCAGCTTCTTCACCCGCATCAATAATCTGCTCGACCGCCGCTACCAGGACCCGATCGGCTTCCAGCACCAGGGCTTCGGCGTCTTCGCCGGGATCAAGCTCGCCTTCGACGTGCCGGCGCTTCCGGGGGCTGCCCGATGCCTTTATCGGCTGGGCGACCCGACACGTCGGCGACCCGGCGAAGGCGATCCTGCGGCATGTGCAGAATGATCTGTTCGATATCGGGGCCGATCTCGGCCGGCCCGAGCGATCCGGCCTCATCACCCCGGCGGTGATTCGCTACATGAACCGGCTTTCCGATCTGCTCTTCGTTCTGGCGCGACACGAGAACGAGTCGGATGAAGGCGACGTGTTGTGGCATCCTGGGGCCGGCCGGCAGAGCGCGCCACCGCCCGGGACGGGATGAGCCATGAGCCAGACGACGCAGCCGAAGCGCCAGATCGAAGCGGACGGGGCGCCGGTCGATGTCTTCGCCCTGCCGACCGACGAGGCGAGCCTGGAAAAGCTGCTGCGCGAGCTCTTCGCCGAGCACTGGGACGACATCACCTTCGGGCCGCTCATCCAGGGCGCCGCCTGGGAGATGAAGGCGCCGCGCGCGCCCGACGTGGTCGGGATGATGGACGGCTATCTGACGATCGGCTTTGGCGGACCGCATTTCCACATCTGCATCGGCGAGCATCGGGGGACGGAGCTCAGCCCGGTGAGCCCTGAACTGGCCCGGCACCGCCGCACCTCGCGCGCCGAGCTCTATCGCCGCATCAGCCGCGACGGGACGCCGGTCTCCTGGGGCTTGCGCCTGTTCAACGGCAAGGGCGAGCAGCAGATCACCGTGCTCTTGCCCAACCCGTTCCTCGACCGCGACGACAAGATCCGGCGGACGCCCGACTGGTCGCGGCTCGATCTGTGGGACCGGCTGCGGGCGCAATGGCTCGGCCTGTCCGAGCCCGACCCGCTCGACCGCGCCGGCAAGGGCTTTCGCCACGACTGAGCGATTTTACCAACGGAGCATCAACATGCCCTATCCGACCGCTGCCTTCGCCGCCGGCTGGCGCCACCATCTCTGGCTGGCGCTGCTGGTCGCCGCGAGCCTCGGCTTCACCTTCGGCTTCGCCTGCGCCGTACCGTTTGCCGCCTTCGGCGCGATCGCGGCGATGACCCTGCCGCGGCGCGACGCGCTGCTGCTGACGCTCGCGCTGTGGCTGGTCAACCAGGCCGTCGGCTTTACCGTGCTGCACTATCCCTGGGACGCGACGACCGTCGCCTGGGGCGCGATCCTCGGCGGCGTCGCGCTCCTCAGCACCGTTGCGGCGCAAGCGGCGATCCGCCGGCGCGGCATCGCGCTGGTGGCGGTCGCGGGCTTTGCCGCGGCCTTCGTCGCCTATGAGGGCGCGCTCTATCTCGTCTCGGCCACGGTCATGGGCGGCACCGAGGACTTCTCCGCCGCGATCGTCTTGCGCATCCTCGCCATCAACACCGCCGGGTTTGCCGCGCTGCTCGCCGCCGGCGGACTGATCGCCGCCGGCAGCCGGGCGCCGCGCGCCGCGACGGCACGCGCGACCCGCGCCGCCTGACCGCCAGGCCTGCCGTCGCGCGCGATAAGCGGTCAGCCGCCCGATCTGTGCTTGGCGTCCGGCGTGTAGGTCGCGAAGCAGTCGTCGAGCCATTTCATCTCGGCGGCGGCGGCTTCCTGGGTCGCACCGGCGGCGACCATCTGCTCTCGTATCTGGGCTTCGTAGGCCGCGACCGGCAAGCCCGGCACGGTGCCGAAGAAATACGCCAGGACGAGGGTCGCGGCCTTCGGCGATGGCGGGACCCAGACGCATTTGCCGAAGATCATCGCAAAGCCGTTCATCGCCGCACCCTGAGCCCGGCGATCCGCGGAGGCACCGCCGCGGCGAATATCCGCGCCGATCGGCGCATCCGGCAAGGGCAGGACTTCCCGCCAGCGACGGCAATCTTTCCCGTCTTCCCGCTGCGTATCGCGGGATCCGAGGGACTGACGCGACAGCCGGATCGAGGCCGACCTTGACGCGTCCCTGTCAAGCCGAGCGGGTCCAGCCCTAGCCGGCCTCGCGGACATGGGTGTGCGGGTGACGTCGGCTGCGCGCGCCGCCATGGGCATGCGTCTCGTCGCTCATCTCGACCGGGACGGTCACCAGCTTGCCGTGCCGCACGCCGCGTTCCGCGATGACATGCGCCGCGAAGTCGCGCACATCGCTCATCGCGCCGCGCAGCACGGCGACCTCGAGACAGCTGTCGTGGTCGAGATGGACGTGCATCGTCGCGAGCGACAGATCGTGATGATCGTGGAACGTGCGCGTGAGGCGCTTCGCCAGGTCGCGGGCTTCGTGATCGTAGACGTAGACGACCGCCGCGACGCCTTCTCGATCGCTCGGCGCAGGTTCCTCCAATTCGGCCATCCCGGCCCGCGCCAGGTCGCGGATCGCTTCGGAGCGGTTCTGGTAGCCGCGCGCCGCGATCACACGGTCGATCGCCGCCACCAGCGCATCGTCGATCGTGACGGTTATGCGTTGCATCACGAAACCTCCGGTTGGTATGATGTTTTTATATAAACGTCATATGGCCGAGCGTCTCCCCGCCCGATGCCGCATTCTGCCGCATGACGCGCCGCTCCGTCGCCGGCGCATTGCCGCTCGTCGCGATGGCCGGCGCCGCCTTCGCGCAAAGCCCGACCCCGGGCGGAACCCAGCCGGTGCCCGCCGCCGATCTTGGCGTGATCGAGATCACCGCGCCGCGCGATGACCTGTTCGGCACCGCGACGACCGCAAGCCAAGGCGTTGTCGACGACCAGGAAATCCAGCTGACCCCGGCCTACCGCCCCGGTCAGCTGCTGGAAACCGTGCCGGGGCTCACCGTGACCCTGCACAGCGGCGAGGGCAAGGCGAACCAGTTCCTGATGCGCGGCTACAACCTCGACCACGGCACCGACCTCGAAACCTATGTCGACGGCATGCCGATCAACCAGCCGACTCACGCGCACGGCCAGGGCTACACCGACCTCAACTTCATGATCCCGGAGCTCGCCGACCGGATCACCTACACGAAGGGTCCCTATTACGCGAATGTCGGCGATTTTGGTGCGGTCGGCTCGGTGCGTGTCGCCTATCGCGACACGATACCCGACCAGTTCACGGCAAGCGTCGGCACGCTCGGCTTTGAGCGCCTGTTCGGCGCCGAGACGCAGTCGCTCGGCGACGGGCATCTGCTCGAAGCCGTCGAGCTGCAGCATTACGACGGGCCGTTCGTCGTGCCCGACGACGCGCGCAAGGAAAACGTCGTGCTGCGCTACAGCCAGGACGGCAGGGACAGCGGGTTCTCGCTGACCGCGATGTTCTATCACCAGGACTGGACCAACACGACCGACATCCCGATCCGGGCGATCGGCGAGGGCCTCGTTCCCAATCGCTTCGGCTCGCTCGACCCGACCGATGGCGGGCATGCGATGCGCGCCAGCCTGTCGGCGAACTACCACGCGAGCCTGGGCGACGGGCAGCTCCAGGCCAGCGCCTTCTACATCTACAATCAGCTCAACCTGTTCAACGACTTCACCCATTATCTGGTCGATCCCGTCCATGGCGACCAGGAGGACCAGTTCGAGACCCGGCACGTGCTGGGCAATTCGGTCGATTACACGCTGCCGGGCACGGTCGCCGGATTTCCCCACGAATTCATGATCGGCGCGTTGACGCGCTACGACACGCTCAATGTCGGCCGGCTGCCGAGCCAGGCCCAGACGGCGCTGACCCCGGACCAGACCGCGGGCGACCCCCCGTCATTCTCCAACAACGACAACGTGAACCTGCTGGCCAGCGCGGCGTATCTGCAATCGACGACGCATTGGGCGCCCTGGTTCCGCACCGTGCTCGGCGTGCGCGACGACTACCAGCACGGCATCGACGACGATCTGCTCGCCTCGCTGCACCAGACCGCGGGCTATGCCAATGCCGGGACGCGCGGCCAGAACCTGCCGCAGCCGAAGCTGAGCCTCGTCTTCCGGCCGCTCGACCGTTTCGAGTTCTATGTGTCGGCCGGCGAGGGGTTTCACAGCGCCGATCTGCGCGGCGTCAACCAGAGCCGCCAGTTCGCCCTCGGCCTTCCCTATTCGCCGCTGCTCGCCAAGCAATGGGGCGAAGAGGTCGGCACGCGCGCCAACATCACCAAGGATTTCACCTTCACCTTCGCGCTCTACAATCTGTGGCAGCGGTCGGAGACGATCATCGATCCCGATATCGGGCAGGACAGCGCGGGTCCGGCGAGCCACCGCTACGGGGTCGAGGTCAACGCCACCTACGAATTTACCGACTGGCTCGAGTTCTACGGCACCTTCTCGGCCAACCATGCGCGCTTCACCTCGCCCTTCGACGACGGCACCGGCCATCTCGGCAGCTATATCCAGGACGCGCCGGTCGATGCCGGCTCCTTCGCGCTATATCTGCACGATCTGGGACCGTGGAGCGGCGGGCTCGTCTACCGGCTGCTCGGCAACTACCCGCTCTCGTCGGGGCCCTGCGTCAATGCCGCCGCGGTGCATGATTTCCCCGACGTCGCGACGTCCTGCGCCAATGCGCCGACCGCGCAGGGCCAGGTCAACGGCAAGGGCTACGGGCAGCTCAACCTCGACGTGCACTACGATCTTGGGCAGGGCTGGAACGCCGGGCTCGGCATCTACAACCTGCTCAACACTCATGCCGCGGCGGCCGAGTTCTGGTATGTCGACCGGCTGCAGAACGAGATCTCGACCTATCCCGACGGGCGCGCCGACATCCACGAGCACCCGCTCGAACCGCTGATGGCGCGGCTGTCGCTGACCAAGCGGTTCTGAGGAACGAGCCCGTTCAGGCGGGCTGGAACAGCCGCTGGCCGATGAATTCGCCCTCGGCGGCGCCGGCGGGGCAGGCGAACAGCCCGCCGCCGACATGCGTGACGAACTGGTTGAGCATGTCGAGCTTGGCCATGTTCTCGAAAATCTTGATGAAGCCGGTGCGCGGATCGCGCTGGTAGCAGATGAAAAACAGGCCGGCGTCGTATTCGAGGCCCTGGCGCCACGGCGGCCAGCGCTCGGCGGTGAAATTGATACCGTCATTGTAGGAATAGGGCCGGCGCAGGATCTGCGCGCCCTCGTTGGTCGCCGCCGCGGCGAGCCGGACATGGGCATTCTCGGCGATGACGTAGTTGCCGTCCTTGTCGGTGGCGTCGAGGTCGAGCGGGTCCTTCTCCACGGTCTTGCCGATCGGCGCACCGGAAACCTTGTGCCGGCCGAAGGTCTGCTCCTGGAAGGCGACCTTGGTGCGGTCCCAGTGTTCGAGCGCGATGCGGATGCGCCGGGCGACCATGTAGCTGCCGCCGCGCATCCAGTCCGGCCCCTCGGCGTCGACCCAGACGAATTTGCCCATCGCCGCGGCGTCGGCGACCGGCGGGTTGTTGGTGCCGTCCTTGAAGCCCATCAGGTTGCGCGGCGTCTGGCCATTGCCGAAGCCGGCGAGAAACCCGGTCTGCGCCCAGCGCACCTGCGCGACCTCGTCGGCCAGCCGGGCGAGCTGCCGGACGGCGTGGAACGCGACCTGCGGATCGTCGGCGCAGGCCTGCACCGAGAGGTCGCCGCCGGTCCTGTCGGCCGCGAGCTCGTCGCCGGCGAAATGCGGCAGGTCGACGAGCGCCGCCGGCCGCGCCTTGGCGAGGCCGTAGCGGTCCTTGCCGTCCTTCTCGAAGAGCCCCGCGCCAAAGCCGAAGGTGATGGTGAGCCGCGCCGGCGGCAGCCCCTCGGCATCGCCGGTATCGGGCAGCGCGACGGCGGTCGGCGCCGGCGGCTCGCTGCTCGTCGTCACGGTGGTCGTCGAGGTGTCGTAGCCGTAGGCGAGTTCGGTGCGCTCGAAGGCCTCGATCGGCTTGCCGGCGGCGAGCCGCGCCGCCGCCGCGGTCCACGCCCGCAACAGCGCGACCACCTCGTCGCGCTTCTCGGTCGTCAGGTCGAGCGCGAGGAAATAGGTGTGCGACTGGGCCGGCGTGACGATCCCGCCCTGGTTGCGGCCCCAGAACGGCTCGACCTGGCGGGCGGTCTCGACCGGGGCTTGCGCGTCAACCTTGGCAAGCGCGCGCGGCGCCTCGGCGCCGAGCGCCACGCCGGCGGCTCCGGCGGCCGCCAGCCCCGCGGCGCCGGTCAGGAAGCCGCGCCGGGTCGCGACCGGGTCGCCGCGGCCGCGCGGTTTCATCGCGCCGCCTCCATCAGCGTGTTGACGTCATCCTCGACATAGTAGAAGCCGCGGCCGTCCGGCGTCATCGCGATGCCGAAAAGATCGCCGTTGCCTGGGGGCGACTGCGCCGGGTTGGTGTCGATCCACTGCGCGTAGAGCTGCCGCCCGCTCACCGGGTCGATCTCGACGAGCTGCCCGTTCTTGGCGTTGCAGGCGAGGAGATGACCCTCCGGCGTCAGGGCCAGCGCCAGCGGGCGTTGCAGCAGGCCGTCTTTGGTCACCGGCCGGCCGAGCCCGGCGCTGTCGCGCCGCGTCGGCGCGTCGGGGATCGCGATGATCTGGTTGTTGACCGCGTCGGAGACGTAAAGCGTCGTCCCGTCGGGCGCCAGCGCCAGCCCGGTCGGGCCGATCATGAACACGTCGCGGTCGGCGCGCGCGCTCAATCCGCTGGCGATCACGGTCTGGCCGCTGATCGCCGGCGCGCCGCCGGCCGGTATCGTCAGATCGATGCGCAGCACCGTCTGCTTGTTGACCACGACGGGATAGCCGGTATTCGGGTCGCGCACCTGCCAGGCCGGAACGTCGAAACCGGCCATGCTGACGAAGAGGGTCGCGGTCGAGCCGCGGTCGATCACCGCCATGTTGCCCCACGGGTCGTTGATGTTGGGGCCGGTCCACACCGTGGCGAGATTGCCGTTGCTGTCGAAGACGAGGATGCAGCCGGGACCTTTGGTGGCGGTGGTGCCGTCCTTGCTCGGCGTGCTGCCGACGATCACCCAGCCGCTTTTCAGCATCGTCATCGCCGTCGTCAGCCCGACGCCGCCCGGGCATTGCGGCAGGTTCTGCGGCAGCTTGGCGAAGGTGAAGGTCTTATGCGTCGCCGGGTTGTAGTCGATGATCGTCGTGCCGGTACCCTGCAGGTTCGACAGGTTGTTGAAATTGTCGACCAGCACGTCGTCCTTCTGGATCTTGCCCGCCGAGACCGGCGCGACCACCACCGCATAGGGGTTGAGATCGCCGTTGTCGGTGATCGTCGAGGTGCGGGTGATGTGCTTGTGGATGGTTTCGAGCATGCCCTGCCCTTCGGCGCGGACACCGGCCGCCGGCAGCGCCGCCGCCAGCATCGAGGCCAGACCGAGGACCCTCGCAAACCGCCCGGACAAAGTGTGACGTTGCCGGCTCATCGTTTCCGTTCCTCCCGCACAAGCTGCCTGCCGATGCGAATGATTGGCATTCACATGAAGATGAGCGGCCAAGTCAAGCGGCGGCAGCGGATACCACCCCTGCGCGACCGGCCGCCCTAGAAGAGGATGTTGGTGCGCAGGCCGAGCACCAGCTCGTTCTTGACGCGCCCCGTGTCGCTTGAATTGGCGATCCCGCCGCCCGGGTTGAACACATACTGCACGTCGGGCTGCAGCATGAGCCACGGCGCGACCGAATACTGATAGGTGACCTCGATAAAGGTCTCGTTCGACCGGCGCGGCGTATAGCTGCCGGTGTAGAAGGCGGTGTCCTGGTCGAGCCCCGCCGCCTGGCCGCTGACCTGCGCGAAGCCCATGCCGATGCCGAAGGTGTCGTCGTCGCGGTGCAGGAACGGCTCGTGGAAGATCATGCCGGCATTGAGGCTGAAATCGATCAGGTTGCGGTTCTGCTGGGGCGTGCCCATCGCGCGGGCGAACAGGTTGATCGTGCGGTCGGCCTCTTTCGGATCGACCCAGACCAGCTGGTCGGCGACCGCGTAGATGCTGTAATCGCCGCGATGCTGCTGCGCGATGCCGGTGCTCAGCGGGTTGGCGAGCGACAGCCCGGTATTGTCGAACCGCAGGTCGCTGAAGCGCTCGGTGTCGTACCAGAACCCGATCTTGTAGACGCGCGCGAGCGGCTCGCTCTGGTCGGCATAAAGCATGCTGCCGAGCGCCGGATAGGAATATTGCAGCTCGGCGATCACCAGCTGGCCGCCATTGGTCGGGAACGTCGTGCCCGAGGCGTTGATCTGCTGCGAGTCGCCGATCGCGCCGTTCGGTATCGGGCTGCCGTTGAAGACCCCGACGAGCAGCGTCACCGAGTCGATCGGCCGCGCCTTGAACCGGACGCCGAGCGCGGACAGCGGATAGGCCGGGCCGCCGCCCGGCAGATCGGCCGAGGGCACCATCGGCCAGCCGAACATCGTGTTGACGAAATACGACGCGTTCTGGCTGACGATGAATTCCTGGTCGAGGCTCTGCTGGCCGACGCGGATGCTGAGGCGGTCTTCCTCCAGCATCTTCTGGTCGTACCAGAGCTCCCACAGGCGAGTCGCGCGATCGGCCTCGATGCCGCTCGCGGTCTGCAGCGAGCCGAGATTGTCGGCGCTGAGGTTGCGGCCGTGGATCTGCAGCGCACTGGCGTTGAAGAGGCCGCCATACCAGCCGAAGCCGCGGTTGGTGTCGAGCTGCAGCACCATCTGGGTCAGCCCGTCATAGTCGAACCCGGTATGCAGGCCTCCGGTGACGTTGCCGAGCACTTCGCTCGTCTCCTGCAAGGCGAGCGAGATGCCGTATTGGCTGAGGAATGGCCGCAGCCCGCCCATATTGCCGAGCAGGAACTGGGTGCGCGCCAGGCCGCTCAAATATCCCTCGACGCCGGTCTGCGTGTATTCGCCCGGCTGCAGCTGTTCCTCGGTCGGGATCTGGATTTGCGGCGGCGCCGCATCGGCGCGACTCGCCACGAGTGACAACACGCCGGCGGCGGCTCCGGCCCATAGCGCCGCGCGCCCGGCGCGCGACGGCGATCTATCCCGCGGCGTGTACTTCCGGCGCATCACCAACGATCTCCAGTTGCCTGGAGGCAGACGTTATTGATAATCATTCTCATTGCACAAGCGAACCATTCGCATCTAGGCGCAAGGCAGCCCTGCGTTTTCAGCAGATCGCAGCCTTGCCCCTACTCCGCGACGACCGCACCTTGCGCCGTATCGGAATGGTATTCGCCCATGAAGGGATACCGCCCCGGCCCGAGCGGACGCAGGCGGATCGTCCCGTAGGTGCCGCCGGCGATCACCTTTTCGATCTTGAGCGCAGACGAGTCGAACTCTTCGGGCGTGGGGTCCTCGTTGGTGATCTTGAGGATCACGGGCTTGCCTTGCGGCACATGGATCTCGGCCGGGCTGAACCGATGATCCTTGAGCGTCACGGCGATCGTCGGCGGCTCGTCGCCGAGCGCAGCGCCGACCGCCGGCGCCACGAACAAGCCGGCGATCAGCGCCAGAGGAACGGTTCGCATGCGGCTCTCCCGGCCCGACGATCGACCTGTCGACGATATTGGGCAGCGGCACGAGCGTCACAAGGCCCGCGCATGAGCCGCGCCAGCTCGCTCTGTCCGAGGAACAGCCCCGGATAGGCCTCGCGACCGCGCTGTTGTCCTGTGCCCGCGCGGGCTTCATCCACGCGCTTCACGCGATCAGCCAAATTCTTTTCATACCTGGAGACGAGAACCCGGCGCCCCGATCAACACCCTACCGCGGCGTTCGACCCGCCTGCGAGGGCAAATGCCGAGCGCGGGAAGCCGCCCGGCCGCGCGATTTTTGCACATTGATTTGCCCATTGATTCGCATCGTCGATGGCATTCGCGCCGGCGATGGCTCTACGCTCGTCCGATCGCTGCGACCCGGGAG
>DATJOB010000311.1:0-13854 GCA_035507475.1 Allostellaceae bacterium | reverse complement strand
TCTACCTGTTGCCGCTCTACCACCCGCTGCGCCTCATCGACGAGGTCTGCATGCTCGACCAGATGTCGAACGGGCGCTTCCTCTACGGCGTCGGGCGCGGCATCTCGCCGGTCGAGGTCGGGTTTTACGGGATCGACTTCGCGACCGGCGCCGAACAGTTCCGCGAGGCCTTCGAGGTGACGCGGCTCGGCTTTACCGAGAGCGAGCTGACCTTCCACGGCAAGTTCTACAATTTCGACCGCGTGCCGGTCCCGATGAAGCCGGTGCAGAAACCCTATCCCGAGCTGTGGTACGGCATCGGCCGCAAGGAGAGCGTGCCCTGGGCGGCCAAGAACGGCGCGCATATCGTCATGCGCCGGCCGATCCCGGCGGTGCGCGAGGTGATCGATGCGTACCGTGCCGAATGGCGCAGTCTCGGCCGGTCGGAGGCGGACATCCCGTTGATGGGGGTCAACCGTCACATCATCGTCGCCGACAGCGAGAGCGACGCGCGGGACATCGCGCGCCGCGGCTACCCGGCGTGGCGCCACCACATGGGGCTGCTCTGGCACCAGTACAACGTGCCGTTCCCGCTCGAGGCCGCGCTGCCGCCCGATTTCGCGACCGTGCTGGAACGCGGCGATGCGGTCGCCGGGACGCCGGCGCAGGTCCGCGATTTTATCGCCCACGAGATCAGGGAGATGGGCATCAACTATTACGTCTGCGATTTCGCCTTCGGCACGGTGAGCCACGAAGACGCGCTGCGCTCGGCCACGCTGTTCGCGCGCGAGGTCATGCCGGCCTTCGCCGGCTGAGCGACCGTTCTATTCGGCGGCGGCTTTGCCGCGGCCCCGCCGCGCCGTCGCCGCGGGCTTGGCGCGGGGGGTCTCGGCCGGCATGCGAACGGGGCGGCTGCGCGTCGCCGGCTTTTGGCCCGAGGGCTTTTGGCCTGAGGCCTTTTGGCCGAGCTCCTTTTCGGCACGCTGCCAATGATCGAGATGCCGCCCGTCGGGATGGCCTTCCTCGATCCAGATTTGGTGGGCCCGCGCCCGGATCCGCTCCTCGGCGATCCCTGTCGATTTACGCGCTGCCATCGCTCTCCTCATCAAAATCGTGCGCAGCAAGTAACGCGCGAGCCAATCGTTTCACAACCGAAACCACGTAACAAAACGTAAACGACACGCCGCCATCGGCAAGCATAATCGGCTATCGATCCCTGCTCTATCAACCCTGCCGCGCCCAGGCGTCTTGCCTTGCTGCGGCCGGTGCTACAAGGCTAGTTGAATCTCAAGCTCTTGGTCGGCGACGCTAGTTTGTCGGTTGACCCGCCGCCGACGAAACCTTGGGGACGCTGAGGCCGAAGGTGCGACCGGGAAAACCGGCCGCGTCGAAATAGCGCGTATCGCCGACGAGCTGGTAATCGAGCACGGTGACGAGGCCGCCGCTTGCCGGGGCCGACTGCATCACCTTGGCGACATAATGCGGCACCGGTCCGCCGCCGGGCATCGCCTCGCCGAGCACGCGGCCGACGAGCTTGCCCTTGTCCTTGATCCTGAGCCCGAGGATATGCGCCACCGTCCTGCCGATATCGGCGTTGCTCGCCGGCGCGGGATCGGCAAAGCCCGCCTTGAAGTCGGGGCCGATCGCCGCCATGAAGTTCATCGTGTCGCCGCGCCCGAAGCTGCCGTGCATGCCCTGGCCCTGCTGCAGCGGCGTGTCGGCGACTTCGATCTCGCAGGTCAGCTTCTCCGCGCAGTCGCCGGCCTCGGTGCGGAAGTTGACCGCGATCGCCGGCATCGGCGTGATCGCCGAGCCCTTGAGGTTGATCGTGCTGAGCGGCAGCGTGCCGGGGAACCGGCCGAGCGAATCGTCGACGAAGAGGCCGCTGACGTAATCCTGCGCGAGCAGCGCGGCGACGGTGCGGCCGACGAGCCTGGCGTCCCTCTTCGGGAAATACACCAGGTCGGACCCGCCATTGGCGGCGACCACGACCTGCGGGTTCTTCGGGTCGGGGCCGATCAGCCCGTTGCCGAACCGCGAATGATGTTCCGCATCGACCGCGATGCCCTTGTCGTCGGGCGAATGGAGCGGCAGGCCGAGCGCCTTGGCGAGGTCGATCGCGACAAAGCCGGGCGGCAGGAAGCCGGCGGGCACGTCGGCATAATGCTGCTGCGCCGCGGCGCTGGTCCGGCTTTCTTTCGAGATCGTCGAGAAGCCGTGATCGGCGCTGACCACGATGTCGGTGGTCTTGTCGAGCCCGAGCTCGGCGAGCGCCTGGCGGATATGCGCGAGGTCGTCGTCGGCATTCTTGATCGCGGCGAGCGAAGTCGGCCCGTTGATGCCGGGGGAGAGCCGGTTGAGGCTGTCGCCCTGGTTGTGCTGCGTCCCGTCCGGGTCGCGCGACCAGAAGACCAGCACGAACGGCTTGTTGCGCGCCTTGAACATCGGCAGCACCGCCTTCGTCGTGACATCGGCGAAGTAGTTCTGCTGCACGACGTTGGCGACCGTGGTGCCGGGCGTCGTCGCGTTGCCGGCCTTGCCGTTGTCGCCGCGCGACGGCGCGGCGAGCGGCAGGCCGGCCGCGTTCAGCGCCGCCTTCATCTCGTCCGACAGCGCGATGCCTGCCGGCGACCCGGTCGAATCGTCGACGACGATCGTCTTGCCGCCGCTGCGCTCGGTATGGTCGAAGATCAGCGCCGGGCCGAGCTTGCCGATCGTCGCGGTGCTGAAGCCCTGGTCGCGCGCCGCCTTGAGGATCGTCACCTCGTCGAGGTAGTCGCCCTCGAAATGCTCGTCGACATCGCCGAGCACGGGGTCGCTTTCGAGGAACGGGGTGAGGCTGTCGCCGGCGCCGGGAACCGGGAAGGCGGTATAGATCGTGTTGCTGTAGTCGCCGGTGTCGCCGAGATAGTGGCCGGTCGCCATCGCCGAGGCGTTCGGCGTGGTGAAGGTCGGAAACAGCGAATGCGGGTTCTTGAAGTCGACGCCGTGGTCGCGCACCGCGGCGAAGGTCGGCGCGGTCTGCGGGGTGACCATCAGCGCGCGCAGCCCGTCCGGGACGAACAGGATGAGATTGTGCGGCTGTTGCGCCTGCGCCAGCGCGGGTGGAGCGATGGCGGCAGCCAGCGCAAACGCCACGACCCTCAAAGACGGCTTCATCGACCTCATACCCTCACGGCGCGTGCCCGCGGTTCTTAACCGCCTCGCTTGACCGAATTGTTACAGGTTCAGTCGGCGTCCGCGGCGGGCAGCGCCTGACTGGCCTTCCAGGCCGCCTCGCCGGAGCCGAACAGCCAGACCGCGGCACCGTGGCTAGCGTTCATGCCTATTCCGCCGCGGTCCCGGCGACGCGGCGCGGCGCGGCAAGGCGCCGGGCGAGATAGGGCCGCAGATAGCGGCCGGTGTGGCTCTCGGCGACCTCGGCGACTTCCTCGGGGGTGCCGGTGGCGACGATGCGGCCGCCGCCGTCGCCACCCTCGGGGCCGAGATCGATCAGCCAGTCGGCGGTCTTGATGACCTCGAGGTTGTGTTCGATGACCAGCACCGTGTTGCCGGTCTCGACCAGCGCATGGAGCACTTCGAGGAGCTTCTTGACGTCCTCGAAATGAAGGCCGGTGGTCGGCTCGTCGAGGATGTAGAGAGTGCGGCCGGTGGCGCGGCGCGACAGCTCCTTCGACAGCTTGACGCGCTGCGCCTCGCCGCCCGACAGCGTCGTCGCCGGCTGGCCGACATGGATGTAGCCGAGCCCGACCCGCTGCAGCGTCACCAGCTTCTCGCGGATCGACGGCACGGCGCGGAAGAACGTGACGCCCTCGTCGACCGTCATGTCGAGCACGTCGGCGATCGACTTGCCGCGAAACAGCACTTCGAGCGTCTCGCGGTTATAGCGCTTGCCCTTGCACACGTCGCATTGAACGTAGACATCGGGCAGGAAATGCATCTCGATCTTGATGACGCCGTCGCCCTGGCAGGCTTCGCAGCGCCCGCCCTTGACGTTGAACGAGAAGCGGCCGGGCTGGTAGCCGCGCGCCTTGGCCTCGGGCAGCCCGGCGAACCAGTCGCGGATCGGCGTGAAGCAGCCGGTATAGGTCGCCGGGTTCGAGCGCGGGGTGCGGCCGATCGGCGACTGGTCGATGTCGACGATCTTGTCGAGGAACTCGACGCCGTCGAGCGCGTCGAAGGGGGCGGCCTGCTCGCGCGCGTTGTTGAGCCGCTTGGCCAGCGCCTTGTAGAGCGTCTCGACGATCAGCGTCGACTTGCCGCCGCCCGAGACGCCGGTGACGCAGCAGAAGGTGCCGAGCGGGATCTCGGCCGTGATGTCCTTGAGGTTGTTGCCGCGCGCGCCGGAGAGCCGCAGGATCTGCCGATCGTGGCCGCGCCGCCGGTGCGCCGGGATCGGGATCTGCTTCAGCCCGGTCAGGTATTGCCCGGTGACGCTTTCCGGCACCTGCATGACGTGGTCCGGGGTGCCCTCGGCGACGAGGTGCCCGCCATGCACGCCGGCGCCCGGCCCCATATCGACCAGCCAGTCGGCGGTGCGGATCGCCTCCTCGTCGTGCTCGACGACGATCACCGTGTTGCCGAGGTCGCGGAGCCGCCGCAATGTCGCGAGCAGCCGCGCATTGTCGCGCTGGTGGAGGCCGATCGAGGGCTCGTCGAGGACGTAGAGCACGCCGGTGAGGCCCGAGCCGATCTGCGAGGCGAGCCGGATGCGCTGGCTCTCGCCGCCCGAGAGGGTCGCCGAGGCGCGCGACAGCGTCAGGTATTCGAGCCCGACATTCTTCAGGAAGCCGAGCCGCTCGTTGATCTCCTTGAGGATGCGCTGGGCGATCTCGCGCTGCGCCGGGGTCAGCGTCGCGTCGATCGCGGCGAACCAGTCGACCGCGTCGAGGATCGACAGCGCGGTCGCCTCGCTGATGCTCTTGCCGGCGATCTTGACCGCCAGCGCCTCCGGCTTGAGCCGCGCGCCGTCGCACACCTCGCAGGTCCGCGTCGCCTGGTAGCGGCCGAGCTCCTCGCGCACCCAGGCGCTGTCGGTCTCGCGGTAGCGCCGCTCCATGTTGGGCAGCACGCCCTCGAACGGCCGCTCGGTCGAATACTGCCGCAGGCCGTCGTCATAGGTCATCTTGATCGGCTCGCCGCCCGAGCCGTGAAGGATGGTATCGCGCATCCGCTGCGGCAGGTCGCGCCACGGCGTGTGCATGCTCTGCTTGAAGTGGCGGGCGATGCTTTCGAGGGTCTGCGTGTAATAGGGCGAGGACGAGTGCGACCACGGGCTGACGGCGCCGTCGTAGAGGCTGCGGTTTTCATCGTGGACGACGAGACCGCCATCGAAATAGAGCTTGCTGCCGAGCCCGTCGCAGGCCGGGCAGGCGCCGAACGGGTTGTTGAACGAAAACAGCCGCGGCTCGATCTCGGGGATCGTGAAGCCCGAGACCGGGCAGGCGAATTTCGACGAGAAAATCGTTTCTTCGCCGCTGTCCGCGTTCTCGGTGACGGCGATGCCGTCGGCCAGCGTCAGCGCCGTCTCGAACGAATCGGCGAGCCGGTTGCCGAGATCCGGCGAGACGACGATGCGGTCGACGACGACCGAGATGTCGTGCGTGAAATTCTTCTTGAGGGCCGGGACCTCGTCGACCTCGTACATCGTGCCGTCGACCTTGACGCGCTGGAAGCCGCGCTTCTGCAGGTCGGCGAGTTCCTTGCGGTATTCGCCCTTGCGGCGGCGGGCGATCGGCGCCATCAGGTAAAGCCGCGTGCCTTCCGTCATCTCCAGCACGCGGTCGACCATCTGCGACACCGTCTGCGAGACGATCGGCAGGCCGGTCGCCGGCGAATAAGGCACGCCGACCCGCGCCCAGAGGAGGCGCATGTAGTCGTAGATCTCGGTGACCGTGCCGACCGTCGAGCGCGGGTTGCGCGAGGTCGTCTTCTGCTCGATCGAGATCGCCGGCGACAGCCCCTCGATCGAATCGACGTCGGGCTTCTGCATCAGTTCGAGGAACTGCCGCGCGTAGGCGCTCAGGCTCTCGACATAGCGGCGCTGCCCCTCGGCGTAGATCGTGTCGAAGGCCAGCGACGACTTGCCCGAGCCCGACAGGCCGGTGATCACCACCAGGCTGTCGCGCGGCAGCTCGACGTCGATGTTCTTTAAATTGTGCTCGCGGGCGCCGCGGATGCGGATCGATTGCATCGAGGTCAAATCGGTCGCAAGTGAGGAGGTGTCAACTTAACCCGCCGCACGCGACTGCGCCACAGTGCGTAGGGCGCGCGAGCTCAGCGTCCGGCAGTCGCTTGAGTTCCTATCGGTCAAGGTGAATTCGCGCCTCGGCGGCACCGCGCCGGCCCGGTCATCCGCCGCCCCCACCCGGCGGTAGGCGCCGCGGCGTCATTGCCGCAGCATCGCCGCGACCCGGTCGAGCGAGCGGATTCGGGCGTACATCTTCATCGCCTTGTCGAGGCTGTAGGCGTGCGCGGCGGCGTCGCCGCCCCAGCAGCATTCGCGCACCACGACCGCAGCGATATCCATGTTGAACGCCTCGCGCACGCTGGTCTCGACGCCGCGATTGGTCGCGCCGCCGGCGATGACGATCGTGTCCCGCCGCAGCATGCGCAGCAACTCGGCGACGCCGGTGCCGTAAAACGCGCTCGGCCGCCGTTTGAGGAAGACGTAGTCCTCGGCGCGCGGCGCGATCTCGTCGGGAAAGCCGGCTTCCGCCGTGCCTTCGGTCGCATTGGTCAGCGGCGGGACGCCGGTCTCGGCCGACAGATCGGTCGGCAGCATCACCACGTCGGCGCCGTCGGCCCGGCTGACCGGGGTCGTGTAGAGCACCGGCAAGCCGGCGGCGCGCACCGCCGCGATCAGCCGCACCCAGGCGTCGAGCACCGGTCGCATCGCGGCGCGGCGGGACGGGTCCGCCGGCGTCAGCGCGCGGCGGCAGACATCGTAGGCGACGAGCGCGGTGCGGCGCGGATCGAGGCGTTCGAGCTCGGGCATAACCGCGTCCTCCGGGATCGATAAAACCGCGATCTATCGCCGAACAGGGTCGGCAGAAGTTGCCGTTCCGCCGCCCGGCGCGGCGGGCGGCCGCCGATCGCGATCTTGCGGAAGGCTTGTGCTCGGCGGGTTTAAGCACAGTGCTGCGGTGAGAAAAAGCCCGTCGACACGGCTCCGAGCGAACCCGCAGCTCAGGGCGGCGTCAGAACCGCTCGGCGCGGAACGGCGCCGGATCGACGAACGGTGCATCGCCGGTGATCATCTCGGCGAGCAGGCGGCCGGTCGCCGGCCCGAGCGTGAAGCCCTGATGCGCGTGGCCGAAGGCGAACCACAGATGGGGCTGCCGCCGTGCCGGGCCGATGATCGGCATCATGTCCGGCGTGCACGGCCGGACGCCCATCCACGGCTGCGGCTCGACCGGGTCGCCGAGCGGGAAGACGCGGCGCGCGATCGGCTCGGCGCGCGACAGCTGCACCGGCGTCGGTCCGGCGCCGGTCGGCGCGAACTCGACGCCGGTGGTCAGGCGGATGCCGGCGCGCATCGGCGCCAGTACGTAGCCGCCGAGCACGACCGGCCGGGTCAGCCCGGCATTGCCCCGCGGCGTGAAGTGGCGGTGGTAGCCGCGCTTGCCGAAGAGCGGCACACGGTAGCCGAACCGCGCCGCTGCTCGCCCCGACCAGATGCCGAGCGCGATCACCGCCTCCGCCGCCTCGACCGATGCGCCGTCCTGCGTGACGACGCGCCAGCCGCTGCCGGCGCGCGTCAGCGTCGCGGCATCGCCGAGCGCGACATGCCCGCCGAGCCGCTCGAAGAGCGCGGCATAGCTCAGCGTCAGGGCGTGCGGATCGTTGACCGCATAGGGATCGGTCCAGTGCACGCCGCCGACGAACTCGCCGGCGAGATGCGGCTCGGCCTCGTGCAGCGCGGCGCGGTCGAGCGCCACGGAGCCGACGCCGAAGGCGCGGGCGCGCTCGGCCTTCGCCAGATCGGCCTCGAGCAGCGCCTCGTCGTCATGCGCCCGGATATACCCGACGGGGCGCAGCAGCGCCGCCGACCCGGCCTCTTCGGCCAGGGCCCGGTGCTCGTCGAGACAGCCGGCGATCAGCGTGCTCCACTGGCGCGCAATCGCCGCGTAACGGGCGGGAGCGGAATTGCGCCAATAGCCGAAGAGCGGCCGCACCAGACCGGGCAGCGCCGCCAGATGGTAACGCACATCGACCGAGCGGTTGCGGGCGATGCGGCGCAATTCGCGCAGCTCGCGCGGAAACGGGTGCGGAAACACGGCCTCGCGCTGCACCAATCCGCCATTGCCGTAGGAGGCTTCCTCGCCGGGCGGGCGGCGGTCGAGCAGCACCACCTGCCGACCGCGCTTCTGCAGGTGCACGGCGATCGAGGTGCCGACCATGCCCGCACCGAGCACCAGGACGTCTGCCTGCATCTGCGCAACCATCCCCTTCGAAGCGGCGCCCGGAGGCGCGCCGGCGGCACCGCCCCGCCGCGTCGGCGGATGCACAGAATAGACCGGCCGCCACAGCGCGCGAGGCAAATCGCGCTGCGGCATCGGCGCCGGCCGGCGGTCGTTGACGCGGCCGATCAAGCCTCGGATACTCCTGGCGAATAACGCGACGTGCCGGGGATCGCGGCCGCTCGCGCAAAGTCGCGCCGCAACGAGGCGCCTCTCGGGGAGCGAAACATGGCCGAAACCACGTCCGAGAACCTTCTGTCGCTGTACGACGACGCGCCGCTGAACGGCCGCTACTGGGTCTGTTTCGGCATCGCCGCGGGGGTCCTCCTCCTCGATTTCTTCGATTTCTTCCTGATCGCCTTCGTGATGTCCGCGATCGGGCCGGAATGGCACCTCACCTACGGCCAGGGGGCGCTGATCCTCTACGGCGCCGGTGTCGGCGCGATCGCCGGCTCGCTGGTCTCGGGTGCGCTCGGCGATGTGTTTGGCCGCAAGGGGTTGTCGGTCATCGGCACGATGATCTGCGGGGTCTGTGCCGGGTGCATCGGGTTTCTGCCGCAAGGCGCCTGGATCGGGCTCGCGGCGCTGCGCTTCCTGGTGGGGTTCGGGCTGGCGGCCGGCGTCACGCCGATCCTGCCGATGGTCGTCGAGCAGACGCCGACGCGCTGGCGCACCGGGATCACCAGCTTCTTCATCGTGTTCGCCAGCGCCGGAACGCTGCTCGCGACGTTCACCTCGGCGATCCTGCTCCATACGTTCGGCTGGCGCGGCGTCGCGATGACTGGGTTCGTCGCGATCATCGTCGGACTGCTGGTCTGGGCCTTCGTGCCGGAATCGGCCCGCTGGCTGGCGGCGAAAGGTCGGTTTGCCGAGGCCCGCGACGAGGTCGCGAAGGCGCTGGGTCGGCCGGCCGGCGAGGTGCCGCTGCCCACGGTCCGCCCGGCGGTGCAGCCGCGAGGCCATCTCGGCGAGCTCTATCACAACCCGCGACTGTTCTGGCAGACCCTCCTGATCTGGGGCGGGTCGGCCTCGGCGGTCTACGGCTACATCCTGTGGGGGCCGACGATCATCGCCCTGGCGCTCAAGGTCGAGCCGGCGCAGGCCGCACGATACTTCCTGATCATCTCGGCATCGGGCGTCACCGGGAAGATCCTCGTCTGCTTCATTGCGCCGCTGATGGGACGGCGCGCGCTCGGCACGGTCTTCGGCCTGCTCGCGGCGATCGGGCTCTGCTTCGCCGGCTACTACAACAGCGTGCTGGTCGGCGGCTTCCCGCTTTTCGTGATGCTGACCGCGGCGTCCGCCTTCTTCGCCGAGGGCGGTTTTTCGAACCTCGCGCCCTATACCGTCGAGCAATACGGGGTGAGCCTCGGTTCGCGCTCTTCGGGCCTCGGCCAGGCCGCCAACGGGGTCGGCAAGATTCTCGGGCCGCTGGCTTTGGCCGTCCTCGCCGGCAGCGACAACATCATCGCGCCCAAGGCGACGGCCGAGGCGGTGTTCCCCGCCTTCTGCTTTCTCGGGCTGACGATGCTGGCGGTCGCGCTGGCCTTCCTGTTCCTCGGCGTCGAAACGCATGGCAGGCAGATCGCGCTCGGCCACGAGGTGCCGGTCCGCCATTGACCCGGCCGGCCATTGACCCGGTGGCCGCGGGGCTGGCTCTGTGGATAGCGGGGATAAGAATAAAGTAGGAACATCCGGGCGAATTGCTAAGATGGGGGCCTAGCGCTTCAAGCGGGAAGGCCCCCAATGGCAGGCAGCGTCAACAAGGTGATCCTCGTCGGCAATCTCGGCCGCGACCCGGAACTCCGCACCACGAACGACGGCACGCGCGTCGCCAATCTGCGGCTCGCCACCTCGGAGACTTGGCGCGACCGCAACTCGGGCGAGCGCCGCGAGCGCACCGAATGGCACAGCGTCGTGATCTTCAACGAGCGGCTGGTCGAGATCGCCGAGAAATACCTGCGCAAGGGCTCGAAAATCTATGTCGAGGGCGCGCTGCAGACGCGCAAATGGACCGACCAGCAGGGCCAGGAACGCTATTCGACCGAGGTGGTGTTGCAGCGCTTCCGCGGTGAATTGACGATGCTCGACGGCGCGCGCGGCGGCGGCGCCTCGGAAGGCGGCGGCGATTTCGACGAGGGCTACGGCGGCGGCGGGTCGGCGAGCTCGGGCGGCGGTTACGGCGGAGGCGGCGGAGGCGGCGGCGGCTCGCGCAGCCGCGTCCCGGCGGGCGGCGACCTCGACGACGAAATCCCGTTCTAGCCGATCGCGGCTCGCACCGCCGTCAGTGGCTGCCCGACGAGGGTTTGACGACGACGCAGCCGGCGGTCGCGTTCGCTCCCGAGCTGCTGCCGACGGCGACCGACCCACCCGCTCCGCCGGGTGCGATGCTGACGCTGGTGCCGTTCGGTCCGGCGGTCGCGGTACCGCTCAGCCCGCCGCCGTCGCGGGCGACCACGCGGCACGGCTTGCCGTTGACGATCACGGTGCCGCCTACCGGCGCCGAGCCGACCGCGACGCTGGCGGTGCCATTGCCGGCGGCCGTCGCGACGCCGGCGCTCTGGGCATGGGCCGTCACCGGGACGGTAGCGGCGGCGATGACCGCCGACGTTGCCAGGGAAGCTGCGATCAGGCTTGCGCGCACTGCCGTCTCCGAATTGAGGAAGGGGCTGCGGCGTCATCGCGGCGCCGCCGTGCCGTCGCGTTTTCCAACACCGCCTGCGCGGCAAAGTTCAGCTGTCGCGCCCGCGCTTACGGCGGCGACGGCAGCACCGACGTCGTCTCCGAGCGAGTCCGCGTCGGGGGCTGACCGGGGTCGCGGGTCACATCGAGCGTCCGGCTGGTCACGTCGTCGCCATTGACGATCGTGCGTGTCCGGTCGCGGGTCCGGTCGCCGTCGGGCAGGCGGGTGCCGGAGACGGTCACGCTGCGCATGTCGCTGCCGTCGATCACCGTGCGGGTGCGGGAATGGCTGAAATCGCCGGACTGGCGGGCGCGGTCGACCGAAACCCCGATCTCGCGGTTGCCGCGATCGCGCACCGTGCTGCGATCGTAGACATGCCCGTCCGGCGCGACGGCGCTGCCGCCGGTCGACAGGCTCGTGCTGGTCCCCGACGGCCCTGTCGAATAGGCGCCGAGCCCCAGGCTGGAGGCGGAAGTGGCGCCGGCAGAGGCCGAGCCGGCCGTGCCGATCGTCTCGCCGGTGCCGGTGGCGCCGGTCGAGACCGCGCCGGTGCCGACCGAGGAGGCCGACCCGCTGCCGGCAGCGGCGCTCCCCGCGGTACCGCCGCTCGCCGCACCCTGTGGGGCAGCAACGGCGGCTGCCGGCGCCGCGGCGCTGCCGCCGGCAGGGCCGCCGCGGGTCATCCAGGCGGCCGAGGCGGGTGCGGCAAGGCTGGCGCAGAGCAGGGCGCTGACAGCCGAGCCGAACAAACTTGTCTTCTGCATGGGACGCCTCCCGTATCGCTCGCGCGTGCCGGCGCGGCGCAGCGGCCGCGGCCGGACGGCGCCAATTGCCAGGGCCAACGCCCGCCGGAATCGGAGGTTCACCGGCGCTTCGTCGTGCCGGCGGGCGGCGGCGGCGTGCTGTTGTCAAACCCGCGCCGCCGTTTCATGCTGCCGTGGAAGCCGCGCAGCGAAAGGCCGACGGACGAAAACGCCGCCGGCCAAAGACGAAAGACCGAGGGGGGAGGCGTGATGCCGGCCGACCAGCCACTGCGACCGCCGTTCCGCGCCGAGCATGTCGGGAGCCTGCTGCGCCCGCCCGAGCTGTTGCGGGCGCGTGCCGAGCACGCCGCCGGGCGGATCGACGCCGCCGCGCTGCGCGCCGCCGAGGACCGCGCGATCCGCGACGCGGTCAGGCTGCAGCGGGATGCCGGGCTCGACGGCATCACCGACGGCGAGATGCGCCGCGGTTCCTGGCACATGGATTTCCTCTACCAGATCGGCGGGGTGGGCAAGACCGACCGGGTGCTCAACATCGAGTTCACGAACGAGGCGGGCAGCGTCGCGTTCAGCCCGACGGCGCATGCGGTCACCGGCCGGCTGACGCTCGACAAGGTGATCTTCGGCGCGGATTTCGCGTTTCTGAAGACCGCGGTCGAGGCGGCCGGCGGCGGCGCCGCGAAACTGACGATCCCGTCACCCTCGATGCTGCATTATCGCGGCGGCCGCGCCGCGATCGATGCCCGCGCCTATCCCGAGATGGAGGCGTTCTGGCACGATCTCGCGGCGGTCTATGCCGAGGAGATCGCCGGGCTCGCGGCACTTGGCTGCTCCTACCTGCAGCTCGACGACACCAGCCTCGCCTATCTCAACGACCCGATGCAGCGCGCCTATGTCGACAGCATCGGCGGCGACGGGGCGCGCCAGCACCTCGTCAATATCGGGCTGATCAACGCCGCGCTCGCCGGGCGTCCGCCGGGGATGACGATCTGCACGCATCTCTGCCGCGGCAATTTCCGCTCGTCGTGGATGGCGTCGGGCGGCTACGACCACGTCGCCGAGGCATTGTTCGGCGAGTTGAAGGTCGACGGCTTCTTCCTCGAAAACGACGACGCGCGCTCCGGCGGCTTCGCCCCGCTGCGCTTTGTGCCCCGGGGCGGGCAGCATGGCGCCCCGCGCGTCGTGCTCGGCCTCGTCACCAGCAAGCGGGCGGCGCTCGAAGACAAGAATGCGCTGAAGCGGCGCATCGACGAGGCGGCGCGCTATGTGCCGCTCGAGCAGCTCTGCCTGTCGCCGCAATGCGGTTTTTCGTCGACGGTCGACGGCAACGCCCTGACCATCGACGAGCAGGCCGCCAAGCTGCGCCTCGTCGTCGAGACCGCGCGCGAGGTCTGGGGCGGTTGACATCGCCCGAGGAATTGAGCTGGAACCAACCGGCCGCCGGTTTCGTACGTCATTGAACTGTAATCGCCGACCGGTTTACCCAATGATTCATAATGCCACACCGACGCCACAAAAAATGTGGCAGTGATGGCTCATCCTTAGACTTCACCGGACCGGCGATATGACAGGCTTGCCTGGCTGTATTGCGTGCCGGATGAGTGACTTGCACCTTGAACATTGATGTTGATTTCGAGGAGCTGCGGCGTTCACGGCAGCAGACGAGCAGGATCATCTTCTTGGGGAAGCACGATGAGCTATCGAATCAGCTATAGCGAGATGCCGGTCGTTCGCGGCGGCGGCGGCTGGCGGCGCGGAACCGCGTGGTCGGAAGAATTTCCCAGCGAACACGAGGCGCTGGGGCGGGCCCGCGAGCTGCTCGAGGCGGGCGAGCACCACAGCGTCGCGGTGCGCGATCACAGCGGCAGCGAATTGTCGGGGGTCAGGCTCCAGTTCCGGCTGGGCGGCTTCGCCGGCGAGTAGATAGAAAAAGCGCCATTTTCCGCGGTCGATCGGGGTCGGACGCCGC
>DATJOB010000310.1:0-5056 GCA_035507475.1 Allostellaceae bacterium | reverse complement strand
GGCCGCGTTTCTGTCGCCGATAATCGGCCCCTGGCTCGACCGGGTCGGCTCGCGACTGTTGCTGTGCCTGGCGGTGCTGACGACCGGCGCGGCCCTGCTGCTGCTGTCGCTCACCAGCTCGCTCGCGATGTTCTATCTCCTGTTCTGCTTCGCGCGGATGAACTGGGCGAGCCCGTTCGAGCTCGGCATCTATGGCGCCGTCAACAACTGGTTCGTCGCGCGCCGCGCGTTCGCGACCTCGATCGCCACGCTGGCGCAGATGGTGGGGCTCGTCGCGATGCCGCTGATCGCCGAGGCGGCGATACTGCGCGCCTCGTGGCGCACCGGCTGGCTCGTCCTCGGCGTGCTGACCCTCGTCGTCGGCTTTCTGCCGAGCCTGCTGCTGCTCGCGCGCCGGCCGGAGGATCTGGGGCTGTATCCCGATGGCGCATCGCCGCGTCGCGGGGGGCCGACGCCGGGCGCGCGGCCGGCGCCCGAGCCCGATTTCTCGCGCGCCCAGGCGGTGCGCATGCCGGCCTTCTGGCTGCTGCTCGCCTATACGGTGCTCGTCTACCCGATCCAGGCCGGGATCAGCCTGCACCAGGCGCCGCATTTGATCGAGCGCGGCATCGCGCCGGCCATCGCGGCGACGATCGTCAGCACGTTCTCGCTGATGTCCGCCGCCGCCACGCTCGCCTGCGGGTTCCTGCCGCGCCGCGTGCCTGTGCGGTTCCCGATGGCGGCGAGCGGAATCTTCCTGACGGTCAGCCCGCTGCTGATGAAGGCGATCGCCACCCCGGCCGACGCCTATCTCGCCGCCGCGCTGTTCGGTTTCGGCGTCGGCGGCATCCTGACGCTGCTGCCGATCGCCTGGGCCGATTATTTCGGCCGCGCCAATTTCGGCGCGATCCGCGGCGTCGCGCTCTCCGCCCAGGTCCTGGCGCAGGCGGTCGGCCCGATGATCTCGGGCGTGCTGCGCGATTGGACCGGCAGCTACCAGGCCTCGCTGAGCGTGCTGGCGACGTTCGGCGCGCTCAGCATCGCCGCGGCGCTCGCCGCGCGGCGGCCGCGCCCGGCTTAGCCGCGCCGCCTAGCCGCGTTTCGCGGCGCCGGCCTTCTCGACGAGCTGGACCAGGGTCTCGTAGGGCTGGCAGCCGACGACGCCGTAGCGCGCGGCGACAAAGGTCGGCACCCCGGTGACGCCGTAGGACGCCGATTTCCGCCAGTCGGCATCGATCTCGTCGCTGAAGCGGCGCTCGTCGAGTATCCGGCGCGCCTCCGCGCCGTCGAGGCCGACACTCTCGGCGATCTCGACCAGCACGGCCGGGTCGCCGATGTTGCGCCGGTCGACGAAATAGGCGCGGTAGAGCTTGTCGTGGATCGCCGCGCCGCCGGGCTGGGTGTCGGCCCACTTGCCGAGCTCCTGCGCGAGGCGGCTGTTATAGGTGTGCGTGCGCTTGGCGTAGGGCAGGCCCTCGGCGTCCATCCGCTCCTTCATCTGCCGGTACATCGCTTCCGGATCGAGGCCGCGCTGGGCATACCACGGCGCCAGCTCGCGCCCCTCCGCCGGCGTATCCGGATGCAGCGGGAAGTGCACCAGGGCCGTCTCGATCTCATACGCCTGCCTGAGCTTTTCGATACGCACGGTAGCGAGATAGCACCAGGGTCAGACGTAGTCGGTGAACACCTCCAGCGTGACCGGGTCGCTCATCGCCTGCTCCTGCGCGGCTGCGCCATGCGGTGGGACGCCGGCGATCCTAGCACATCGAGCGCGCCGGTGCGACGCGCCGACGGGCGACGCTGCGCGCGGTGCTGCGGAACCGAAGCGCCTCGCCGGTTGTCTACCGCAGGGGGAACCATGACGCGCGCACCGCGTCCGACCCTTCCGGTACCGGACGTTGCGCCCATCCACCATGCCGGGATCTCGCCTCTATTACCTGCACCCGCTGTTCACCGGACCGATCGAGGCCTGGCCGCCCCAGCTCGACCGGATCGCGGCGATGGCGTTCGACGCGGTGGCGATCGCACCGCCCTTTGCCGCGGGCGGCACCGGCGACCTGTTCGCGACCGCGGACCACGACCGGGCGGACCCGCGGCTCGGCGGCGGCGACGCCGTCGCGTTCCTGGCGCGCTTCGCGGCCGCGGCCCGCGAACGCGGCCTCAGCCCGCTGATCGACCTCGTCCTCGACCGGGTCGCCGTGGAAGGCGCCGGCAACGGGCTGGCGCGCTGGTATCGCCCCGAGCCCGACGATGAGCTGCCCGACCCGCGGCGGCCGCCGCATGAGCGCGGCGTCGCGAAGCTCGCGGTGGACGGCGATGCGGCGCGGCTCGTCGCGTGGTGGGCGCGCCGCCTCGACGCCTGGCTCGACGCCGGGATCGCCGGCTTCCGCTGCATCGCTGCGCCCGGCGTCCCCAGCCGTGTGTGGCGCGACCTCATCGCCGCCGTGCGCCGGCGCCATCCGGGTGCGGTCTTCATCGCCGCGACGGGCGCAGGCGATGGCGCACCGGGCGGCGCCTTGGCCGCGTGCGGCTTCGATTTCGCGATGGCCTGCCTGGCGCCGTGGCGTCGCCCCGTCGAGGCTTTCGCCGAGACCGCGGATCGCCTGGCGCGGGTCGCGCCGCTGATCGCCATGCCCGAGGCGCCGTTCGACCGGCGTCTGGCGCGGGCGTTCGGCGAAAGCGGCCGGGCTCGGCGCGCGGCGCATCGTGCGCTCGACTTCGCGACCGCGGTCGGCGCCGGGTGGCTGATGCCGGCCGGGTTCGAGTTCGGCGCCGCGCGGGAGATGGATCCGGCCCGCGACCGGCCCGAGGATTTCGCCCGGCTCGTCGCCGCCGCGCCGTTCGACCTGACGCCGGAGGTCGCCGCCGCCAACCGGCGCTGCGCCGTGCTGTGCGAGGAGGACGGCGCGGGCGAGTTGCGGCCTGTCTCGCCGCCCGATGCACCCGCCGTCGCGGTGCTGCTGCTCGGCGACGGCGACAACGCCGACCGGCCGGCGCGGCACCGATTGGTGGTCGCCAATGCCAGCCTCGACGCGCCGGTCCGGGTGCCGCTCGCACCGCTGCTGGCCGCAGGCGGCATCGCCGGCGCGCTTCTCGACCGCGAGGCCGACGATGCGCCGCTCGGCCCCGATGCGGCGATCACGGTCGATCCCGCCGAGGTGCGCCTGCTGCGCACCGCCGCGGGCGCGCCGATCCGCCGCGCTCCGACCAGCGCGCTCGACGCGGCCGCCGCGCCGCGCATCGCGATCGAGGCGGTCGCGCCGGCCGTCGAGGATGGCCGCTTCGCGGCGAAGCGGCTGGTCGGCGAGACGGTCGAGGTTTCCGCGGACCTGATCAGCGACGGCCATGAGCGTCTCGCCGCGGCTCTGCTCTGGCGGCCGGCCGACGAGGCCGACTGGCACGAGACGCCGATGCGGCTGGTCGGCAACGATCGCTGGGCCGGCAGCTTTCCGCTGACCCGGCTCGGTCCCTACCGCTTCACCGTGCTGGCCTGGCGGGACCGCTTTGCCAGCTATGCCGAAGAGCTCGAAAAGAAACACGCGGCCGGGCTCGCGATCGATCTCGAGCTCGAGGAGGGCCGGCTATCGGTGGTGGAAGCCGCCGGGCTCGCCGACCCCGCCGCTGCGCCCGGGTTGCGCGACCTCGCCGACCGGCTGGCGAGCGCCGACGCCGCGGAGCGGCGCCGGCTGCTGCTCGCGCCGTCGACCGCGGCGGCGATGACGGCTTCGCGCGTCAGGCCGCATGCCTCGCGCCATCCGGCCGAGTTCCCGGTCGAGGCCGAGCGGCGCGCCGCGGGCTACGCCAGCTGGTACGAGCTCTTCCCGCGCTCGCAGAGCGGCGACCCGGCGCGGCACGGCACTTTCGACGACGTCATCGCGCGGCTGCCGGCGATCGCCGAGATGGGGTTCGACGTGCTCTACTTGCCGCCGATCCACCCGATCGGCGGCACCAACCGCAAGGGCCGCGACAACGCGGCGCGCGCGGCACCCGGCGATCCCGGCAGCCCCTATGCGATCGGTGGCGCCGCGGGCGGGCATGATGCGATCCATCCCGAGCTCGGCACGCTCGACGACTTCCGGCGGCTGCGCCACGAAGCGGCGCGACACCGCATCGAGCTGGCGCTCGACTTTGCGGTGCAGGCCTCGCCCGACCATCCCTGGCTGCGCGAACACCCCGACTGGTTCCAGTGGCGGCCGGACGGCTCGATCCGCTATGCCGAGAACCCCCCCAAGAAATACGAGGACATCGTCAACGTCGACTTCTATGCGCCGGCTGCGGTGCCGTCGCTGTGGCTGGCGCTGTGCGACGTCGTGCTGTTCTGGGCGGGCGAAGGGGTGCGGCTGTTCCGCGTCGATAATCCGCACACCAAGCCGCTGCCGTTCTGGGAATGGCTGATCGCCGAGGTGCGCGCGCAATACCCGGACGCGGTGTTCCTCGCCGAGGCGTTCACCCACCCGAAGCTGATGTACCGCCTGGCGAAGCTCGGCTTCTCGCAGTCCTACACCTACTTCACCTGGCGCAATACCAAGGCCGAGCTCACCGAATACCTCACCGAGCTGACGACCGAGGCGCGCGAGTTCTTCCGCCCGCATTTCTTCGTCAACACGCCCGACATCAACCCGGTCTTCCTGCAGGCCTCGGGCCGGCCGGGCTTCCTCATCCGGGCGGCCCTGGCGGCGACGCTGTCCGGGCTCTTCGGCATCTATAGCGGGTTCGAGCTGTGCGAGGCGCGCGCGCTTCCCGGACGCGAGGAATACGCCGCCTCGGAAAAATACGAGATCCGCGCCTGGGACTGGAACGCGCCCGGCAACATCGTCGCCGAGATCGCCCGGCTCAACCGCATCCGCCGCGCCAACCCGGCGCTGCAGACCCATCTCGGGCTCGGCTTCCACAACGCCTTCAACGACCAGGTGCTCTACTACTCGAAGGCGACCGCCGATCTGCAGAACGTCGTCCTCGTCGCGGTGAACCTCGACCCGCATTTCCCGCAGGAATGCGACATCGAAGTGCCGCTGTGGTTCTGGGGGCTGCCGGATTCGGCGGCGGTCGCGGTCACCGACCTGCTGGGCGGCCATAA
>DATJOB010000309.1:0-2214 GCA_035507475.1 Allostellaceae bacterium | reverse complement strand
TGGCCAAGAGCAACGTCTTCACCCGCATCCTCCTGGCGCTGTGGGGCGAGGTGCCGTGGCGGGCCGTGCCGGTGATGCCGGTCGAGATCATGCTGCTGCCGCGCTGGTTCCCGTTTCACATCGACAAGATTTCCTACTGGTCGCGCACCGTCATCGTGCCGCTCCTGGTGCTGATGGCGAAGCGTCCGCTGGCGAAGAACCCGCGCGGCGTGACGATCGCCGAGCTGTTCGTCGCCCCGCCGGAGACGGTGCGCGACTGGATCAGGCCGCCCAGCCGCTCGCCGATCGGCCGCGGCTTCGTGCTGCTCGACCGGCTGGTGCGCGCGCTCGAGCCGTACTTCCCGAAGCGGCGGCGGCAACGGGCGATCGATCGCGCGGTGGGGTTCGTCACCGAGCGGCTCAACGGCGAGGACGGGCTCGGCGGGATTTTACCGGCGATGGTCAACTCGCTGATGATGTACGTCGCGCTCGGCCATCCGCTCGACCATCCGCTGTGCCGGACCGCCACCGGCGCGATCCGCAAGCTGCTGGTGCGCGGCGGGTCGTTCAGCTATTGCCAGCCCTGCCTGTCGCCGGTCTGGGACACGGTGCTGGCGGCCCACGCGCTGATGGAGGTCGGCGAGGCGGAGGCGCTCGACCCGGTGGTGGAGCGCGCGCTCGACTGGCTGGCCGGCAAGCAGGAGCTCGCCGTGGTCGGCGACTGGGCGGCGCGGCGCCCCGGTCTGCGCCCCGGCGGCTGGGCCTTCCAATACGCGAACCCGCATTACCCCGATGTCGACGACACCGCCGCGGCGGCGCTGGCGCTCGGCCGGTTCGACCCGGAGCGCTACCGCACCGCGCTCGACCGCGGCGCCGAGTGGGTGCTCGGCATGCAAAGCCGCAACGGCGGCTGGGGCGCGTTCGACGCCGACAACACGCACGCTTATCTCAACCACATCCCATTCGCCGATCACGGCGCGTTGCTCGACCCGCCGACCGCGGACGTATCGGCCCGCTGCCTCGGCTTCCTCGCGCAGCACGGCTATGCCGCCGACCATCCGGCGTTCGCCGCCGCGCTCGACTTCCTGCGCCGCGAGCAGGAGTCGGACGGCAGTTGGTTCGGCCGCTGGGGCACCAATTACATCTACGGGACCTGGTCGGTGCTGGCCGCGCTCAACGCCGCCGGCGTCGCGTGGCAGGCGCCGGAAATCCGTCGCGCCGTCGATTGGCTGATCGCCCGCCAGCGCGAGGACGGCGGCTGGGGCGAGACCGGCGACAGCTATGCCGCCGACGCGGCGCGCGGCCGCGCCGATTACAGCACGGCGTCGCAGACCGCCTGGGCGCTGCTCGGGTTGATGGCTGCCGGCGAGGTCGAGCACCCGGCGGTGGCGCGCGGCATCGCCTATCTGGTCGCCAGCCAGAAGCGCGACGGCAGTTGGGACGAGCCGTGGTACACCGCGGTCGGCTTCCCGCGCGTCTTCTATCTGCGCTACCACGGCTACCGCGCCTATTTTCCGCTCTGGGCGCTCGCCCGCTACCGGCGGCTGCGGCGCGCCAACGTGCCGCGCGTCGCCTGGGGAATCTGAGGCCGGGGACCCGCCGGAAGGCGCGGCGCCGACCCTTGCGGGTCCCGGTTAACCTATGCTAAGGGGTTGAACTGAAACGTCCGGGGTGACGTTTTGCCCGCTATCGGGTCGCCAGCGAAATCGCTTAGAAGCACTCTACCGCCGGTGTAAGAAACGAGCGCGCGGAAGGGAAACCTCCTGGCCTACACAATCCTCTGCACCACCGGCCTTGCAGCCGAAGCGAAGATCGCGCGCCGCGCCGGGCTCGAGGCGGTCGTCGGCGCCGGCGATCACCGCCGCACCGTCGCCGTCGTCGAGGAGGCGGCCTCGCAGGCCGAATGCCTCGTCAGCTTCGGCATCGCCGGGGCGCTGAAACCGGGACTGCGGGCCGGCGACATCATTCTCTCGACCGAAGTGGTCGACGACGACAACCGCTGGCTCAGCAGCGACCGGCTGCGGCCGCAGATCACCGCGCTGGCGGCCGAGATCGGCGCCATCGAAGGCCCGGTGCTCGGCGCGCAGATCGCGGTCGCGACCAGGATCGACAAGCGGCGCGCGTGGAAGGAAACCGGCGCCATCGCCGTCGATATGGAGAGCGCGGTCGTGGCGCGCGCCGCGGCGGCGCTCAGTTTCGCCATCGCCTGCTCGACATGCTTCGAGAAGACGTATT
>DATJOB010000308.1:0-8984 GCA_035507475.1 Allostellaceae bacterium | reverse complement strand
CCAGGCGGGGTGCGATCAAGACAACGAATATCGGTCCAGTTGCCCGCGTCGATAAAATAGCGCGCAACCAGGCCCAGTTGCCCGGTCTCGTCGAAGAGCCGCCAGCAGCCGGTCGCCGGAGTGCACAGACAGCGGTTGGAGAAGGTGACGACGAGCGGCGCACCTGGCCGGAGCACCCGGCCGATCTCGCGAAACACCTCGGCGGGGCGGATCAAATGCTGAACGGCGCCGCAGATGGCGGCGCCGTCGAATTCCCCGGGAGCAAAGGCGAGATGCGGGTCTCGGTTCAGATCCTGCACCCGCCACTCGTCGAGAAACGGGTTCTCGGCGAGGACGCAGGCGTCGCTGCCGAGACCGACCACCCGCCGGTAATGGATTTCCGGCGGCAAATGCGACACCCAGCTCGACATCACGTCGAGGATCGCCCCGCCGGCGGGCATCACCTCGCGATAGAGGTCGGTGATCGCCGCGACCGCGACCTGGTCGATCTGCGCGAAGCCGAGCTCCGGGCCGGGCTCGGCCTGACGCATCTGGTCGAGCGCCATCGCGGCGGGAATTTCCAACGGGCTCATGCGACCGATTCGATCCATCCGTGGGTCAGATAGGAAATTCCGTTTCGCCGCTCAAGACCCAACCGATTCATTCCGTGCCGTTCATTCCGCAATCGCGCGCTCGGCCGCGGTCAACGGCAGGCCGAGATCGCGCGCCACGGCCGGATGGGTCACCCGGCCGCGACAGACGTTGAGCCCGGCGCTCAGATGCGCGTCGTCGGCGAGCGCCCGGCGCCAACCCTTGTCGGCGATCGCCTCGACGAACGGCAGCGTGGCGTTGTTGAGCGCCACCGCCGAGGTCCGCGCGACCGCACCCGGCATGTTGGTAACGCAGTAATGAACCACCCCTTCCTCGACATAGGTCGGCGCGTCGTGCGTCGTCGGCCGGCTGGTTTCGAAGCAGCCGCCCTGGTCGATCGCGATGTCGACGATGACCGATCCCGGGCGCATCTTGCGCACCAGTTCGCGGCTCACCAGCTTCGGCGCGGCGGCGCCGGGAACCAGCACCGCACCCACGACAAGGTCGGCCGACGCGACCTCGTTCTCGATGTTCTCGACGGTCGCGAACAGCGTGTGCATCTGCGCGCCGAACTGCATGTCGAGCTCGTAGAGGCGCGGCAGCGACTTGTCGACCACCGCGACATAGGCCTCGACACCCATCGCCATCCGCGCCGCATTGGTGCCGGCGACGCCGCCGCCGAGGATGACCACTTTGGCCGCCGGCACGCCGGGCACGCCACCGAGCAGGATGCCGGTGCCGCCCTGCTGCTTTTCGAGGCAATGGGCGCCGATCTGGATCGCCATGCGGCCGGCGACCTCGCTCATCGGCGCGAGCAGCGGCAGGCCGCCGCGGCTGTCGGTAACCGTCTCATAGGCGATGGCGACCACACCCGAGCGCATCAGCCCCTCGGCCTGCGCCGGGTCCGCCGCCAGATGCAGATAGGTGAACAGCAGCTG
The DNA here is from genome assembly GCA_035507475.1 of Allostellaceae bacterium. Lineage (GTDB taxonomy): Bacteria > Pseudomonadota > Alphaproteobacteria > ATCC43930 > CGMCC-115725 > DATARH01. The sequence continues at coordinate 7,476 of DATJOB010000308.1, read as the reverse complement.
GTCTTCGCGCAGCGAGCGGAGCTCCTCGGCCTGCGGTTCCTTGACCTTGACGATCAGTTCGGCGACCGCGAACACGTCGGCGGCGCGCGCCAGGATGCCGGCCCCGGCCGCCTCGTAGGCACGGTCGTCGAAGCCGATCGCCGCGCCGGCGCCGCTCTCGACCACGACCTTGTGACCGTGATGGATGAGCTCGCGAACGCTGCCGGGAACCAGCCCGACCCGGTACTCCTGGGGCTTGATCTCCTTCGGCACGCCGATCAGCATCCCGACCTCCGTCGCGGCTCGATGATATCGCCCCGGGGCGCGGCGCAACACCAGCCTCGGCAATCGTTCCCGCGCCCGCCTGCGGCGAGTCGTCGCGGGGGCCGGAAAAACCCGGTGCCGCCGGCCGGAGCGTATAGCTTAGCCGCGCCACCTCACCGCCGATGGATATGGGGACGATGGAGACACCGGCCATCATCGCGCTGATCTATATCGCCATCGGCGCAGCGATTTTTTCCTTTCCGCCGATCCCGGCGACGCCCGACGACTTCCACTGGCGCCGGCAGATGACCGTGTTTCGCGCCAATTTCCGCGACGTGCTGATCTGGCCGCTGGCGCTGTGGCAGTGGCTGGCGGTGCGCCGGTAGAGCTCAGGCGAGCTTCTCGGCGATCAGGTCGGCGAGGGGCAGCGACGCGGTGAGCCCGGGCGATTCGATCCCGTAGCAGTTGACGAGGCCCGGCACGCCATGCTCGGCCGGGCCCTGGATCAGGAAATCGGCAGCCGGCTCGTTGGGCCCGCTGATCTTCGGCCGGATCCCGGCATAACCCGGTTGCAGCGCCCCGTCGCGCAGGCCCGGCCAATAGCGCCGCACCGCGGCATAGAACGAGTCGGCGCGGCGCGGGTCGACCGCGTAGTCGACCCCGTCGATCCATTCGACATCGGGCCCGAAACGCGCCTGGCCGGCGAGGTCGAGCGTGATGTGGACGCCGAGCCCGCCCGGCACCGGCACCGGATAGATCAGCCGCCGGAACGGCGTCCGGCCGGCGAGCGTGAAATAGCAGCCGCGGCAGAAATAGGCGGGCGGGACCGTGTCGCGCGGCACGCCGTCGAGCGCGCGCGCCAGCACCGGGGCGGCGAGGCCGGCGGCGTTGACCAGAAAACGGCAGCGTATCGTCGTCGGCTCGTCGCCGCCGAGCGTCAACGCGAAGCCGTCGCCGAGCACCCGGCCGCCGAGCAGCGGCGTCCTGAACGCGATCATCGCGCCGTGTTCTTCGGCCTCGCCCTGGAAGGCGAGCATCAGCGCATGGCTGTCGATGATCCCGGTCGACGGCGAGAGCAGCGCCGCGACGCAGCGCAGTTCCGGCTCCAGTCGCTGCGCCTCGGCAACCGAAAGCCATTCGAGGTTGTCGACGCCGTTCGCCCTGGCGGCGGCCTCGATGCGCTCGACCCCGGGAATCTCGTCCTCGCTGGTGGCGACGATCAGCTTGCCGAGCGCGGCGTGCGGGACGCCGTGGTCGCGGCAATAGTCGTAGAGGCGCTCGCGGCCGGCGACGCAGGCGGTCGCCTTGAGGCTGCCCTGCGGGTAATAGAGCCCGCCATGAATCACCTCGCTGGTGCGCGAGGAGGTCTCGAAGCCGATCGTGTATGCCTTCTCGACGACGACCACTTCGTGCCCGGCCAGCGCCAGCGCCCGCGCCGCGGCGAGCCCGATCACGCCGGCGCCCACGACCACCGTCTCGATTTCGTCCACCGCCCTCGCCCGCGTCGCCGCCGCACCCGCCGCATGTTGGCCGCAAGCCGGCGCCAGCGGCAAGCGCCGCCGACGCCGCGCTACATCGCGCGGCGACGCTCGGCGGCGATCAGCGCCGCGATGTGCCGCATCTCGGGCGACGCGAGAAGCTCGTCGAGCCGCGCCGACAAACGGCGCCGCCAGTTGGGGTGCGTCTCGCTGGTGCCGGGAAGATTGGCCTGCTCCTCCTCGCCGGCGATGTCCTCGAGCTGCACGAGCATCAGCCGGGCGCGCGAGCGGGCGAGGAAGGCGAGGATCGCCTCGCCGAGCGCGCGCGTATAGACCGGCTCCCCGCCCGGCGGCAGGAATTCGGCGAAGCGCTCGCGCGGCATCAGCCCCTCGCGCTCCAGGGCTTCGAGCAGCTGCCAGCGGCTGGTATGCCGGTCGGCGAGGTCGGCGGCCTCGGCGCTGGCGTCGGGATAGAGCGCGAGGCTCTGCCGCCAGGCGATGTCGCGGCCGAGCCAGAAGCCCTTCAGCGTCGGCAGGTCATGGGTCGCCGCCGACGCGGCGGCGAGCGGCGCGTAGTGATAGGGCGCGATGAAATTGCCGTCCCACCGCCGCTCGAACATCACCACGCGATAGGACAGCAAATTGGCACTCTGCATCGTCTCGCGAAACCCGTCCGGCACGGTGCCGAGATCCTCGCCGACCACCGCGCATTGCTGGCGCTCGCTCTCGAGCGTCACCAGGCGGAGCAGCTCCTCGAAGGGGTAGTTGACGTAGGCGCCGGCGGTCGCCGAGCGGCCGGCCGGCACCCAATAGAGGCGCTGCAGCGACATGACGTGGTCGATGCGCAGCACGCCGGCATGCCGCATGTTGGCGCGCAGCGCGGCGATGAAAGGCTGGAAGCCGCGACGCCGCAGGGCCACCGGGTTGACCGGCGCAAGACCCCAGCTCTGCCCGGCGCGGCTCAGCGGGTCGGGCGGCGCGCCGATGCTCATGCCGTTGACGACAAGCCCCTGGTCGGCCCAGGCCTCCGCCCCGTCCGGATTGACGCCGACCGCGAGGTCGCGGTAGAGGCCGAGCGAGAGGCCATTGGCGCGCCCGGCCGCGGTCGCGGCGCCGAGCTGGCGGTCGGCCTGCCATTGCAGGAACTCGAAGAATTCGACGCGCTCGCGCCGCGCGGCGGCGAACTCGGCGACCGCAGCCGAGCCGGGGTCGCGCAGCTCGGCGGGCCAGCCGCGCCAGGAAAACCGCGTGCCGTCGCCGTTGAGATGCTCGTGCAGCGCCTCGAACGTGGCAAAGGCGGTCAGCGTCGCCCCGCCGGCCTTCTGGAAGGCGCGGAAATCCTGGCCCTGCGCCGTGACCGGCCGCCCGCCGGCGAGATCGACCGCACGGAAGCGGCGATAGAGCGCATCGAGCACCGGACGCTTCAGCGCCGCGATCGCCGCGTGATCGACAAGCGGCGCGGCGCGCGCGGCGGCGAGCGCCGCATCGGGCGGCAGCGCGCGGATTTCCGCGTCCTCGGCGAAACCCGGGACCGCCGCCGGATCGATATAGAGGTAGTCGAGCTGCACCCGGCTCGACGGCGAATAGGGGCTGGCGTGGCGCGGCTCGCTGGCGAACAGCGCGTGCAGCGGGTTGATCCCCACCGTGGCGGCGCCGAGCGACCCGGCGGCGGCTGCCAGCGCGGCAAGATCGCCGAAATCGCCCATCCCCCAGTCGCGTGCGCCGCGCAGACCGTAGAGCTGTGCCGTCAGGCCCCAGCAGCACGAGCCAGGCTGCAGCGGAGCCGGCAGGTGGCAGGCCGGCGGCGCCGCCGCGAGCTCCACCGAGCCGGAAACCCCGCCGAGCGCGAGATCGAGTCGATGATAGCCGGTCGGTAGCGGCGCCGGCAGGCGCAAGCCGCCATCGCCGGCCGCGGCGTCGCCCTCGACGCCGCCGCCATCCTCGAGCGCGAGGCGCCATTCAATCTGGCCGCCCGCCAGCCCGGGCGGCAGCGGAACGACCGGCGCCTCGGCGCGCACGACGTAAAGCGGGTCGAGCCCCAGCGGCCGGCCGCCCTGCGGTGCGGCAAGCGCCTCGGCCGCGGCGCCGGGATCGGCCGGCAACCCGAACGCGGCGACCAGCGCGGCGAGGGTCTCGGCATCCGGCTCGTGCGTGACGCCGAGCGCGTCGGTGTGGCGGGTCTCGATCCCCAGCAGCGCGGCAACCCGAAGGAGGGCGTCCGCCGCGCTCATCGCCGGTCGCGGATGGATGGCTGCAGCGGGGTGGTTTTGCCGTCGGCGCGGTTGATGAACAGCACGAAGCTCTGCGCCCGCAGGCGATAGACCTCGCCGGCGGCGTAGAGGCGATCGTCGTCGACCATCCCCGACGGTTCGGCGGTGTCGATCAGCGCCTGCCAGGCGACCCTGCCGTCGCCGAACTGCGGAAAGCGGAAGTCGAGATCCTCGTGGTAGGCGCTCATCATCACCAGGAAGCTGTCGTCGATGTCGCGCTGCCCGCCCGTCGTATAGAACTCGCCCGCCGCGCCGCCGAGCACATAGCCGAGGGCCAGCGCGACGGGATTGCGCCAGTCCTCGTCGGTCGTCTCCTCGCCCGCGGGATTGAGCCAGGTGATGTCCTTCAGCCCGTCCTCCGACAGCACCTCGCCGCGGAAGAAGCGCGGGCGCGAGAAGACCCGGTGGCGGCGGCGCAGGCGGATCAGCTCGCGCACGAAATGGAGCAGCGCCTCGTCTTCCGGCCGATGGTTTTGCCAGTCGATCCAGGAAATCTCGTTGTCCTGGCAATAGGCGTTGTTGTTGCCGCGCTGCGTGCGGCCGAACTCGTCGCCCGCGACCAACATCGGCACGCCCAGCGACAGCAGCAGCGTGGCGAGGAAATTGCGCTTCTGGCGGTCGCGCAGCCCGAGCACGCCGGCATCCTCGGTCGGGCCTTCGACGCCGCAGTTCCAACTGAAGTTGGCGTCGTGCCCGTCGCGGTTGTCCTCGCCGTTCGCCTCGTTGTGCTTGTCGTTGTAGCTGACCAGGTCCTGCAGCGTGAAACCGTCATGCGCGGTGACGAAATTGATGCTCGCCCAAGGGCGCCGGCCGCGATAGCCGAAGATGTCGGACGAGCCGGCGACGCGCGAGGCCATCTCGGCGACGAGGCCCTGATCGCCCTTCCAGAAACGGCGCACGACGTCGCGGTACTGGCCGTTCCACTCGGCCCAGCCGGGCGGGAAATTGCCGAGCTGGTAGCCCCCCGGCCCGACGTCCCAGGGCTCTGCGATCAGCTTCACACCGGCGAGCTCGGGGTCCTGGCGGATCGTGTCGAAGAACGCGCTGCCCTGCGAATACTCGCCGGCTTCGCGGGCGAGCGTCGGCGCCAGATCGAAACGGAACCCGTCGACATGCATCTCGCCCGCCCAGTAGCGCAGCGAATCCGTCACCAGCTGCAGGACGCGCGGATGGTCGACGTTCAGCGTGTTGCCGGTGCCGGTGCAGTCCTGATAATAGCGCCGATCGTCAGCCAGCCGGTAGTACGACAGGTTGTCGATGCCGCGGAACGACAGGGTCGGTCCGAGGTGATTGCCCTCGCCGGTATGGTTGTAGACGACGTCGAGGATCACCTCGATGCCGGCATCGTGCAGGCGCTGCACCATGGTCTTGAACTCGGCGATCGTACCGCCGGGCAGGAAGCGCGGGTCCGGCGCGAAAAAGCCGATCGACGCGTAGCCCCAGTAATTGGTCAGCCGCTTCTGGACGAGATGGCGCTCGGCAACCGCGGCGTGGACCGGCAGCAGTTCGACGGCGGTGACGCCGAGCTCGGCCAGGTAGTCGATCACCGCCGGCGTCGCCATCGCCGCGAAGGTGCCGCGCTGCCCGGGATTGACCTCGGGGTGCAGCATCGTGAAGCCGCGCACATGCAGCTCGAGGACGATCGTCTCTTCCCAGGCGACCTGCGGGGCGCGGTCGTCGCGCCAGGTGAAGGCGGGCTCGACCACCCGGCATTTCGGCATGTAGCGCGCGCTGTCGCGCCGGTCGAAGCCGAGATCCTCGCGCGGTCCCCCGACACGGTAGCCGAAGACCACATCGCTCCATTGCAGCTGCCCGTGCAGCGCCTTGGCGTAAGGGTCGATCAGCAGCTTGTTGGGGTTGAAGCGCATCCCGTTGGGCGGGTCGTAGGGGCCGTGCACCCGGTAGCCGTAGAGCTGGTCGGGCCGCGCTTCGGGCAGGTAGCCGTGCCACACCTCGTCGGTATATTCGGGCAATACGATGCGCGCCTGCTCCTGGTGGCCGGTGCGGTCGAACAGGCACAGCTCGACCTTCTCGGCATGCGCCGAGAACAGTGCGAAATTGACGCCGCGGCCATCCCAGGTCGCGCCCAGCGGATAGGGTGTTCCCGGCCAGACCCGCGGCGATACCATCGGCGCTTCCTATCGCTCGATCGTGAAGACCAGCGCCGCCAGCGGCGGCAGGTGCAGCGGCAGCGAATAGGCATGGCCGTGCATCGGATGCGGTTCGGCCGAAACCCCGCCCGAATTGCCGACACCGCTGCCGCCGTATTCGCGCGCGTCGGTATTGATCCGCTCGCGATACCAGCCGGCATAGGGCACGCCGATGCGGTAGCCGTGGCGCGGCACCGGCGTGAAGTTGCAGACGACGACGGCGATCGTCTCCGGATCGGCGCCGCGCCGCAGATACGACACCACGCTCTCCGCGCCGTTATTCGCGTCGATCCAGGAGAACCCGTCGCCCTCGCAGTCGCGCTGATGGAGCGCCGGGACGCTGCGATAGAGCCAGTTCAGATCGCGCACCAGGCGATGTATGCCGGCATGCATCGGCGCGTCGAGCAGCTGCCAGTCGAGGCCGATATCGTGGTTCCACTCGCGCTCCTGGGCGAACTCGCCACCCATGAAGAGGAGCTTCTTGCCGGGATGCGTCCACATGAAGGCGAAGTAGGCACGCAGATTGGCGAAGCGCTGCCACTGGTCGCCCGCCATCTTGCCGATCAGCGAGCGCTTTCCATAGACCACCTCGTCGTGGCTCAGTGGCAGCACGAAGTTCTCATGGAACGCGTAAAGCAGGCCGAAGGTCAGGTCGTTGTGGTGGTACAGGCGGTGCACCGGGTCGCGCGCCATGTAGCCGAGCGTGTCGTGCATCCACCCCATGTTCCATTTGAAGCCGAAGCCGAGCCCGCCGACATAGACCGGCCGCGACACCATCGGCCAGGCGGTCGATTCCTCCGCGACGGTGGTGGCGCCCGCGCCTTCGCCGAACACGACCTCGTTCATCCGCCGCAGAAAGGCGATCGCCTCGAGGTTCTCGCGACCGCCGTAGACGTTGGGGATCCAGTCGCCCGGCTGCCGGCTGTAGTCGAGATAGAGCATCGAGGCGACGGCATCGACCCGCAGCCCGTCGATGTGAAAGTCGCGGATCCAGCAGAGCGCGCTCGACAGCAGGAAATTCGCCACCTCGCGGCGGCCGTAATTGTAGACCAGCGTGCCCCAGTCGCGGTGCAGCCCCTGGCGCGGGTCGGCATGCTCGTAGAGCGCGGTGCCGTCGAACCGGGCGAGGCCGTGCGGGTCGTTCGGGAAATGCCCCGGCACCCAATCGAGCCAGACACCGATCCCGGCGTGATGGCAAGTATCGACAAAGAAGCGGAAATCGTCGGGACTACCATAGCGTGAGGTAGGCGCGAACAGCGACACCGGCTGGTAGCCCCAAGACCCGTCAAACGGATACTCGGCGACCGGCATGATCTCGATATGGGTAAAGCCCAG
>DATJOB010000307.1:0-9335 GCA_035507475.1 Allostellaceae bacterium | reverse complement strand
GGCCGCGCGATCGCCGAGACGCTCTACAACAACAACCCGATCCGCATGGACCATCACGACGTGCCCTCGGCGGTGTTCTCGCAGCCGCCGATCGGCACGGTCGGGCTCACGGAGGAGCAGGCGCGCAAGCAATACGGCGAGGTCGACATCTACCAGTCGCGGTTCCGGCCGATGAAGAACACGCTGTCCGGTCGCGACGAGCGCACCTTTATGAAGCTGATCGTCGACGCCAAGAGCGACCGCGTCGTCGGCTGCCACATGCTCGGCCCGGACGCGCCCGAGATCATCCAGGGCTTGGGGATCGCGGTGAAGTGCGGCGCGACCAAGAAGCAGTTCGACGCCACCGTCGGCATCCACCCCTCGGCCGCCGAGGAATTTGTCACAATGCGCGACAAATACGTCCGCCCGCCGGAGAAGGCGGCCGCGGAATAGGCGAGCGCGATTGAGGAAGGCCCTTGCGTCGGCCGCGGCGCGCGCGTACAACCCGCCGCCATGAAGCTCGTGCTTCCCATCGCGCGATTTTGGTACCGCCGGTACATAACGGCGGCCTAGGAATCGCGTTCGCGTTTGTCCCGAAGCCGCCCGACCGAGGCGGCTTTCGCGTTTCCAGGGCCATCCCTCCGATCCGCATGTCGCCCCGGGCCGAGCGGCCTCCAACCCGGAGGTGTTCCATGCATGCGGCAAGTCTCGACACTCAAGGCGGCCTGCGCCAAGGTAGGTCGCGATGAGCACGACCTGGTCACCCGCGAGCTGGCGCGGCCTGCCGATCCGGCAGGTGCCCGGCTATGCCGACGAGGCGGCGCTGGGCGAGGTGGAGGCGACGCTGCGCCGCTACCCGCCGCTGGTCTTCGCCGGCGAGGCGCGCCGGCTGCAGGAGCGGCTCGGCGACGTCGCCGCCGGCAAGGCCTTCCTGCTGCAGGGCGGCGATTGCGCCGAGAGCTTCGCCGAGTTCCACCCCAACAACATCCGCGACATGTTCAAGGTGCTGTTGCAGATGGCGGTGGTGCTGACCTTCGGCGGCGGCATGCCGGTGGTCAAGGTCGGCCGGCTCGCCGGCCAGTTCGCCAAGCCGCGCTCGTCCGACAGCGAGACGCAGAACGGCGTGACGCTGCCCTCCTACCGCGGCGATATCATCAACAGCCTCGACTTCGACGCCGCCGGGCGCGAGCCCGACCCGGCGCGCATGCTGCAGGCCTACAGCCAGTCGGCGGCGACGCTCAACCTGCTGCGCGCCTTCGCCCAGGGCGGTTATGCCGACCTGCACCGGGTCCATTCCTGGAACCAGGATTTCGTCGCCGACTCGCCGCAGGGCGCGCGCTACCGGGAGCTCGCCGACCGGCTCACCGAGACGCTCGGCTTCATGGAGGCGTGCGGCATCACCTCGGAAACGACGCCGCAGATCCGCGAGACCGAGTTCTACACCTCGCACGAGGCGCTGTTCCTCAGCTACGAGGAGGCGCTGACGCGCGTCGATTCGACGAGCGACCAGTGGTACGACTGCTCGGCCCATCTGGTCTGGCTCGGTGATCGCACGCGCCAGGCCGACGGCGCGCATGTCGAGTTCCTCTCCGGCATCAGGAACCCGGTCGGGATGAAATGCGGGCCGACCCTCGAACCCGACGACCTGATCCGGTTGATCGACCGGCTCAACCCGCGCAACGTCCCGGGCCGCCTCACCCTGATCACCCGGATGGGGGCCGACAAGGTCGCCGCCAAGCTGCCGCCGCTGATCCGCCGCGTCGTGCGCGAGGGGCGCAAGGTGGTGTGGTGCATCGACCCGATGCACGGCAACACCATCACCGCCGCCAGCGGATTGAAGACCCGGCGCTTCGACCGCATCCTCGACGAGCTGCACGCGGCCTTCCAGGTGCATGCCGCGGAGGGGACGCATGCCGGGGGCGTCCATTTCGAGCTGACCGGGCAGAACGTCACCGAATGCGTCGGCGGCGCCCAGGAGATCAGCGAGGAGGCGCTGGGCGAGCGCTACCTGACGCATTGCGACCCGCGGCTCAACAACAGCCAGGCGCTCGAGCTGGCGTTCGAGATCGCCGAGGCGCTGAAGCGCGAGCGCGCGGGCGGGGCCGGCTTCGGCCCGAACCGCGCCTGGGCGGCGAAATAGGACGGGCGCGGTGGCCGGCGACAGCATCGGCGAGCGGGCCAGCGACCGGGCCAGCGACCCGGCCGGCGACCGCGGCGGCCGGGCGGCGGGCCGGCGCGAGGCGGCGCTCGCCGCGCATACCGACAGCTATTTCCTGAAGACCAAGGCGATCGTCGAGCGGTTCGGCGATCGCCGCGCCACCTATGCGGTGTTCATGCGCCGCCCGGTCATCTCGACGCCGCGCCTCGCGATCGACTTCCTCGAGACCATGGCGGCGGCGCGCGGCACCCGCTTCGACATCGAGCTCAATCATCCCGAGGGCGAGATGGTCGGCGCCGGCGAGCCGATCCTCTACATCACCGGCCCGCTGCTTCATCTCGTCGACCTCGAGACCCTGCTGCTGCAGAAGCTCGGGCCGGCCTGCGTCGCCGCCTACAACGCCTCGGCGATGTGCGCCGAGCTGCCGCGCGTCGCGTTTCTGGCGATGGATGCACGGCATTGCGCCGGCGCCGAGATGGCCGAGATGATGGCCTACGCCGCCGCGGTCGGCTCGGCGCATGCGAAGAAGGTGACGGACGCGGTCGGCTTCATCGGCTGCGCGGCCGACGCGACCGCGCATTATTTCGCTCAGAAGAAGGGCATCGGCACGATGCCGCACGCGCTGATCGGCTATGCCGGCTCGACCGTGCGCGCCGCCGAGATGTTCCACGCGACCTTCCCCGACGAGCCGCTCACCGTGCTCGTCGACTATTTCGGCCGCGAGACCAGCGATGCGGTCGAGGTCTGCCGCCGCTTCCCCGAGCTCGCCGCCGCCGGCAACCTCGCCTTTCGCATGGACACGCCGGGCGGCCGCTATTGCGAGGGGCTCGACCTCGGCGGCTCCTACGCGATCCTCGAAGCGCACGCGCCGCAATCGATCCGCGGCTACCGCACCGAGGAGGATTTGCGCTACCTCGTCGGCACCGGCGTCTCGGCGGCGGCGCTGTGGCGGCTGCGCCTGGTGCTCAACGAGGCCGGCTTCCCCAAGGCGCGGATCGTCGCCAGTTCGGGGTTCGGGCCCGAGAAATGCCGGATGATGGCGGTCGCCAGCGCGCCGATCAACGCGATCGGCACCGGCTCCTATCTGCCGGAGGCGTGGCGCGAGACCTATGCCACCGCCGACATCATCGCCTTTGACGGCCAGCCGATGGTCAAGGCGGGGCGCGAGTTCCTGCTGCGCAAGCGCTGAGCCGGGAACCGCCTCGGCCGCCGCGGGTTGGCTAGACGCAGACCCACCAACCCTCCCTCTCCGCCCTGGCCGGGCTCGTTCCGGCCGCTTGATCTCAAGATCTCCGGGACCGCCCGGGGATGGCGGGGAGGGGGTCTGCCGAAAGGCCTGCGCAAAGGGTCTGCCGTGGCACGTGTCAAGCCGGCGCTCGGGCGCGCCGCCGAGTGAGCGACCTGCAGACCGTCGCCGCCGCGGCGATCTTCCTCCTCACCTATGTCGTGGTCGCGATCGGGCGGGCGCCGGGGCTGCGCCTCGACCGCGCCGGCGCGGCGCTGGTCGGCGCCAGCCTGATGCTGGCGATCGGCGCGGTCGGGCTCGACCGGCTGGCCAAGGCGATCGACATCCCGACCCTGGCGCTGCTGCTCGGGTTGATGATCGTCGTCGGCACGCTGCGCCTCTCCGGCTTCTTCCGCCTGGTCAACGGCTGGGTCGTGGCGCGCGCGCACCATCCGCTGCAGCTGCTCGCCGCGGTGATCGTCAGCGCCGGCGTGTTTTCCGCCTTCCTGCTCAATGACGCGATCTGCCTGGTGATGACGCCGCTGGTGATCGACATCGCCCGCCGGCTGCGGCGCGATCCCGTCCCCTATCTGCTGGCGGTGGCGACCGCGGCCAATATCGGCAGCACCGCGACGATCACCGGCAATCCGCAGAACATCCTGATCGGCAGCTTCTCCGGCATCCCCTATGCCCGCTTCGCCGCGGCGCTGTCGCCGGTCGCGGCGCTCGGCCTGGTGCTGACCTTCGCGCTCGTCTGGCTGTTGCACCGCAGCGAGTTCCGTCGCGGCGACGGGTTCGACGCCCGCCCGCCGCCGGCCCATCTCCACCGCCCGCTCGCGGCCAAGGCGCTGACGGTGACGCTGGCGATGGTGGTGGCGTTCTTCGCCGGGGTGCCGCCTGCCGAGGCCGCGGTCGTCGCCGGCGGGGCGATGCTGCTGACCCGCAACGTGCGCAGCGAGCGGATCTATTACGAGATCGACTTCCCGCTGCTGTTGATGTTCGCCGGACTCTTCGTCGTCGTCGCCGGGTTCGAGAAGGCGATCGTCTCGGGCGAGGCGGTCGCCGCGGTCGCCCGCCTCGGCCTCGACCGGCTGCCGGTGCTGAGCGCGGTCACGGCGGTGCTCTCGAACCTCGTCAGCAACGTCCCGGCGGTCCTCGTGCTGCGCCCGTTCGTCGCCGCCGCAGGCGAGCCCGAGCGCGCCTGGCTCGCGGTGGCGATGGCCTCGACGCTCGCCGGCAACCTGACGATCCTCGGCTCGGTCGCCAACCTGATCGTCGTCCAGATCGCCCGCCGGCACGGCGTCACGATCGGCTTCTGGGACTATTTCCGCCTCGGTGCGCCGCTGACGGTGTTGACGATCCTCATCGGCCTGTGCTGGCTTTCCTGGCGATGAGCGAGCGCCCCGACAAACCGCTTGGCGAACCCCACCGCAACGCCCTCGGGCAGGAGATCGGCTGGCCGATTGCCGACTGGCGGCCGGCGCAGCGGCCGCCATCGACGCCGATCGCGGGGCGTTTCGCGATCGTCGAGCCGCTCGACGCCGAGCGGCACGCGGCCGAGCTCTTCGCCGCCAACGCGCTCGACCGCGAGGGCCGCAACTTCACCTATTACGGCTACGGCCCGTTCGCTTCGCTCGACGAATACCGCGCCTGGGTCGAGAGCGTCACGCTGGGCGGCGAGCCGAACCGCCTCTTCCACGCGATCCGCGACAAGGCCACCGGCAAGGCGGTCGGCGTCGGCGCCTACGCCAACATCACCCCGGCGATGGGCGTCATCGAGATCGCCGCGCTGGTGTTCAGCCCGCTGCTGCAGCGCCGGCCGGCCGCGACCGAGGCGCATTATCTCTGGATGCGGCGCGCGTTCGACGAGCTCGGCTATCGCCGCTACGAATGGAAATGCGATTCGTGGAACCTGCCCAGCCGCGACGCCGCGCTGCGCCTCGGCTTCACCTATGAGGGGCTGTTCCGCCAGGCGATCGTCGTCAGGGGGCGCAACCGGGACACGATGTATTTCTCGATCGTCGACAGCGAGTGGCCGCGGATCAAGGCGGCCTTCGAAGCCTGGCTCGACCCGGCCAATTTCGATGCCGCCGGCCGACAGAAGGCGCCGCTCGCCAGCTTCCGCTGAACCCTCAGCACCACTCGTCGTCGGACTGGACGCGCGGGTCGGCGCCGAGCTCGGTCGAGGTCACGAGGATCACCCCGGCCTGCGTCCCGAACACGATCCGCGTCCCGGCGACGAGGCGCACCGTGCCCGCCGGCTCGACATGGCGCACCGTGCCGTCGGGCAGCACCGCCTCCCAGGCGGTCTTCGAGAGGTTTCGCAGCACCAGCAGCGACTGCTCGGTCGGGTGCTCGCGAACCTCGGCGACGATGCCGTCGGCGGCCGGCGCGGCGAGGCACGTGATGTCGCGCACGGTGAGATGCGTCGCCTCGGTCAGGCTGATCCGCCGGCCGGCGATCGACAGCCAGATGTCGCCGGGCAGCACCTCCATCGCCGGCAGCGGCGCCACCTCGGGCGCGCGGTACGGCAACAGCGAGCCGAACGGCCAGAGGAACTCGCGCTCGGGCGACATCTCGCGCGCCTTCATGATGAGCGAGGCGAGCACGACGAAGCAGAGGATCGCGATCACCGCCTCGTGGACCGGGCTGATGATCGCCAGCGTCTTGCCGTAGAAGCGCATCGCGTCCCACAAATCGTGCAGCAGGTTGGCGGAGAGGAAGCCGATCGCGACCGCGAGCGCCGCGGGGAGCGCGCGGCGATGGCGCAGCGCCGCGAGGCCGATGAAATAGCCGAACACGCCGCCATAGGCGATGTGGCCGAAGACGTTGACGAGAAGCCGCGGGGTGCTGATCAGCGCGCCGAATTTCGGCACGTAGATGAACATCGTCTCGAGAAACGCAAAGCCGGTCGCCGAGGCGGCCGCGAGGATGATGCCGTCGAGCGGCTCGCGCAGCCCGTATTCGCGTTGCAGCGGGTGCGACAGCAGGAGCCCGGCGGCGAGCACCGCGGCCACCGGCAGCACCTTCACCGTCTCCTCGATGATGCCCGGCGCGATCAGCGAGGGAAGAGCGCGCTCGGAGGCGATGATCAGCGGGGTGAGCGCCGCGTCGATCCCGAGCGCGACGAGCGCGACCGTCAGCATGTAGAGGAACGGCATCTTCTTGCCGCACCACAGGTAGATGAGGAACAGATTGCCGAGCGAAATGAGGCCGGCGAGGCACCAGAAGAAGCCGGTCTCGCTGCCGATCGCGGCGAGCACGAGGAGCGCGGTGCAGAACAGCGCCAGCGTCGTGCCCGGCCACAGATAGGAGCCGCGCCGCAATTCGCCGAACGAGATCGGGAACGGCAGCAGGTCGGCGCGCGAGATGACGCCGTCGGTGGTCTGGTCGCGGTCGAGCGTCATCCCGTGATCCCTGGCCGCGATCCTGTCGCCGCAAGCGTTGACGCCATGCTAATCTCGGGCCGCTGACGAGGCAATCGCCGCCCCTTGATGGTTTCCGCCAGTTCCAGCGTTGCGCCGCCGATCGCCCCGAGCGATGTCGCGCCCGCCGCGCCGCGCGCCGTTCCGCCGCTCCTCCTCATCGCGATGGCGACCGGGCTCGGCTTCAGCGCGCTGCACATGATCGTGCCGGCGCTGCCGCTCCTGGCGCGCGCCTTCGCTGCCAGCCCGGCGCAGGCGCAGCTGGTGCTGACCCTCTATTTCATCGGCATCGCCGCCGGGCAGCTGGTCTACGGGCCGGTCTCGGACCGCTTCGGCCGACGCCCGGTGCTGATCGCCGGGCTCGGGCTGTTTCTTGCCGGCACCGCGCTGTGCGGCTTCGCGCCGTCGCTGCCGGCGCTGATCGCCGGGCGGGTCGCGCAGGCGATCGGCGCCTGCGCCGGCGTCGTGCTCGGCCGCGCGATCATCCGCGACGTCTACGGTCGCGACGCGGCGGCGCGCGGCATGGCGATCGTGATGATGACGATGACGCTCGGCTCGGCGGTGAGCCCGGCGGTCGGCGCGACGGTCGTGGAATGGCTCGGCTGGCGCGCGATGTTCGCGCTGCTCGGCGCGCTCGGCGCCATCGTCCTCGGCTCGACGCTGGCGCGGCTCGCCGAGACGCGGCCCGAACCGGTGCCGCTCAACGCGGCCGAGATCGCCCGGACCTACGCCCTCTTGACCCGCTCGCGCGGCTATCTCTGCTTCGCGCTGTGCACCGCCTTCACCAGCGCGTCGTGGTTCAGCTTCATCGCCAGCGCGCCCTACCTGCTGTCGGAGCTGCTGCACGAGCCGCCGACCACCTACGGCGCGATGATCATGCTGCCGATGGGCGGCTATATGCTCGGCAACGGCGTCGCGGTGCGGATCGCCCGGCGCACCGGCGCCAATGCGATGATCCTCGCCGGCTGCGGTCTTTCGCTCGGCGCCGGCGCGGTGATGGCCGGCTGGTGCGTCTATCCGGGGCTCAGCGCCTGGGCGCTCTTCGTGCCGCTTGCGGTAAGCGCGGTCGGCAACGGGCTCAGCCAGCCGGCCGCCCTCGCCGGCGCGCTCAGCATCTATCCGCGGGTCGCCGGCACCGCCTCGGGGTTCCTCGGCTTCCTGCAGATGGCGGTGTCGGCGCTCGGCACCATGCTGATCGGCGTGCTGCCGCATGGCGGGCCGGCCGCGATGCTGGTCGTCGTGCTGGCGACGCAGGTCGCGGCGCTGGCGCTCGGTTATGCCGCGGTGCGGCTCCCTGCGGCGGGGCTTGCCGGCCGGCCGGCGCTGCCCGGCAACGCGGCGGGGAAGGCGGCGGGGAAGGCGGCGGGGAAGGCGGCGGCCGGGGCGGCGGACAGCCCGCAAGCGTGAACCGGCGCCGCCGGCGTCAATCGAGCGCGCGCCGCGGGATCGAACCCCCACCATCGACCGAGAGGCTCGACCCGGTGACGTAATCGGCGTCGTCGGAGGCGAGGAACATCACCGCGCGGCCGAGCTCGCCTTGCGCGATCGGCCGGCCGAGCGGCACCCGTTTCGCCATCGCCTCGGCATAGCCCGCCGGGAAGACCGTGCCGGCGCTGCCGAGCGCCAGGCCGGGCGCCACCAGGTTGGCCCGGATGCCGTGCGGCGCGAGCTCGAGCGCGATCCCCTTCATCAGCCATTCGAGGCCGCGCTTCGAGGTGCAATAGGCAAGGCCGTTGGTGCGCAGCACCTGTCCCGCGCCCGACCCGACGAAGATGAAAACGCCGCGCCGCCGCGCCGCGATCATCGCCTCGGCGAGCAGCCGGGTGAGCAGGAACGGCGCGCGCAAATTGACCGCCATGATACGGTCCCAGGTCTCGACCGGCGTGTCGAACAGCCCGCCGAACGGGTAGATGCCGGCATTGTGGACGACGATGTCGGGCACCCCCGCCGCGATGATCCGCTCGGCGAGCGCGGCGATCGACGCGGGGTCGGCGAGGTCGGCCGGCGCCGACGCGATGCCTGGCGCGGAAAGCCGGTCGGCGAGCGCGGCCAGCCCGGCCGCGTTGCGGTCGGTGAGGAAGAGCCGCGCACCGGCGGCGGCGAAATCCTCCGCGAGCTGCGTCCCGTAGATCCCGGCGGCGCCGGTGACGACGGCCGTCTTGCCGGTGAAATCCTGCACCATGCGGGCCGCCCTTCCGGTTCGGGTTTGCGCTGCGCTACAACAGATCAGGTTCGCGGAGGTTTGACCATGCGGAGCGAGATCGACGAGACCCACGACCCGCACCGGCAGAGCTGGGTCGAATCGGCGAACGGCCACGCCGATTTCCCGCTGCAGAACCTGCCGCTCGGCGTGTTCAGCCCGCCCGGCAACAGCGTGCCCGACGCGCGGGCGCGCGGCGGCATCGCCGTCGGCGACAAGATTTTCGACATCCGCGCCGCGCTTGCCGCCGGGCTCTTCTCGGGCGAGGCGGTGCCGGCCGCACGCGCCGCGTCGGGCGGCGCGCTCAACCCGCTGATGGCGCTGGGGACTGCGCCGCGGCGCGCGCTG
>DATJOB010000306.1:0-19617 GCA_035507475.1 Allostellaceae bacterium | reverse complement strand
TCGCGGTCGATCGGGAAGGCGGTGCCGGCGAGCGCGGCGGCGCCGAGCGGGCATTCGTTGAGCCGCCGGCGGCAGTCCCGCAGGCGGCCACGATCGCGCCCGACCATCTCGACATAGGCCATCAAATGGTGGCCGAAGGTCACCGGCTGCGCGGTCTGCAGGTGGGTGAAGCCCGGCATCACCGTCGCGGCATGCGCCTCGGCCTGGTCGAGCAGCGCCGCCTGCAGCGCCGCCATCGCGCCGTCGATGCGATCGCAGGCGCCGCGCACCCAGAGGCGGAAATCGGTGGCGATCTGGTCGTTGCGCGACCGCGCGGTATGGAGTCGGCCGCCAGCCGGGCCGACCAGCTCGGTCAGCCGCGCCTCGACATTGAAGTGGATGTCTTCGAGCTCCTCGCGGAAGACAAAGCTCCCTGCGTCGATTTCCGCCCGGATTCGGTCTAGACCCGCCTCGATCGCGGCGCCATCTTCGGCCGGGATGATGCGCTGGGCGACCAGCATCGCGCAGTGCGCCTTGGACCCGGCGATGTCCTCGGCGTAGAGGCGCTTGTCGAAATCGATCGAGGCGTTGATGCGGCGCATGATGGCTGCGGGGCCGGCGGCGAAACGGCCGCCCCACATCGCGTTGGGCGCCGCGTCGCCCGCGCCGTTGCCGTCGCTCTGCCGCTTGAGCCGGGTCACCGCGTCCGCTCTCCGTTGCCGCGCCGCGCTATCGTATCGCACGATTGCGGCGGCATTGGCGATCATTGCCTCGACGGCGTTTCCCGCCGCGCTGCGGGCGGACGAGCCGGCGATCAACCCGGGCGAGTTTATCGCGGCGGCGACGCCGCAGCCAGCGCCGGAGATCGCCTTCGCCGACGCCGACGGCAAGCCGGTCGCGCTCGCCGATTTCCGCGGCAAGTTCCTGATCCTCAATCTTTGGGCGACCTGGTGCCAGCCCTGCCTCAAGGAGATGCCTTCGCTCGTCGCGCTGCAGGCGAGGCTGGCGCCGGCGCTGGCCGTGCTGGCCGTCGCCGAGGACCGCGGCGGCGAAGCGGTTGTCGCGCCGTTCGTCGCCGCGCACGGTCTCGACAAGCTCAGGATCTGTCTCGACCCGAAAAGCCTCGCCGGCAAGGCCTTCGGGGTGCGCGGGCTGCCGACCAGCCTGATGATCGACGGCGACGGGCGCATCCTCGGCAAGGTCGAAGGTGCCGCCGATTGGGACTCCGACAAGATGCGCGACGTGCTCGCCAAGCTGATGCCGGCGCCCGGCGCCGCTACGCCGCGCTGAACGCGCGTTGCAGGAACTGCCCGCCGCGGCGCAAGCCCTCGGGGTCGATCGAGTGCTCGACCCCCGGCCGGCTCAGCGTCTCGACCGCAACCCCGGCCGCGCGCAGCGCCGCCTCGGCCTCGCCCATCAGCGCAAAGGGCACGAGCGGGTCCGCGGTGCCATGGATCAACAGCACGGGCGGCCGCGAGCGCAGCTCGCCCGGCAGCAGCTCCGGCGCGATGAGGCGGCCCGAATAGCCGACGATGCCGGCGAGCGGGCGGGCGCGCCGCGGCCCGACATGGAGCGACATCATCGTGCCCTGCGAGAAGCCGACGAGCGCGAGATCGCCCTCGCCGAGGCCGCGCTCCGCGAGCTGGTCGTCGATGAACGCGTCGAGGATCGCCGCCGCGGCGCGCGCCCCGGCCAGCCTTGCCTCGGCGCTCGGGTCGCGCACGCTCATCCACTGGTAGCCGAACGGCGCCATGTCGCAAGGGAAGGGGGCGTTCGGCGCGACAAACTCGGCGTCGGGGATCAGCGGCGCCCAGTATGGCGCGAGGCCGATCAGGTCGTTGCCGTCGGCGCCGAGCCCGTGCAGCAGGATCACCAGCCGGCGTGGCGCGGCGCCGGTCTGCGGCGGATGCGAGGGCCCGGACAAGGTCAGGTTCATGGCGGCGCGCTCCGGATCGGTCGTGGCGGAGGGATAGCCGATGCCGCGGCGTGCTGTCACGCTCCGGCGCCATGATCGTCACCCGTTTCGCGCCGAGCCCGACCGGCTATCTGCATCTCGGCCATGTGCGCTCGGCGTGGGAGGGATGGCGCGCGGCCCGCGACGCCGGCGGCCGTTTCCTGTTACGCCTCGAGGACATCGACCGCGGCCGCTGCCGCGCGGCGTTCGCCGCCGCGATCCTCGAAGACCTGGCTTGGCTCGGCCTCGCTTGGGACGGGCCGGTGCGCCGCCAGTCGGAGCATTTCGCCGACTACCGCGCGGCGCTCGAACGGCTCGACGGCATCGGCGTGCTCTATCCCTGCTTCTGTACCCGGCGCGAGATCCAGCTCGAGATCGCGCGCGCCGGCGGCGCGCCGCAGGGCGAGACCGGCGCGCTCTATCCCGGTACCTGCCGGCGGCTGTCGGCCGAAGACCGTGCCGCGCGCCTGGCGTCGGGCGCGGATTATGCGCTGCGGCTCGATGTCGCCGCGGCGCTGGCGCGGAGCGGGCCGCTCGGCTGGTCGGAGGATGGGCGACCCGTCGCGGCCGATCCGGCCGCGCTCGGCGATGTCGTGGTGGCGCGCAAAGAGCTGCCGACCAGCTATCACCTCGCAGTCACCGTCGACGACGCGCTGCAGGGGGTGACGCTGGTGACGCGCGGCGAGGACCTCTTCGCCGCGACGCATGTCCACCGCCTGCTGCAGGCGTTGCTCGGCCTCCCGACACCGCGCTATCGCCACCATCCGCTGCTGACCGACGCCGGCGGCCGGCGCCTCGCCAAGCGCGACGCCGCGCTCGCCGTGCGGGCGATGCGCGCGGCCGGGATGAGCGCGGCGGCGGTGCTGGCGGCGGCTCAGTCGAACGGGCGGTGAAGCCCGTTCGCGACGTCGAGATATTCCGGATCGTCGGGCCGCAGCACGCCGTGCCGCACCGCGAAGTCGAGGATCACCAGGTTGACGTTGAACTTGAACTCGGCGGTGGCGCGGATGCGCGCGAGGATGTCGTCAAGCGGCATCAGCGCGAACTCGGCGATCTCGCCGTCGCGGTTGCTGGGCTCGAAATCGCCGGGCATGTCGAGGTCGTAGACGAACATCACATCGTCGCGGATGCCGAGATTCGTCTCCATCCGGTAGGTGAGGGCGCCGACCGCGACCGCGCCGGCGATCAGCCCGGGGTCGATCGAGGCTTCCTCCTCGGCTTCCTTGGCGAGGGTGGCGACGACGCCGTAACCGTTGCCGATGCCGCCGGCCACGAGGTTGTCGAGCTTGCCCGGCGCGACCTGCTTGTTGCGCGCGCGCCGGCCGATCCACAGCGCATAGGCGCCGCCATCGCGGCGATAGCCGTTGAGATGAACCCCGTAGGCGCGCACGCCGAAAAACGGCACCGCGCCGCGGTCGAGCCGGAACAGCGGCGGCTCGCCCCAGCGCGGCACGACGTCGAAGGTCTCGCTGCGCCATTTCGGGATGCGCCCGGCGGCGACCAACTCCTCGACCACCTCGTCGACCGCGCGGCTCACCGTGTCGCAGTCGCCTTCGACCACCAGCCGGGCGCTCTCCGCGTCGACCGCGAACACCTTGTCGTAAGGCCGCAGGAGCGCCGCATTGTCGCGGCGCAGCCAGCCGACGCGGTGCCGGCCGGCCCATAGCGGCAGCGCGCGCGCCGGGTCGTAGCTGTTGCAATGGCGGATGCGGTCGGCGAACGACATCGGCCTCCTGCGGGTCTGCTATAGGGCTAACACCAGTTCGACGCCGACGATCTGCCGCATGCAGTTCGCGACATAGTCGACGATGTCGCGCTCGAGGCCGGCGACCTCGACATCGACCGAGAGGCGCATCTCGGGACGGAGCACGGCGCTCTGCCAGCGCTCGGGGACGATCCCGCGCTTGGCGAAGAGCTCGACGAGGCGGGGCAGCACGCCCGGCTCGGCCCGGGCCTGGACGGAAAATCGGACGTTCGAAGGTTCAGCGACAGTGGCGGCGAAGGCTAGGGAAGGCATCGGCGTGATCCTCGGCGGGTGTGTGGCGAATCGGGACGGCCCGGGCCTGGAACAGACCCGGGTCGCTAATTCGCCGCGCGCCGGCGCGATGCGTCGCCCTCGACATGCGGTCCGGTGTACGCCGCAGCGGGCTCGCCGTCAATCGCGCCGGGCGCCTCCGGCGCGGGGAGGGCGGCGGCGCTGGCGGCCTAAAACCGGTAGGCGATGAGCGCGCATAGCATCGATACCGAGGGTAGCGTTGTGGCGCGCCACTGCCGCCCCTATATGTTGGCGAGAGCCCGGATATAGATCTTCGCGATAGCCCGGACATAGATCTTCGCGATAGCCCGGAGATTTCGATGACGCTGCTTCGCCTTGGCCTTGTTGCTTTGTTGTGCCTCGGCGGCACGATCGGATGCACTCCGGGTGGGCCGGTGCGCGCCAGCGACATCCAGAACACCAATGCGATCGCCGACGATATCTCGGCGATCGGCATGACCGATTCGGACGCGCGCAAGACGCACGACCCGAACGAGCGGACCGTGCTGCCCAACAGTTACGAGACCTACGGCTCCGACTGAGCCCTTGACGAACGCCCCGCGGCGCGCAGTCTGGGGCGATGGAGCTGCTGCAGAGGACCGGAGCGGCCGTCGCCGCCGCCGAAGCGCTGCTCGGCCGCGCCCGCGGCAGCCTTGCGGCGCGGGTCGCGCCGGACGGCGCGATCGACGCCGTACGGCTCGACGGCGAGCAGGTCGCCTGCCACGGCCTCGCCTGGATGGCGACCTATGTCGCGGCGCTGCGCCAGCTCCATGCCTGGGCGCAGCTTCTCGATGCGGCGGGCGAGCTGGGCGAGGCGCACCGGCTGATCCTGCGCCTCGGTTTTGCCGAGTACCTTGCGCAGCTCGGCAGCGGGATCGCCATGGGGCAGGGCGAGATCGCGCGCCCGGCCGAGCTCGGCCTCGCCGACGCCGAGCTGGCGCCGTTGCGCGCCGCCGCGGCGCCGCTCTCGGACGATCTGCCGGAAGCGCGCGCCCGGCTCGCCGCGCTCCTCGCCGACGGCATCCCGTCGAGCGGCAGCCTTGGCGACGAGACGCTGGAGATGGTGCGCGACCAGGTGCGCCGCTTCGCGGAGCGCGCGGTCGCGCCCTTCGCCCACGAATGGCATCGCGCCGACCGGTTGATCCCGCTCGAGGTCATCGAGGAATTGGCCGGGATCGGCGTGTTCGGCGTCACGCTGCCCGAGGAATATGGCGGCCTCGGCCTCGGCAAGCTGGCGATGTGCGTCGTCTCGGAGGAATTGTCGCGCGGCTATATCGGTGTCGGTTCGCTCGGCACCCGCTCGGAGATCGCCGGCGAGCTGATCCGCACCAGCGGCACGCCCGAGCAGAAGGCGCGCTGGCTCCCCGGTATCGCCTCGGGCGCGGTGCTGCCGACCGCCGTGTTCACCGAGCCGAACGCCGGCTCCGATCTCGCCAGCCTGCAGACCCGCGCGGTTAGGGACGGCGATGTCTACCGCATCCACGGCGCCAAGACCTGGATCACCCACGGCGCCCGCTCCGATCTGATGACGCTGCTGGCACGCACCGGCAGCCCGGGCAGCGGCTATCGCGGCCTCAGCATGTTCCTCGCGCCGAAGCCGCGCGGCAGCGACGCCGACCCGTTCCCGGCCGACGGCATGTCGGGCACCGAGATCCCGGTCCTCGGCTATCGCGGCATGAAGGAATACGAGATCGGCTTCGACGGCTTCGCGGTGCCCGCCGACGCGCTGCTCGGCGGCGTCGAGGGCGAGGGCTTCAAGCAGCTGATGGCGACCTTCGAGAGCGCCCGCGTGCAGACCGCGGCGCGCGCCGTCGGGGTCGCGCAGAACGCCTTCGAGCTGGCGCTCGCCTATGCCGAGGAGCGCCGCCAGTTCGGCCGGAAGCTGGCCGCCTTCCCGCGCGTCCAGCTCAAGCTCGCGATGATGGCGGTCGAGACGACGATGGCGCGCCAGCTCGCCTATTTCGCGGCGCGCGAGAAGGATAGCGGCCGGCGCTGCGATATCGAGGCGGGCATGGCGAAGCTGCTCGCCGCGCGCGTCGCCTGGACCAATGCCGACAACGCGGTGCAGATCCACGGCGGCAACGGCTACGCGCTCGAATACCCGATCAGCCGAGTGCTGTGCGACGCGCGAATCCTCAACATCTTCGAGGGCGCCGCCGAGATCCAGGCGCAGATCATCGCCCGCGGCCTGCTGGGCGGGCGGAACTGAGCCGGCGTCGTGCCGCCGCCCCGGCGTTAGGGCCGCGCCTCGAGCACCATGTTGAACGGCGTCTCGGCGGCGCGCCGCACCGCGCCGAAGCCCCCTGCGGCGATCACCTCGCGCAGCCGCGCCTCGCCGGCCTGCGCACCAAGCGCGGCGCCGACCTCCTGCGCCAGCGAGGTCGGCACGCAGACCATCGTCGAGGCCGCGTAATAGAGGCGGCCGACCGGGTTGAGATTGTCCTCCAGCCGGTCGCCGGCGATCGGCTCGACGATCATCCAGGTGCCGTCGGGCTTTAGCGTACCCCGCACATGCGCCGCCGCACCCGCCGGGTCGCCCATGTCGTGCAGGCAATCGAAGAAGGTCACCAGGTCGAAGTCGCGGCCCGGGTAGTCCTTCGCCGCACCGACCTCGAAACGCGCGTTGGCCGTGCCGTGCTCGGCGGCGTGGCGGCGCGCTTCGTCGATCGAGCCCGGGTGGAAGTCGTAGCCGACGAATTCCGAATTGGGGAACGCCTTGGCCATGAAGACCGTCGACCAGCCATGGCCGCAGCCGACATCGGCGACCTTGGCGCCGCGTTCGAGCTTGGCGACGACTCCGTCGAGCGCGGGCAGCCAGGCGCTGACCAGATTGTTGTGGTAGCCCGGCCGGAAGAACCGGGCGACCGCGCAGAACATGCAGCCCGCCTGATCGCCCCAGGCGACACCGTCGCCGGTCCTGAACGCCGGCTTCACCTTCTCCTGGTTGCCGAGCAGCGCCGCCATCGTCTCGAACGCGCCGATCAGGTTGACCGGGCTGTCGTCGACCGCGAACACCATCGCCTGCTCGGGCGGCAGCGCGAATTGCTGCCTCGCCGGGTCGTAGGCCAGATAACCCGAGGCCGCCTGGTGCGACAGCCATTCCTGCAGGTAGCGCGGGTGGACCCCGCAGGCCGTCGCGAGCGCGGCCGCGCTCATCGGCCCCTTCGCGTGCAGCGCTTTGTAAAGACCGAGCGAGTCCCCGATATGCACCAGCGCGACGCTTGCCGCGCCGCCGAGATCGCCGAGCATCTGGCCGACGAACTGGTGCAGCTTGTCCATGTCGAGATCCGCCATCGCCCTCTCCCGTTCTATGAAGTTATTGTGAACGCTGCGAAACTTGACCGCGCGACAGGATAGGCGGCGATCGGCCGCGGACGCCATCGAATTGCGCGCCGTTTAACGCGCTGCCAGCACCAGGTTGATGCGCCGGTTCTGGCGACCCTTGTTTTCGATCTTGGCGACCTCGACCGGGCCGATCTCGGCGGTGTTGCGGACATGCGTTCCGCCGCAGGGCTGCAGGTCGACGCCGGCGATTTCCAGCAGCCGCACCCGTCCGGTGCCGGTCGGCGGCTTGACCGACATCGTGCGCACCAGCTCGGGGCGCGCGGCGAGCTCGGCATCGTCGATCCAGCGCGGCTCGACCGTGTGGCCCTCGGCGATCAGCCGGTTGAGCTGCACGGCGATCGCCTCCTTGTCGAGGCTCGCGCCCGGCACGTCGAAATCGAGCCGGCCGCGACCGTCCCCGACCTGGCCGCCGGTGACCGCGCCGGGCACCACCGCCGAGAGCAGGTGCATGCAGGTGTGCATCCGCATCAGCCGGTAGCGGCGCTCCCAATCGATCTCGGCGCTGACCGTCGCGCCCGGCGCGGGCGGTACGCTGCCGGGGGCGGGGACGTGGACCACCTCGTCCGGAGCGCCGCCCTTCAGCGTGTCGACGATCGCGACGGTCGCGCCGTCGGCCAGGCGCAGCACGCCCCGGTCTCCCGGCTGGCCGCCGCCCGCCGGATAGAACACGGTGCGGTCGAGCCGGATTCCCCGCTCGTCGACCGCGACCACGGTCGCGGTGCAGTCGCGCGCGTAGCTATCGTCGCGGAAAACAAGCTCGGTCATCGTGCAACCTCGAATTCCCGCCTCATCTAGGCGATAACGGTCGGCATCGCAACCAAGCGCGGAGAAGGCCGATGCCCGGCCCCCGGTTGATCGCCTCGCTCGTCGCTGCCGCCGTCCTCGGGCTTGCCGGTTGCACCTCCGAGGACGCGACCTTCGTCACCAACCAGGAGGTCGAGCTGCACCTGAGCCAGGCCCATGACGCGACGGTCACCGCGATCGTTCCGAAGGGCACGCCGGTGCGGGGGCTCGGCTGGGTCGGCAGCGAGTGCGTGTGCTGGCTGGTCGCCACGCCCTATGGGGTCGGCTTCGTCTATACCCGCTATCTCGACATGCACCTCGCCGATATCGGGCCGATCCCCTAGCCGTCGAGCCAGGACGGCGTCGGCAGCGACTTCTCCTTGAGGAAGGCGGGGTTGAACAGCTTCGACTGATAGCGCGTGCCGGAATCGGCGAGGATCGTCACGATCGTGTGGCCCGGCCCCAGCTCGCGGGCGAGGCGGATCGCGCCGCAGACATTGATCCCGCTCGACCCGCCGAGCAGCAGCCCCTCCTCGCGAGCCAGCGCGAACAGCACCGGCAGCATCTCCTCGTCGGTGATCTGGTACTGCCCGTCCGGCGCGAAGCCCTTGAGGTTCTCGGTCTCGCGGTTGTTGCCGATGCCCTCGGTGATCGAGCTGCCTTCCGGCTTGAACTCGTGGCGCGCATACCAGCTGTAGATGCCCGAGCCCATGCAGTCGCTGAGGTATATCTTGACCGCGGGCTTGCGCTCCTTGAGCGCCATCCCGGTGCCGCTGAGCGTGCCGCCGGTACCGACCGCGCAGACGAACCCGTCGACCCTGCCGTCGGTCTGCCGCCAGATTTCCGGACCGGTCGTCTCGTAATGGCCGCGCCGGTTGGCGAGGTTGTCGAACTGGTTGGCCCAGATCGCGCCGTTCGGCGCGGTCGCGTCGATCTCCTTGGCGAGCCGGCCCGAATAATGCGTGTAGTGCATCGGGTCGGTCAGCCGGGTCGCCGGAACGAGCCGCAGATCGGCGCCGCACAGCCGCAGCATGTCCTTCTTTTCCTGGCTCTGCGTCTCGGGCATGACGATGACCGTGCGGTAGCCGCGCGCCAGCCCGACCAGCGCCAGGCCGATCCCGGTATTGCCGGCGGTGCCCTCGACGATCACGCCGCCGGGCCGCAGCGCGCCGCGCTCCTCGGCGTCCTTGATGATGGCGAGCGCGGCGCGGTCCTTGACCGAGCCGCCGGGGTTGAGGAACTCGGCCTTGCCGAGGATGGTGCAGCCGGTCTCATCGGAGGCGCGGCGCAGCTTGATCAGCGGCGTGTCGCCGATCGACCCGACAAAGCCGTCGCGGATGTCCATTTTGCGTCTCCCGCCTGCAGGCGCCACCGGTCCAGTATGGACGCGGCCCCGGCAAGGGCAAGGTCCAGCCGGGTTTCCTCCTCGCTCGCCATGGCTTAGAACACCGTGATGCCCGCGAGCGAAGCCGGGGCGAGCGTGCCGGAGACGCCCACCGGCGAACTGTTCCCGTCCGCCGAGACCGAGCGGTCGACCGGCCTCTTGCCGTCGCAGATGCTGCGCGGCGCGATCAAGCTCGGCCACGACATCGTCTCGGTGCCGTCCGCCCTCGGGCCGATCGGCGAAGACCAGATCCAGCCGGCGAGCCTCGACCTGCGGCTCGGCGAGGTCGCCTATCGGGTGCGCGCCAGCTTCCTTCCCGGCGCGCGCCACACGGTCAAGGAGAAGCTCGAGCAGCTGGCGATGCACCGGGTCGATCTCACCGCCGGCACGGTGCTCGAGCGCGACTGCGTCTACATCGTGCCGTTGCTCGAGATGGCCGCGCTGCCGCGCCGCACCTCGGCCGCCGCCAACCCGAAGAGCTCGACCGGCCGGCTCGACGTGTTCGCCCGCGTCATCACCGATTACGGCACCGAGTTCGACCGGGTGCGCGACGGCTACAAGGGGCCGCTTTACGCCGAGGTCTCGCCGCGCGCGTTCAGCATCGTCGTGCGCACCGGCTCGCGCCTGGTACAGCTCCGTCTGCGCCGCGGCTCGCCGCTGTTCCGCGACACCGCGTTGCGCCGGCTCCACGCCGAGAGCCCGCTCGTCGAGCCGCCGGAGGACGGGGCGGCGGGCTCGACGATCCGCAACGGCCTCGTCTTCACCGTCGACGTGACGGGACAGGGCGGCGACGGCCATGTCGGCTACAAGGCGCGGCGGCATACCGGTGTCGTCGATGTCGACAAGGTCGACCACTACGACCCCAACGATTTCTGGGAGCCGGTTTACGCGCAGCGCGGGCCGGGCGATCCGCCGGGCCTGGTGCTCGACCCCAACGACTTCTACATCCTCGCCTCGCGCGAGGCGGTGGTCGTGCCTCCCGACCACGCCGCCGAGATGCTGCCCTACGACACCTTCGTCGGCGAGTTCCGGGTGCATTACGCCGGTTTCTTCGACCCCGGCTTCGGCGCCGCGGAAGCCGGCGGCAGCGGCAGCCGCGCGGTGCTCGAAGTGCGCTCGCACGAGGTGCCGTTCCTGATCGAGCACGGCCAGACGATGGGCCGGCTCGTCTACGAGCCGCTGATCGCCCGGCCGGACCGGCTCTACGGCGGCGGGATCGGCTCGTCCTATCAGAACCAGGGACTGGCGCTGTCGAAGCACTTCAAGAAAGTGCCGCTGCGCTAGGTCTGCGCGGCGCCCCATTGCCGGCGCAGCCGGTCGCGGTGGCGCAGCAGCCAATAGAGGCAGATGAGCGTGTGGCCGTTGTCGACCGCGCCGGCATCGACCATCGCCGCGATCTCGGCCATCGTCTTGACGACGACGCGAATGTCCTCGTTCTCCTCGGCGAGCCCGTGGATGCCCTTGGCGCGCCGGGAATCGACGCGCCCGCAGAACAGCATCACGCCCTGGTCGGAATCGCCCGGCGTCGGCATGTAGCGCTGGATCGGCACCAGCTCGCCGACGATCTCGAGCCCGGCTTCCTCGACCGTCTCGCGCCGCGCGACCTCGGCCTCCGCCTCGCCCGGGTGGTCGAGCAGCCCGGCGACGACCTCGACCATCCACGGCGAAAATCCGGCATAGAGCGGCGGCAGGCGGAACTGCTCGATCAGCACCACCGCGTCGCGCTCCGGGTCGTAGAGCAGGACCGCGACCGCGCCGCCGCGGCGCAGCACGTCGTAGACCCGCTCGCCGCCCCACTCGCCGGAGAACAGGCGATGGCGGAAGCGCACGACGTCGAGCCGCAGATGGCGCCGGAACGGCGTCTCGGAGCCGACGATCTCCAGATCGGGGTGTTTCGGCGGATCGATCATCCGATGATGCCGTCGTCGAGCAGCGCCTCGGGGGCGGCGGTCTCGATCTCGACCACCCAGAGATCGGGATCGCGCTGCCGCTGCCGGGCGATATAGGCATCGGCCTCGCCTTCCGCTACCGGCGCCGGCCCGGTGGCTCGCATCCAGCCGAGCGTGCCGTCGGCGCGCCGCGCCTGCGCCAGCACCGCGACACTCAGGTCGCGCCCGACCAGCTTGACGAGGATCGCTCCGGCATCGGGGTCGCCGCGCGCGGTCACCGCGACGCCGATCGCCGCGAGGTCGCAGCGCCGCACCAGCGCCTTCACCTGGATCGCCGTCTTGAGGCGCGCTTCCATCCGCCGCGGCTCAGAGCCGCGTCAGCTGCTCGACGCCGCCGATCCCGGCATCGCGGTAGACCGCGATCATCTGCCGATCGTCGAGCATCAGATAGGTCGTGCCGCCATCGCCGCAGGTGACGTCGGCGACCATGTATTCGGGCTTCGGCAGCAGCCGCTTCAGCTTGTTTTGCAGATCCGGCTGCGAGGCGAACGCCGCCGCCAGCGGCGCAGTCGCCATGCGGCCGTAGAGCAGCTTGTAGCGGCCGTTGCAATCGGCCGCGCTCATCGTCGTGCTCGGCCCCTGTTCCGGCGCCACGACCACCGCATCGGCGCGGAAGATGACCTTGTTGTGGTCGGCCGTCGACCAGGTGCCGAGCAGCGGGCTCGCCGGCGGCGTTCGCCCCGGAAAGAACGCGCAGGCCCCCGGCAGGAGCGCGGCAAGTACCGCGAGGCGGCGAAGTTTCGACAGGTTCATCGCCGGCAGTGTAAGAGGGGGCATCCCGTTGTCACGCGAAAACGCCACCGCCGGTTGCGTCGAAGCGGGAAGGAGAGGCGATGAACCTTCGCGACAGGATCGGCATCGATGTCGGGCGCCGGCTGGTGCTCGAGGACGCGGTCGAATGGGCGGCCGAGCATGCGGTGCGCTTCATCGACATCCAGCTCGATAGCGGCGACAACGCGCTGCCGACCATCACCGGCGTGCGCGGCTCGCGCGTGCGGGCGCTGTGCGAGCGGCACCGCGTCGCGCTCGGCCTGCACACCAACTCGGCGGTCAACGTCGCCGAATCCGCGCCCTATGTCGGCGACGCGGTCGACGCCTATCTGAAGGCCTATGTCGACGCGGCGGTGCGGGTCGGCGCCAGATGGATCGTGATGCATGCCGGCTTCCATTTCACCGCAGACCGGACCGAGCGGATGGCGGCCGGGCTCGCCCGGCTGCAGCGCGTCGTCGCGCATGCCGAGACCAAGGGCGCGCTGATCCTCTTGGAGAACCTCAACAAGGAGCCGGACGACGCCGAGGTGCACTATCTCGCGCATACGGTCGCGGAATGGCGCCACTATTTCGACGCGATCCGCTCTCCCGCGTTCAAGCTGTCGTTCACCGCGAACCACGCGCATCTCGTGCCCGAGGGCATCGACGGCTTCATCGCCGCGCTCGATTTCGGCCGGGTCGCCGAGGTGCGGCTCGCCGACTGCTTCCGCAACGGCTTCGAGGTCCATCTGAAGCCGGGCGAGGGCGACATCGATTTCGGCGCGCTGTTCCGCGGGCTCGAGCGCGGCGGCTTCGCCGGCCGCTACACCAACGCCTTCGGCTCGCTCGACGACATGCTCGCCGGCCGCGACGAGCTGGTGCGGCTCGCCCGCGCCGCCGGGGTCGCGGTCGACTAGCGTTCGTGCGGCGCGACGTCGAGCCGCACCGCGATGCCTGCAAGCCCCGGTTTCGCCGCCGGGTAGCGGTCGAGCACCAGCGGGTCATGGCCCGGCACGACATGCTGCAGCGAGCTGGCGAGCCGGCGCAGCGTCGCAAAACCTTCGAGCATGTCGCCGACGTTGTAGACCGTCGGATAGGCGCGCATCTGCTCGAAATTCGCATAGAAATGCGAAGCGTCGGCGGCGAGCACGACCCAGCCGCGCGCGGTCTTGACGCGCACCACCTGCAAGCCGTCGGTGTGACCGCCGACATGGTGGACGCTGAGCCCCGGCGCGAGTTCGTCGCTGCCGTCGTGAAACCGGACGCGGCCGCGGAACAGCCGGCCGACCATCGCGGCGACGTCGGCCTCCTCGAACGAGCGGCGCAGCTGCGGGTGGCACATGCAGCGCCCGGTGCAGAACGCCATCTCGCGGTCCTGCAGATGGTAGGTCGCGTTGGGGAAGAGGTCGTTGTTGCCGGTGTGGTCGTAGTGCATGTGGCTGACGATCACGTCCTGCACCGCGTCGGGGTCGATGCCGATCATCCTGAGCCCGTCGCCCGGCGGGGTGAGGAACTCGCGGCCGCGCTTCTTCGCCATCGCCGCGTCGAACCCGGTGTCGAGGACGAAGCTGCGGTCCTCGCCGACGATCGCCCAGACGAAGTAGTCGAGCGGCATCGGCTGGGTGTCGTGCGGGTCGCCCTGCAGGAAGTTCTCGTTCGCGCGCCGGTCGTGGTGGGCGTATTTCACGGCGTAGATCGCGTAGGTGTCGGAAGCCATCGCGCCTCTCCTCGCTCAATCCTGCGCCATCATGCGCTGCGCCGCCGGCAGCGTCAGGAAATGCGGCACATGCGTCGCCGCGAAGGCGAGGACGCGGTTCATCAGCCCGGTCACGGTGACGCGCCGGCCGCGCTGCATCCCGGCATAGCCGATCCGCGCGACCGCCTCGGCGCTCATCATCCGCCGCGCCTGCAGCGCCGAGCGCAAATGCCCGGCGACGGCGAAGAAATTGGTCGCGGTCGCCCCGGGACAGAGCACGTTGACGCCGACCCCGGTGCCGCGCAGCTCCTGCGCCAGCGCCTCGCCGAGGCTGCGCACATAGGCCTTGCTGGCGCCGTAGACCGCCATGTTCGGGCAGGGCAGGAACGACGCGGTCGACGCGACGAGCACGATCAGCCCGCGCTGCCGCGACAGCATGCCGGGCAGCAGCCGGTAGGTGAGCTCGGTCAGCGCAACGATGTTGACCTGCATGATGTCGGCGTTGCGGCCTACGCCGATGCGCTCGAAGCGGCCGAGCGCGCCGAGCCCGGCATTGTTGACGAGGACCTCGACGGCGAGCCCGGCGCCGGCGATCTGCTCGACGAGCGCGGCGGCGGCGCCCGGCGCGGCGAGATCGGCCGGGATCACCGTCGCGGCGGCGCCGAGCTTGCGGAGCTCGTCCGCCAGCCCCTCCATCGGCGCGACGCTGCGGGCGGTAAGCACGAGATCGTGCCCGTGGCGCGCCAACTCGCGCGCCAGCGCCGCGCCGATCCCGCTCGACGCGCCGGTGACCAGCGCCGTCGGACGATTGCTGTCGTTCATGAGCGGCCTATGATTTTCTCCCTCGCGCCAACAATATGGCCGCGCGGCGGCGAGCGGAGAGGGAAAAGCGATGCGGACAGCGTGGGTGGTGCCGGCGGTGTTGCTGACGCTCGGCGTGGCGCAGGCGGCCGATGCGATCAGGCCGGGCAAATGGGAGTTCGCGGCGCAGGTCGAACTGCCGAATCTGCCCAAGCTGCCGCCGGGCATCACGCTGCCGCCGGGGATCAAGCTCGGCGCCGGCGGCATCGACGTCACCCGCACCTCGTGCATCTCGCAGGGCACGGCGATCCCGGCCGAGATCAAGCCGCCCGGCGAGCAGCACGGGCAGTGCAAGGTCACGACGCTTGAAAACAACGGCGGGACGGTGCGCTGGGCAACGGACTGCACGCAGCCCGACAGCCAGACCGTGCACGCCGAAGGAGTCGCGCATTACGCGGGGAACACGATGGAGGCGACGCTGAAGACGCGGGTCAGCGGCGGCAAGGCGCCGCCGAGCGAGACGACGCAGCACATCACCGGGCGCTATCTGGGGCCGTGCGATGGCAAATGACGCAGCAAGCAACGCAGCGGACAGCTCTGCGCCGCGGCGCCGGCAGATCCAGCTGAGCGAAGCCGAGCAAGCGGCATTCTTCGCGACGCACCGCAAGGCGGCGCTCGCCACCATCGACCGCGACGGCTACCCGCACATGGTCGCGATGACCTTCGGGGTGAGGGACGGCGCGTTCTACATGACCTCCTACGCCAAGGCGCAAAAGGTGCTGAATTTGCGCCGCAACCCCAAGGCGGCGCTGATGGTCGAGGCCGGCGACAGCTATGGCGAGCTGAAGGGGGTGATGGTGCGCGGCGAATGCGCGATCCTCGAGGGCGAGGATGCGGTGCGCGAGGCCTGGGCGATCATCACCGGCAGCACGCCGCGCCGGCGCGAGACCAGCGACAGCGCCGCCAAACGCGTCGTGCTCAAGCTGGTGCCGCAGCGCATCGTCAGCTGGGACCACACCAAGCTCGGCGGCCGGTACTGACGACAGCGTGGGCTATGGCCCCGCAGCAGTTGCGTCACCTCGGCATCGGGACGAGGAGCTTAATCCGAGGCGAAGGCATCTTCGATCAGCCGCGCCAGCACCCGGCGCGCGTCGAAATGCGCCGCCGCCACCGCGCGCGCCGCCCGCATCTCGGCGGCGTAATCGGCCTCGACCGCTTCGATCGCCGCGGCCGCCTCGTCGGCGGTCGAGAAGACGTGCAGCCCGCGCCCGACCGGGAGGAGCTTGCCGAACCCGGTATCCTGCACCACCGCCGGGCGCGATGCCGCGAGGTAGCAGGCGCTGCGGCAGCTGAACCAGCCGGTGCGCAGCGCGACATAGACGTGCTTGGCGACCGACACCTCGCCGCGCGAGGCGGCGATGTAGTCCTGATAATCCGCCGGGGTCAGCGTCGCGACGGGCCCGTCCTCGGCGGTCCAGCCCTGCGCCGCCAGCGCGGCGAGCGGCGCCTCGGTGCCGCCGACCGCGAGCCGAAAGGGGCGCGCGACGCGGCGCGGCAGCTCGGCGATCTTCGGGAACTCGGCGGCCTTGCCGCGGTATTCGACGCCGCGATGCTCGAGCCGGCCCTTGAAGACGTTCCACGTCATCACCGTGCTCCACGGCGAGGCCGGCGAGACGCCGGCCGGGCGCGCCGGCCACAGCTCGGGCACCACCGGCATCCGGGTCTTGCGCCAGGCGATCCCGGCCGCCGGCATCGTGCAGTCGGGCGCGCCGACATTCTCGGCGTAGGTGAAATGGCGGTCGTGCGCATGGACGCCGGCGCACCAGCGCTCGACATTCTCCGACCAGCCGGGCCGCTCGGCGAGGATGATCTGGTTGTAGCCGGGGTCGGTGTCGACGAATAGCTTGAGGCAGTGCGGCGAGAGCGCGTCGGGAAAGAAGCTGCCGCCGCTGACGTTGACGAAGAGGTCGGCGTCGCGCGCGAACGCGTCGAACGCCGCCCGGCTCATCCCGCAGCTCGTCTCGTGCAGGTGCAAATAGTGCCAGCGGCCCGACAATTCGGGCGCGTAGCGCGCGAAGAAGTCGCGCAGATAGGCGGCCGAATAGGTCGCGTCGTCGATCATCGTCCGCTGCAGCGGATGATAGGGCCAGCACCACGTGTCCTCGTGGTAGACGACCTCGTGGCCGAGCTGGTGCAGGCCGATCGCGTATTGCAGATAGTCCCAGGCGACGCCGCCGACCGGGTATTGCGCGGCCATGCCGGCCACGATGATCCTCAGTCGCTGGGAGCGCTCCGTCATGCCGGCGGACAACGCCGGCCGGCTGCGGCTATTCCCCGCCGGCGGTCCGACCCGGATTCTAGCGCTTGCCGCGCCGGGCGCGGGACGCCTCGCGCGTGTTGAAGGCGGCCCTTGTCCGGCGGGTCACGACGACGCCGAGCGCGACCGTCGCCGCCGCCCCGAAGCCGAGGAGCGCCCAGTCGAGCGCGCTCGCGCCGCCGCCGAGTTCCTTCCCGAACATCCCGAAATAGACGTAGACCGCGATCCCCGGAACGATCCCGAGCAGCGTGGCGCCGAGATACTGCCAGAACGGGATCGCGGTGACGCAGAGCGCATAGTTCTGCAGGTTGAACGGCACGATCGGGCTCAGCCGCAGCAGCACCACGACGCGCCAGCCTTCCTTGGCGACCGCCTTGTCGACCGCCTGGTATTTCGCGCGCCGGCCGAGAAAGGCGCGGACGCGATCGCGCGCCAAATGGCGCGCGGCGAGAAAGGCGAGGGCGCTCGGCAGGGCGATGCCGACATAGACGAGCAGGAACGCCCAGGCGCCGAACACATAACCGGCGACGATCGGCAGCGGCCAATCCGGCAGCGGCAAAAAGGTCGCGAAGACGAGGATCAGGCCGAAGATGACGACCCCCCACGTGCCGAGCCCGTGCAACCACGACTGCAGCCCGTCCATCCACTGGCGCAGCGGCAGCAGCAGCCAGCCGAGGCACAGCGCCAGCAGCACGAGGCCGAAGACGAGCCACGGCCAATGCTCGCGCAGCGCGGCGAATGCAGCCGAAGGCTGCCGGCGGGCCGGCAGGATTGGCGAGGCGCGTGCGGCCATGGCAAGCGGTAAACGGGGGCCGACCGTTTCCCTCCCGCCAGCGGCGGGGCCGGCGCGCGCAGCTAGATCACGCCGTCCCGTTTCAACGCGGCGATCTCGTCCACCGAGAGCCCGAGCCAGCCGCCGTAGATGTCCGCGTTGTGCTGGCCGAGCTTGGGACTCGGTGCGGTCTTGCGCCGGTCGGCGCCGTGAAAGCGCAACGGCGAGGTCGGCACGGTGATCGGGCCGATCTCGTCATGCACGATGTCGTCGAGAAAGCCGCGCTCGTGCATCGCCGGGTCGTGCATCACCTCGTCGACGGTGCGCACCGGAGCGAGCGGGATCCGCCGGCTCTTGGCGATCGCGAAGATCTCCATGCGGCCGAGCGTGCCGGTCCATGCCTCGACCAGCGCGTCGGTGTCGGCGCGGTGCGCGAGCCGCGCCGCCGGGCTCGAGAACCTCGGGTCGTCGCGCAATTCCTCGCGGCCCATCGCGGCGAGCAAATTGTGCCAATGCTCTTCGACCGCGAGGTTCATCGCCACCCAGCCGTCCTTGGCGCGGTAGACGTTGATCGGCACGCGGCCGTGGCTGGCGTTGCCGGTGCGCGGCGGCACCGCGCCGCTGCTCCAATAGGCTTCGAGCTGCGAGGTGAGGGTCGAGTAGGCGGCTTCCTGCATCGCCACCTCGACCTTGCGGCCGATCCCGGTGACCGAGCGCTCGTAGAGCGCGGTGACGGTTGCCGCGTAGAGGTGGATGCCGCTGAGGAAGTCGACGACTGCCGGGCCCGATTTGAGCGGCGGCCGCTCGGCCTCGCCGGTGACGCTGATGATCCCGGAATAGGCCTGGATCGTCAGGTCCATCGCGAGGTTGTCGCGGTCGGGGCCGCTCAATCCGTAGCCGGTGCCCGAGGCGTAGACGAGGCGCGGATTCACCGCATGCAGCACCTCGAAGCCGACGCCGAGGCGGTCCATCACCCCGGGCGCGAAGTTTTCGAGCAGCACGTCGGCGCGCTCGGCCATCCGGCAGAGCAGCTCGCGGCCGCGCGCGTCCTTGAGGTTCAAGGTGATCGCGCGCTTGTTCGAGTTGAGCATCGCGATCGGAAAGGTGGTGCTCTTGCCGGGCGGCGCGCGGCGGCGCAGCGGCTCGCCCTGGGGCGGCTCGATCTTGATGACGTCGGCGCCGGCCCCGGCCATCAGCAGCGTCGCATAGGGACCCTGGTAGACCTGGCCGAAATCAAGCACGGTGATGCCGGCGAGCGGCATGTTGGCGGGTTTTTCCATCGTCACGGCCGGACTCGATCCGGCCATCCGAGCCCCTTGGGCCGGACTTGATCCGGCCATCCAGACCCCCGGCTCGAGCCCGGGGATGACGACAAAGGCAACATCACCGTCCCTTGAAGCCGCGCGGCGGGCGCTTCTCGGCGAAGGCGCGCGCCGCTTCCTGGAAGTCCTCGGTCAGGTAAAGCCGGAACGGCTGCGCGATGAAGTTCGCCTCCTTGACCAGCCGCTCCATGTACCAGCGCCGGGTGCGCACCGTACTGCGCACGCTCAACGGCGGGTTCTTGGCGACCTGCAGCGCCAGCTCCTTCGCCACCTCCAGCAGCTTTCCCTGCGGCGCGAGGCGGTTGAAGAGCCCGGCCGCCATGCCCTCCTCGGCGGTGAAGAAGCGGCCGGTCAGCGCCACCTCGTCGCCGAACGCGGCGGCGTTGCGATAGTGGAAGAGCGCCCAATAGCGCGACGCCCCGAGGCCGCGCGAGGTCTCGGTCAGCTGGAAGCGCGTCCCGGCCTCGGCGACGATCAGGTCGCATTCGAGCGTCAGGCCGAGCGCGAGGCCGAGCACATAGCCGTGCACC
>DATJOB010000305.1:0-2878 GCA_035507475.1 Allostellaceae bacterium | reverse complement strand
CCGGCGGGGTGCGGCGGCCCTCGCTCTCGGCGATCCGGCCCGACTGGCGGGCCGCCAAGTTCTTCGCCAAGGTCGGCTACCGAATGCTCGGCGACGACGGCCTGCTGTCGGCCGTCGTCAAGGAGCTGGAGATCGAAGGGTTCCGCCTCGTCGGCGCGCATGAGCTGCTCGACGCCAGCACGACGGTGCCGGAGGGGCCGCTTGGCCGCCTCGCACCCGATGCGGGTGCAGCGGCCGACATCGCGCGCGGCATCGCCGTGGCGCGGGCGCTGGGTGCGCTCGATGTCGGTCAGGCGGTCGTCGTGCAGCAGGGGCTGGTGCTCGGCGTCGAGGCGATCGAAGGCACCGACGCGCTGCTCGAACGCTGTGCGCGGCTGCGCCGCGACGGCATGGGTGGCGTCCTCGTCAAGCTCGAGAAGCCGGGCCAGGAGCGCCGCGCCGACCGCCCGACGATCGGGCCGCAGACCGTGCGCGGCGCGGCCGCCGCCGGGCTCCAGGGGATCGCCGTCGCCGCCGGGGCGACGCTGCTGCTCGACCGCGACGACGTGGTCCGCCTTGCCGACGAGGCCGGCCTCTTCGTGGTCGGCGTCAGCGCGGCATGACGGCGCCGTCACCGGCCGCGCCGTTCATCTTCATCGTCGCCGGCGAGCCTTCGGGAGATGCGCTCGGCGCGGCGCTGATCGCGGCGCTGCGCCGGCGCGCGGGCGAGGGGCTGCGGGTCGCCGGGATCGGCGGCGAGCGGATGCGCGAAGCCGGGCTCGCCAGCCGCGTCCCGCTTGCCGATCTCGCGGTCGCCGGCGTGGCCGAGGTGCTGCCGCGAGCGCCGCTCATCCTGCGCCACGTCCGCGACACGGTGGCGGCGATCCGCGCGGCGCGGCCCGATGCCGTGGTGACGATCGACAGCTCGGGGTTCAGCTGGCGCATCGCGCACGGGCTGCGGCGGCGCGGCGAGCGGCTGCCCCTCATCCATTACGTCGCGCCGATGGTCTGGGCGTGGCGCGCCGGCCGGGCGCGGCGCATGGCACGATGGTACGACCACCTGCTGGCGCTGCTGCCGTTCGAGCCGCCCTATTTCGAGCGGGTCGGCCTCGCCTGCAGCTATGTCGGGCACCCACTGATCGAAGGCGGGGCGGCGAGCGGGGATGCGGCGCGGTTCCGCGCCGCGCATGGCATCGCGCCCGAGACGCTGGTGCTGACCGCCTTGCCCGGCAGCCGCGCCGGCGAGGTGCGCCGGCTGCTGCCGATCTTCGGCGCGGCGCTGCGCCGGGTGGAGGCCCGGCTGGGCGCGTTCCGCGTCGCGGTGCCGACGGTCGAGACCGTCGCCGCGCTTGTCGAGGCCGGCATCCGCGACTGGCCGGGTGCCCCGCTGCTGCTGCGCGGCGACACGGCGAAATACGACGCCTTCGCCGCCAGCCGCGCGGCGCTCGCCGCCTCGGGGACGGTGGCGCTCGAACTGGCCATGGCCGGGCTGCCGATGACCGTCGCCTATCGCCTGAGCCGCCCGACCGAGCTGTTGCTCGAGCGCGTCCTCAAGGTGCGCCAGGTCAACCTCGTCAACCTGATCCTCGGGCGCGGGCTCGTCGTCGAGCATCTCGGGGCCCGCTGCACGCCGGACAATCTCGCGCAAACCCTGGTCGCGCTCATCGCCGACGAACGGGTTCGCGCCGAGCACCGGGAGGGCTATGATGCCGCGATGCGGCTGCTTGGCGCCGGCGGCCCGTCGCCGAGCCTGCGCGCCGCCGACAAGATCCTGGAGATCGTCGCCGCCCGCCGCCAGCAACAGGAGTGACCCGATGGCCGAGAACGGCAATTTCCGCTTTCTGCACACCATGATCCGCGTCAAGGACCTCGACAAGTCGCTCGCCTTCTATACCGAGCAGCTCGGCATGAAGGTGCTGCGCAAGCGGGATTATCCGACCGGCAAGTTCACGCTCGCCTTTGTCGGTTACGGCGACGAGATGGATAACACCGTCATCGAGCTGACCCATAACTGGGAGCAGGCGGAGCCCTACGCGCTCGGCACCGCCTTCGGCCATCTCGCGATCGGCGTCCCCGACGTCTACGGCACCTGCGACAAGCTGGCGAAAGCCGGGGTGAAAATCCCGCGCCCGGCCGGGCCGATGGCGCATGGCGGGTCGGTCATCGCGTTCATCGAGGACCCCGACGGCTACAAGATCGAGCTCGTCGAGCGCAAATAGTCTCTCGAAGGGGGCGGCGTGACGGCCGGGGTTGACCCGGCCACGCCGCCGTCGGCGATCAGTGCCGCTCGTTGATCGGCACGTAGTGGCGCTCGTCCGAGCCGGTGAAGAGCTGGCGCGGGCGCATGATCTTGGAGTCGGGGTCCTCGATCATCTCGGTCCACTGTGCGATCCACCCGACCGTGCGCGCAATCGCGAACAGCACCGTGAACATCGAGGTCGGGAAGCCCATCGCCTTCAAGATGATCCCCGAATAGAAGTCGACGTTCGGGTAGAGCTTCCGGCTGATGAAGTAATCGTCGCTCAGTGAAATCTTTTCGAGCTCCATCGCCAGCTCGAGCAGCGGATCGTGAATGCCGAGCTCGCCGAGCACCTGGTGACAGGTCTCGCGCATCACCTTGGCGCGCGGATCGTAGTTCTTGTAGACGCGGTGGCCGAAGCCGTACTGGATTTCGTGCTCGTTCTTGTCTTTGACGTGCTTGATGAATTCCGGGATTTTCGACTTGTCGCCGATCCGCGCGAGCATCTTCAGCACCGCCTCGTTGGCGCCGCCATGCGCCGGGCCCCACAGGGCCGAGACGCCGGCGGAGATGGCGGCGTAGGGATTGGCGCCGGTGCTGCCGGCCAGGCGCACCGTGGAGGTGCTCGCATTCTGCTCGTGGTCGGCGTGCAGGATGAAC
>DATJOB010000304.1:0-7836 GCA_035507475.1 Allostellaceae bacterium | reverse complement strand
TGGATTGCCGCGTCGCCGCCCTTTGCCTTACCGGCCATCGCGGCAGGATAGCAGATCGCGATTAACTTTTCGCTAGCGACCGGCGCCGGCCGCGCCGGCGACGCGGATCGCCGCCGCTCGGATCGCCGCCGCTCGGATCGCCGCCGCTCGGATCGCCAGTGCTCGGATCGGCAGTGCTCGGATCGGCGGTGCTCGGATCGGCAGTGCTCGGATCGGCGGTGCTCAGATCGGCGGCGCCGGCGGGAAGCTCGGCTTGCGCTTTTCCAGATGCGAGGCGAGGCCCTCCTGCACATCGGGGCCGCTGAACCCGATGAATTCGAGCGCCAGCGAGGCGTCGAAGGTCGGGCCCATCGCGCGCAGCCAGTTGTTGAGCGCGTGCTTCGTCCAGCGGATCGCGCTCTGTGCGCCTTCTGCCAGCCGGGTTGCCACCTCGACCGATTTCGCCTCAAGCTGTTCGTCGTCGACCGCGAAGGTTATCAATCCGATACGCTCGGCTTCCTCACCCAGAATCTGATCGCAAGTCAGCAAATAGTATTTCGCCTTGGCGAGACCGCAGAGCAGCGGCCAGACGATCGCCGCATGGTCGCCGGCGGCGACGCCGAGCCGGGTGTGGCCGTCGATGATCCGGCAGTCCTTGGTGGCGATCGAGACGTCGGCGAGGATGCCGCAGACAAGCCCGGCGCCGACCGCGACGCCGCGCATCGCGCTGACCACCGGCTTGTTGCAGTTGATGATCCCGTAGACCATCTCGCGCGCCTCCTTCCACTGCTGGGCGCGCGCCGCGAATTCGGTGGTGGCGCGTCGGATCATGTTGAAATCGCCGCCGGCGGAGAACACGCGGCCGGCGCCGGTGAGGATCGCGACATGGACGCTGTCGTCGCGATCGACGTCGCGCCAGATGTCGGCGAGCTCGGCGTGCAGCGCCTCGTCGGCGGTGTTCATCCGGCCGTTGTCCATCGTCAGCCGCAGCACCTTGGGATGCGGCCGGTCGAATTTGAGGCGGGTGTAGCGGGCGTAGGCGTCGGGCATCGGCGGCTCCTGCGGCGGTGGCCGGCAAACCGTGCCGCCCGCCATGCCCGCCTGTCAAACCCCGTCTGTCAAACCCGGCCTGTCGACCGGGGCGTTACCTCCGGGCGTTACCCGCGCGCCGCGAAGAGCTGGCGGATGTTGTCGAAGAGGCCCTGGTGCCGGCTCTCGCCGAGCGCGGCGAGGAAGCGCTCGGCCCAGTGGTCGATGTCGAAGGTCACGAGGTGCCGATACATCCGGCGGTGGCGGTCGCGGCGCTCGGCGAGCGGCATGCGCAGCGCGGCGTCGATCGCCGCCGCCATGCCCTCGCTTTCGAGCGGGTTGACGAGCAGCGCGCCGTCGAGCTCCTCGGCCGCGCCGGCGAATTGCGACAGCACCAGCACGCCCGGGTCGTCGGGGTCCTGCGCGGCGACATATTCCTTGGCGACGAGGTTCATGCCGTCGCGCAGCGGCGTCACCAGGCCGACCGCCGCCATGCGGTAGAGCGCGGCCAGCGAGGCGCGCGAATAGGCGCGGTTGACGTAGCGGATCGGGGTCCATGCCGGCTCCCCGTAGCGGCCGTTGACCTGGCCGACGAGGGTGCTCACGGTCTGGTTGATGTCGGCGTATTCCGGCACCTCGGCGCGCGACATCGGCGTCACCTGGAGGTAGGTGACGTGGTGGCGCCAGCGCGGGAAGGTGTCGAGAAACTGCCCGAAGCCGTGGATCCGCTGCGGGATGCCCTTCGAGTAGTCGAGCCGATCGACCCCGAGGATCAGCTTGCGGCTGTTGAGGCTGTCGCGCATCTCGGCGGCGAAGTCCGAGCGCAGCGCATTGCGCGCGGCGCGGGCATAGACCTTGGTGGCGATCGCCACCGGAAAAGCGCGCAGCTGGACCCGCCGCCCGTCGATCTCGAACCCGCTGCGGTTGCGGCCGAACGCCGCGCCCTGCAGCTCGAAATACTGGCGCAGGTTCTCGGCGTCGCGCTCGGTCTGGGTGCCGACCAGATCGTAATGGCCGAGCGCGCCGACCGTCTCGGCGTGCTGCGGCAGGACGAGCAGGATGTCGGGCGGCGGGCAAGGGATGTGGAGGAAGAAGCCGATCGGATTGGCGTGGCCGCGGGCCCGCAGCTCCTTGGCGAGCGGCAGCAGGTGATAGTCGTGTACCCAGATCCAGTCGTCGGCGCGGATGAAGTCGGAGAGCGCCTCGGCGAAGCGGGCATTGACCCGCAGATAGCCGCCGAGGTCGACCGCGGTGAACTCGGCAAGGTCGACGCGGTAATGCAGAATCGGCCACAGCACGCGGTTGGCGAAGCCGTTGTAGTATTCCTGGTAGTCGGTCTCCGAGAGGTCGATCGTGACAAAGCTGCGCCGGCGCCGCTCGACGACCTTGGGCCGGTAGGCCGCGCCGTTCTCGGCGGTCTCGCCGCTCCAGCCGAACCACAGCCCCTCGCGGCGCTTCAGCGCGGCGTTGACCGCAACCGCCAGGCCGCCCGCCTGGCGCGGCCCTTCGGGGTCGGGCACCGCGACCCGGTTCGAGACTACGACGAGGCGCGGCACAGCAGGTCCTCCCGCGTTCGGGCCTCACGCGGTTCGCGGCGGGCAATCTCGTGCAGCCAGGCGCGCACCTCGGCCGGGCCGGCGAAGACGCCGCTGAGGCCGGGCAGCTCGATACCGACCGCCAACGCACCGCCACCCAGCGCCAGCGCTTTGTCGAAAGCCGGCCGGTCGATCGCGTCGTCGCCGACAAAGATCGGCTTGCGGCCGGCAAAGCACGGCTCCGCCATCAGCCGCTCGATCGCCCGGCCCTTGTCGAAGCCGCGCAGCTGCACTTCGAAGACCGCGTGGCCGCGTGCCAGCCGGGTCTCGGTGCCGTGCCGCGCCATTTGCGCGATCAGCCCGGCGAGCGCCGCGGCGAGCCGCGCGACATCGGTTCCGGGGTCGCGGTAATGGACGGCGAAGCTGACCCGCTTGTGCTCGGCGTAGCTGCCGGGAAAATCGTCGAGCAGGCGCGCAAGCGCACGCCACCACTCGTCGGCGAGGCGTCCCTCGGTCAGCGCGACGATCGGGCCGCCGCGGCGGCGGCGCAGCTCGGCGCCGTGGATCCCGCCCGCGGCCAGGCGCAGTGGCGCGAACAGCCGGTCGAGCTCGGCGATCGGACGGCCGCTGACGAGCGCCAGCGCGCCGCCGAGCCGGCTTTCAACCGCTGCGAGATCATCGAGCAGCCCGGGGACGACCGCGACCTCGTCCGGGCGCGGCGCCAGATCGAGGAGGGTTCCGTCGACGTCGAGAAACAAGGCGATTTCCCCGGGGGTTAGCTCCCCGGCCGCAAAACCCGCCGGCGCTCTCGGCGTCATCGAACCTCCGTGGCTGCCCCGCGAACCCCCAACCGCCAACGCACCGGGCAACCGCAGGTTCCACCGATGACGCGCGACACGATGCATAACCGCGTTGCCGAGCACCCTGCACGTTGCGCAAGATGCCGCGCCGGCGGATCAACCGCAGCGCTAACAGCGGGGGAGCGATACCATGACGCCCGATCTCACTCTGCTTGTCTGGGTTGTCGTCCTGAGCTTTGTCGAGGTGATCGTCGCCGTGCTGGCGGCGCAGCTGCAGGTCGGGTTGCCGATGCTCGCCGGCAATCGCGACGCCCTGCCGTCACTGACCGGCTTTGCCGGCCGCGCCCAGCGCGCGCACCGCAACATGCTCGAGAGCCTGCCGCTCTTCATCGCGCTGGTGCTGGTCGCGCACATCGCCAGCCGGGTCGATGCGACGGCGGTGCTCGGCTGCCAGCTGTTCTTCTGGGGCCGCCTCGCGCACTGGCTGATCTATCTCGCCGGGATCCCCTGGCTGCGCACCCTCGCCTGGCTGGTCTCGGTGATCGGGCTGGTGCTGATCTTCGGCCGGCTCGTCTGAGCGTCAGCCGGTCACCGCGACGCCGATCAGCCGGCCGACCCCGTAGGTGATGGCGGCGGCGGCGAGCCCGCCGGCCAGCTGGCGCGCGGCCGAGAAGACGAGCGGCCGGCCGGTGAAGAGCGAGGTGCCGGCGCCGATCGCCGACAGCGCCAGACCGCTCAGCACCGCGCTGGCGGCGACCGCGGCGAGCCCGTCGAGCCAGAAGAACGGCGCCACCGGAAAGATCGCCCCGGCCGAGAACAGCGAGAACGACGATCCGGCGGCGGCCCAGGGCGAGCCGCCCAGCTCGCCGGGGTCGATCCCCAGCTCCTCGCGCGCCAGCGTATCGACGGCGCTGTCCTTGTCGGCCATCAGCCGGTCGGCGAGGGCGCGCGCCTGCGCCTCGTCGAGGCCCTTGGCCTGGTAGATCAGCACCAGCTCCTCCTTTTCCTCCTCGGGCGCCTGCGTCAGCTCGTCGGCCTCGATGCCGATCTGCCGCTGGCTCAGCTCGCGCGAGCCGGTCACCGACAGCCATTCGCCGATCGCCATCGAGCAGGCGCCCGCGATGAGGCCGGCGAGGCCGGTGAGCAGGATGGTGCGGCCGGCCACCGCGGCGCCGGCGACGCCCATCACCAGGCTGAAGTTGGAGACGAGCCCGTCATTGGCGCCGAGCACCGCGGCGCGCAGCGCGTTGCCGCCGGCGCGG
The DNA here is from genome assembly GCA_035507475.1 of Allostellaceae bacterium. Lineage (GTDB taxonomy): Bacteria > Pseudomonadota > Alphaproteobacteria > ATCC43930 > CGMCC-115725 > DATARH01. The sequence goes on along the minus strand of DATJOB010000304.1, from coordinate 3,231 downwards.
TGGCGGCCTTCGAGCCGCGCCAGGGTGCCGCCGCTGGCGCCGCCCGGAAACGACGCGGCGAGCGCCGCGACGACCCGCTCGTGCGAGCGCTCGGCGGCCGGCAGCCCGCCCGCCACGGCCTCGGGCTGGCTGTCATAGACGCCGACATCGCGCTGTTCGAGCGTGCTCAGCGTCGGCAGAACGAATGCCGGCCCGAAGCGCCGCGCCAGCCAGACGAGCGCCCGGGTGCGCCAGTCGGGACGCAGCCCGCCCTCGGCGCGCGCGCCGATCCGGGCGAGCTGGCCCTGCCAGTACTGGGCGTGCGCCTCCTCGACCGCGGCGAGCCGACTATAGACTTCGCCGATCCGCGGATCGCGCTCGGCCGCGGCGAGCGCGCGGTAGAGCCCGGCGCTGTCGACCTCGCCCTGCAGGTTGGCGCGGTAGCGCGCCGCCGTGCCGTCGGTCGCGTCGGCGGACGAGCCGGCATCGACCATCGCCGCGCCTCTCATCGTCACCTCAGGGGCCGATGAACTGCTTGAACCCGCTCAGCGTGCTCCGCCACGTGGCGAATTCGTCGTTGAGCAGCTCGTAGGTGCCGCCGGGCGTCAGGTCGACGTCCATCTCGATCCACGGGTCGTTGATGTCGTCGACATAGGCGCGGCCCCAGCGTTTCTGCCGGTTCCACTCGTTGATGCGCTTCGGGTTGAGCGCGCCCTTGGTGTCGAAGCCGGCATAGAACTGGATCGAGCCGCAGCGCTCGTCCTTGCAGTCGTAAAACCCGACATGGAATTCGGTGCCCTCGGCGGCGGTGGTGACGGTCTTGCGCCCGTTCTTGTCGGTGACGAGCTTGGCCTGGTAGCCGGCGCCCTGCAGCCAGCCGACCACGTCGTCGACGGTCATGCCGGCCTTGGGCAGGTCCTTGGCCGGCGCTGGGGTCGCCGCCGCCAGCGCCAGGATCGTCGCGATCGCCGCTGCCGCCACGCCGGATTTCATGCGCCACCCCCGCTTGCGAGCCTCGCCCGGCGACCTGATACGATGCGGCGCGGAAGGCGGCAAGCCTCGGCCGCGCGCCGGTTGTGATATCCTCGCCCGCTCAGGCGGGCGGGGCGGGGAGCGCGATGTACGCTCGGATCGGTCGTGCGCGGATCAGGCCGGGGGCCGAGGACGAGTTGAAGGGCTTCTGCGCCGAGCTCGCGCGGGCCTCTCCCGGCGCCACCGGGCCGCGATACTGGATGAATTTCGTCACCGACGACGATGAGCTCATCGTGATCGGCGTCTACGCGAGCGCCGAAGAGCGCGCCGCGAGCGGGCCGCGCAACCTCGCGCGCTGGCGCGTCGGCCGCCATCTCCTCGCCGAGGAGCCGCGCTTTTCCTATGCCGAACTGACCCAGTTCGTCGCCCGCCGACCGTAGGGGTGGCGACCCCGGCAGGACTCGAACCTGCGACCACAAGCTTAGAAGGCTCGTGCTCTATCCAGCTGAGCTACGGGGTCGGCAGCCGGTCGCGTCAGGTGCGGATGCGGTCGTAGCGGAAATTGTCGGCATAGCTTTTCGGCTTCGGGCTATCGGCGTGCGGCTCGATGACCGTGTAGTCGAGCCCGTGCTTTTTGGCGAAGGCGAGCGCCTCGTCAAGCGTCGCGAAATGCATCCGCACCTGATTGAGCGTGTCCTGCGCGCTCGACCAGCCCATCAGCGGGTCGGGCACGCGGCGCGTCGCCGGCTCGTATTCGAAAACCCACTGGCGGGTCGCCCGCCGCCCGGACTGCATCGCCGTCTTCGACGGCCGATAGATGCGCGCCACCGCCATCCCGCCTCGTCCCCCTTGCCGCCCGCCGCGCCGGTCGTTGGTCGGGGCGAGAGGATTCGAACCTCCGACATCCTGCTCCCAAAGCAGGTGCGCTACCAGACTGCGCCACGCCCCGCAAAGCTGGGCGCCTTATAACGGATTTGCCGGCCTGCCGGCTAGGCCAAGCGCGCCGCCGCGCTGCCCGAGCGGCGACTAATAGGCGGGGGGACTATAGGCGGGGCGTCGCGCAGTGGCGCGGATCACGAACGCGACGGCGAGACCGAGCAGCACCGGGGTCAGGATGGCTTTGATCATCGGCTACCTCCTCGCCACCGAACGCGAGCCGCGCGGCGAGGGTTCCCGGTGGCGCGCGGCGTGGCGCCGCCCGGTCAGCCGAGTTGACGGGCGGCTCAGGAGGCGTGCAGCTCGAGGCGCATCCGGCGCGCGAGATCGGCGCCTCCGTTCGCGCCGCGCTGCAACAGCTCGAACGTGCAGCCGATCAGCTCGTGGCGCTCGAACGGCACGGCGATGAAATCCTCGCTGTCCGGGTTGCCGCGCCCGCGCCGCGCGTCGCGCTCGCCGAGATCGAGATAGAGCGCCTTGAGCCAGGGCTGGCGGGTGCGCGCCTGACGCACCGTGGTGCCGCCGTCGAGCGAGCCGGGCAGCTCGCGGGCCGCGACGATCAGCGCGAAGCGGCGGGTGGCGGCGTGGCGCAACGCAGCAAGGCCCTCGGCCGCGGCGGTCACCGTGAAGCCTTCGTCGCGCAGGATCTGCGCGGTACGCGCGCGCAGGTCGCGATCGTCGACCACGACGAGGATCTCTTGGCCTTCCGGATACATCTGCGCTCCCACCGGTCCCGCTCTTGCGACCGCTGCTCAACCCACGGTATCGAACAAATCGTCAAGATTTTCTAGTCTTATCGCTCAGTCTTTGCGAGTAATTTAGCGACAATTCCAAATTTAACTTCCAGTTAACGCAAATAATTTACCTCCTATTCACTATAATTACTCAATGATGTTAAGCGCGCAGCAAGCCCCGCCGCGGACAGTGCGGCGATGGCCGAAGCTCGAAGCGAACCGATGGGCGCGCGCCGCGCGGCTGTGCGCGCGGCACTGCCGCCGCTGTTGCGGCATGGCTTCTGGCTGGCGGCGTTCCTTGCGCTGGCGCCGGTGATCGATCCGCATGATTACGGGGTGTTCGTCGTGGCGCTGGGCGGCGTCGCCATCGCCGAAGCGCTTGTCGCCGAGCCCGCTTCCCATGCGCTCGCCGCGGTGGCGCGGATCGACGAGCGGCTGCTCGCCACCGCCCTGGCGACGCTGATGGTCGTCGGCGCGATCGCGTCGGCGACGTTCTACATGGCGGCGGACGCGATCGGCAAGCTGGGCGGCGGGGCGGCGGGCGCCGAGCGCGTCCGCTCGCTCAGCGTGCTGCCGCTGCTCGGCGCGCTTGGCGCGGTCCCGACCGCGC